>DHLY01000086.1:19579-26040 GCA_002405525.1 Proteobacteria bacterium UBA4656
CCCGCGCCCGCGCCGGCCCCGGTGGCCGCGGACGCCCCACAGTCGCCCGCGGCCCCGCACACCTTCGAGCCGGCGATCACCGCCGCCGACCTCGCCGCCCACATCCAGACCCTCGCCTCGGACGAATTCGAGGGCCGCTCGCCCGGCGGCCCCGGCGAGCGCATGACCACGGCGTACCTGAAGGCGCAGTTCGAGCGCATCGGCCTTGCGCCCGGCAACGGCGATTCGTTCTTCCAGTCAGTGCCGATGGTCGAGACCCGCGTGCAGCCGGGCGCGGTGGTGTCGTTCTCGATCAAGGGCCAGGACATCGCGCCGGCCTACGGCGACCAGGTCGTGGTCGGCTCGCGCAACGGCCAGGCGGAGATCGCGGTCGAGGCCAGCGAACTGGTCTATGTCGGCTATGGCGTGATCGCGCCCGAGTACGGCTGGAACGACTACGAGGGCCTCGACGTCAAGGGCAAGACCGTGGTCATGCTGATCAACGACCCCGGCTTCATCCGCAAGGACCCGGAACTCTTCAAGGGCCCGGCGATGACCTACTACGGCCGCTGGACCTACAAGTTCGAGGAAGCCGCGCGCCAGGGCGCGGCGGGCGCGCTGATCATCCACGAGACCCAGGCCGCGGCCTACGGCTGGGAAGTGGTGCAGAACTCCTGGGGCGGCCCGTCCTTCGACCTGCCGACCAGCGAGGATCCGGATCCGCGCCTGCCCTTCCAGGGCTGGATCCACGGCGACGTGGCGAAGCAGATCTTCAGCGCCGCCGGCCTCGACCTCGAGCAGCAGCAGCTCGCCGCCGACCAGCGCGGGTTCAAGGCCTTGCCGCTCGGCGGCACGGCCAAGGTCGCGTTCAAGACCGTGATTCGCGAGGCCACCTCGGACAACGTGGTGGCGCTGCTGCCCGGCAGCGAGCGCCCGGACGAGGCGGTGGTGTTCATGGCGCACTGGGACCATCTCGGGCGCACCTTCTCGGCGCCCGACGGCGACCTGGTGTTCAACGGCGCGGTCGACAACGCCACCGGCACCGCCGGCGTGCTGGAGATCGCCGAGGCCTTCGCGCGCGCGCCGCAGAAGCCGAAGCGTTCGGTTCTGTTCCTGCTGCCGACGCTGGAGGAATCCGGGCTGATCGGCTCGCGCTACTTCGCCGCGCATCCGACGCTGCCGCTGAAGAACCTGGTCGCCGGCATCAACATGGACGCGCTGCCGGTGCATGGGCGAACGAAGGACTTCGCGGTGATCGGCTACGGCCAGTCGAACCTCGACGCCATCCTGGTCGACGTGCTCAAGGGCCAGGACCGCGTGGCCGTGCCCGAGCCGACGCCGCAGGCCGGCTTCTACTTCCGCTCCGACCACTTCAACTTTGCGCGCGTCGGCGTGCCCGCGCTGTACGGCCGCGGCGGCTTCGACCTGCGCGAGGGCGGCGTGCCCGCCGGCCAGGCGGAGGCCGCGGACTACACCGCCAGGCGCTACCACAAGACCGGCGACGAGTTCGATCCGGCCTGGGATTTCTCCGGCACGGTGGAGGACATCGTGGCCCTGCACGAGGTGGGCCGTCGCGTGGCCGACGCCGCCGAGCGCCCGCAGTGGAGCCCCGACAGCGAGTTCCGCGCCGCCGACGAAGCGCGGATGGCTGCGAAGTAACGCAGGCCCGCGGGAGCCGGCGCGCGCCGGCTCCCGCGCTAGGGAGCCTCTGAACAAGTCGCCACCCCCGCGTTGCTTCCGTGTGCGCCCGCACCAAGGCGGACGCCGCAGGGCGTGGTGGTTCCACGGGCAAGGCGTCCAACGCGGGTGTGGGCGCACACGGAAGCAACCCTCCGGGCCGGGATTGTGCGGCCATCCAACTGCGTTGCGCATCTTGGGCGTGGAACCACCACGCCCGGCGACGCGCGCCTTGCTGGCAGGCCGCACAACCTCCGGCGCGGGGGTGGCGACTTGTTCAGAGGCTCCCTAGAGCGCCATGGCCGCGGCGAGTTCCGCGGGCACTTCCATCATCGGCATGTGCCCGCAGTCGGGCAGCAGCGTGATGCGCGCACCCGGCACGTAGCGGAAGGCCTCGGCGCCCGAGACGTCGAGTACGCGGTCCTTCTCGCACCAGACCACCGACAGCGGCACGCGCAGCAGCGGGAACTCCTGTTCCAGCAGGAAGGCGTTCTCGCCGCGCCGGAGCACGCCGATCACGCGGTCGTGGAACGCATGGTTGGCCTGGTTGCGCGCCACCAGCCCGTCGACCACGCGCGGCGGCAGCCACGGCGGCAGTTCGAACAGGTCGGCCGACAGCCGCGCCCAGCCGGCGCGGTCGTCGACGTTGAACGGGGTCTGCCCCGCCAGCACGCGCTGCGCGAACAGATTGGCATGGAAGCGCACCCCGGCCGGCGCGACCAGCACCAGCGAGGACACCTTGTCCGGATGCCGCGTGCCGAGCACGCCGGCGACGTGGCCGCCCATCGAATGGCCGACCACGACGGGTTTGTCGAGGCCCATGGCGGCGATGAAGTCGGCCAGCCGCCCGGCCTGAGCAGGGATGCCGTAGTCGGCGCCGTCGATGCGCGTCGATTCGGCCCAGCCGGGCAGGTCGACGACCAGGTAACGACGGTCGCGCGGCAAGTGCGGCAGCAGCGGCAGCCAGTACTCCTTGCTGCCGGCGAAGCCGTGCACGATCACCACCGGCGCACCGGCACCTGCTTCGAGGTAGGACCATTCATGGTCGCCGACCTTGATTCGATGCGCGCTGGCGCCCGCGCGCAGCCGCTCGGCGGCGTAGCGCGCCTCGATCAGCGTATCGGGCGCAAACTGGTAGATCACCGCGAGCGCGACGGCCGCGGTCGCAAGCAGGCCGAACGAATACCTGAGCGAAGCCTTCATCGGACGATCATCCGCTGGCGCACGAAGGGGAAGGCCAGCGCCGCGAGCAGCACGCCGGTCCCTGGGAACAGCAGCGGCCGCGCCTGCTCGAAGCCCAGCGTCAGCGTGGCTGCGCCCAGCAGCGCGAACTTGGCGCCGATACCGACCGCGAGCGAGACCACGACCACGCGGATGAAAGGCGGCTTCGCGCTCATCCGGCCTTGATTCCCAGCGCCGTGTCGACCGCGGCCTGCGTCACCGGGTGATAGCGCTCGCGGATCTTCGCGTACAACGCGGTCGCCCAGGCCTTGTCCGCGGACCGCTTCGCGAGCTCGCCGAACAGCGGTGCGACGAACTTGCGCCGCCCGACCGTCGACAGGAACTGCTCCAGCGGCTCGCGCACCGGCGCGTAGCCCGCCCGGATGCCGGCGATGTACCAGCGGAACGCGATCTCGCTGTTGCGCGCCTGCGAGAGCCGGAACGCGGCGTCCAGCGCCTCGAGCTGCGCGACGCTCGGCGAGTCTCCGAGCGCGTTGAGGAAGTGCAGCCACTCCTGCGTGGTCCAGGACGAAGCACCGAAGTCGGCGGGCGCGACCCCGCCGGCCAGCCAGCGCGCGCGCAACGCATCGATCGCCTCCAGCCGCGCGGCCTGCGCCTTGCGCGCCGAGGCCGGCACGCCCGGCTGGTGGATCCACTGCGCGAGCTCCGTCTCCGGCATCGCCTCGGGGAGCTTCGCCAGCAGGTTCTCGCGCAGGTAGGCGACGAAGTCGTCGGTGCGGGTGCTCTCGAACGCGTGCTGGTCGAACCAGCCGCGCAGGAAAGGATCGAACGTCGCGCGCCCGACGCGCTGCTCGAGCGTGCGCAGGAACCACGCGCCCTTCTGGTACGGCACGCCGGAGAACACCGCGTCGGGATCCTCGTCGACCTTGCCGGGCACCAGCGACTGCAGGTGCGGGGCGAGCTCGCGCATCTCCTCCAGCAGCTCGACCTGGCCCACGCGCTCCTCCATCAGGGCGCGATCGGTGCCGTACAGCGACTCGACGATGCGGTTCTCGACGTACGTGGTGAAACCCTCGTTGAGCCAGAAATCCGCCCAGGTCGCGTTGGTGACCAGGTTGCCCGACCACGAATGCGCCAGTTCGTGCGCGATCAGCGACACCAGCGAGCGGTCGCCGGCCAGCACGGTGGGCGTGATGAACGACAGCCGCGGGTTCTCCATCCCGCCGTAGGGGAACGACGGCGGCAGGATCAGCAGGTCGTAGCGGCCCCAGCGGTAGGGGCCGTAGAGCACCTCGGCGGCGGCGATCATCGCCTCGGTGTCGGCGAACTCGGCGGCCGCCGCGTCAAGGCGCCCGGGCTCGGCCCAGATCGTGGTGCGCGGGCCGACCTCGCGATGGGCGAGTTCGCCGATCGCGATCGCCAGCAGGTAGGACGGGATCGGCTGCGGCATCACGAAGCGCCAGCCGCCGCGGCCGTCCTGCGCAGGATCGTTGTTGGCGCCCATCACCACCCGCAGTCCGTCCGGCGCCACGATCCGCGCGGTGAACGGGAAGCGCACCGCCGGCGTGTCCTGCAGCGGGGCCCACGAGCGCGCGTGGATGGCCTGCGACTGGCTGAACATGAAGGGCTTGGCGCCGCTCAAGGTCTGCGCCGGGGTGAGCCACTGCAGCCCGGTCGCGCCGGGCGCGGTGCGGTAGTGGATGCGCACCTTGGCGGGCTGGCCGCGCAGCGCGATCGACAGCGCGCTGCCGCGCATCGGATCGCGCGGGCCGACGCTGAACCGCGCCGGTCGCCATTGCGGCAGCGGCGCGCGCGCGGCGAGCGCATGCCGCGCCGGCACCCAGCCGGTGTCCTCGTACAGCGCGAGCACGCGCTCGATGGTGAGGTCGCGGGTGTCGAGTTCCAGCGTGCGCGCCCGCGGGTCGCGCCAGTCGAGCGTGAGTTCGGCGAAACCGCGCAGGCTGCGCGCGTCGAAGTCGGCTTCGAGGTCCAGGTGCAGGTGGGTGGTCGCCACGCGCTCGCTGCGGGCGTAGGAGTGCGGGTCCTGCGCCGCGGCGAGCAGCGGCAGGACGAGCAGGGTGAGGGCGACGATCGGGCGCATGCGGGTCTCCGGGATCGATCGGCAATGCTACGACAGGCCCGTCGAGGCCGCGCGTGCAGGCCCAGGGCCTGGGCGTCTTTGGCATGATGCTCGGCCGCCCGGACCGCCGCCGATGGATCTCGATCCCGCCACCCTGCCCGCCCGCGTGCTCGACCTGCTGCGCGGCGGTCGCGCCGCCGAAGCGCTGGCGCTGGCCGCGGACGCGGTGGCGCGCCACCCGACGGCGGCGTGGGCGCATCTCGCGCTGGCGCGGGCGCGGCTGGCGGGCGGCGACCCGCAGGGCGCGCGCGCGGCCGCGGGCGAAGCGGCCGCGGGCGAGCCGTCGCCGGGCGAAGGCACGCTGTTGCACGCCATGCTGCACGCCGCCGCCGGCGCGCATGCCGAGGCGGCGGCGCAGTTCGAGCGGGTGTGTGCGGCCGCACCCGGCGCCGGCGCGGCCTGGCTCGGTCTGGGCGAGTCGCGGCTCGCGCTCGGCGAACCGCACGCGGCGCGCACGGCCCTGTACCGCGCGGCCGCGCTGTTGCCGCCCGGCACGCGCCTCGCCCGCGCGCTGGCCGGGGCCGCGCTCGCTGCAGGCGACGCGACGGCGGCGGCCGAAGCGGCCGGACAGGCGCTGGCGCTGGATCCGGACGACACGGCGTCGCGCTTCGTGCTGGCGCTGTCGCGGATCCGGCTCGGTGACCGCGATGGGGCGGGCGCGGCGCTGGATGGCGTGCTGGCGCGACAGCCGGGCCACTCGCCGGCGCGCTGGCTGCGCGCGACGCTCGACGACGGCCCGGTGCACGCCGACGCGGCGGCCGAAGCGCGCGCGGTGGCGGACTACCGCACGGCGCTCGATGCACTGGCGGATGCGCCGCGCAACGACGCCGAGGCCCTCGCGCTCAAGCCCGCGCTGACCAGCCACCTGCGCTTCGATCTGCCCTACCTCGTCGAAGACCTGCGTCCGATGGCGGCCGCGCACGGCGCGCTGCTGGCGCGCGTCGCCGCACGCGCCGAGGACGTGCCGAGTCTGCCGATGGCGGTGCGGCGTCCGCGCACGCGGGTGGTGGTGGCGACCAGCCTCGCGCACGGCCACAGCGTGATGAAGCTGTTTGAGCGCGTGCTGCTCGGGCTCGACCGCACCGCCCTCGAGGTCCTGCTGCTGCACACCGGTCCGCACCGCGACGCGGTGACCGAGCGGCTGGCCGCCGGGCTGGACGGCTTCGCGCAGGTCACGGTGCTGGAGCAGGCGCGCGCATGGATCCTCGACCAGGCGCCGGACGTCGTGCTGTACACCGACCTCGGCATGGACGCGGCGATGCTGTGGCTGGCCGCGCAGCGCCTCGCGCCGCGACAGTACGCGCTGTGGGGCCATCCCGCGACCACCGGGCTGGCGACGCTGGACGGTTTCCTCGCGCCCGATGCGATGGAGCGCGCCGATGCGGCGGCCGACTACGTCGAGCTGCTGCTGCGCCTGCCCGGCCTCGGCTGCGATTTCGACTGGCCGCCGCCGCTGCCTGCCGCGCCACCGCGGCGCGACGAC
>DHLY01000086.1:26230-37301 GCA_002405525.1 Proteobacteria bacterium UBA4656
TGCGCTGTTCGCGCGCATCCTCGCCGCTGTGCCCAAGGCGCGCCTGCACCTGTCGCCGGGCACCGACCCGCGCGCGCTGGCCGCGCTGCGCATGCGCCTGCAGCGGGCCCTGCACGCAGCGGGCGTCGACGATCCCGACGCGCTGTCGATCACACCGTTCCAGCCGGGCGAGGCCTGGGCGCAGGCACTGGCGCGCACCGACCTCAACCTCGACACCACGGGTTTCTCCGGCGGCATCACGAGTTTCGAGTTGCTCTGGCACGGCATCCCCACCGTGGCCTGGCCGGGGCGCACCCTGCGCGGTCGCCAGACCCTGGCGCTGCTGCGCCGGCTCGGCCTGGAGGAACTGGTCGCCGCGGACGCGGACGACTACGTGCGCATCGCGGTCAACCTCGCGCGCTCGGCGGACCGCCGCGCGGCGCTGCGCGAGACGCTGCTCGCGCGTCGCGAGCGCCTGCGCGACGGCGGCGCGACCGCGCGCGCGCTGTCGGACATCCTGCGCGGGGCGTGATTCAGGCCTTGTAGCCGGAGTGGATGGCGACGATGCCGGCGCTGAGGTTGCGGTAGGTGCAGCGGGCGAAGCCGGCGGCTTCCATCATGCCCTTCAGCGTGTCCTGGTCGGGGTGCTTGCGGATCGACTCCGCGAGGTACTGGTAGCTGTCGGCGTCGCGGGCCACCATCGCGCCGAGCCGTGGCAGGACCTGGAACGAGTACAGGTCGTAGAGCGGGCGCAGCGGGGCGGCGGTGACCTGCGAGAACTCCAGCACCAGGGCGCGACCGCCGGGCTTGAGCACGCGCTGCATCTCGCGCAGCGCGGCGTCCTTGTCGGTGACGTTGCGCAGGCCGAAGGCGATGGTGACGAGGTCCACGCTGCGGTCCGGCAGCGGGATCGCCTGCGCGTCGACCTGCACGCAGTCGACGTTGCCCACCACGCCCTCGTCGAGCAGGCGGTCGCGGCCTTCGCCGAGCATCGCCGCGTTGAAGTCGGTGAGCAGCACCCGGCCCCTGGCGCCCACCGCGCGCGCCATCGCGATCGCGATGTCGCCGGTGCCGCCGGCGAGGTCGAGCACCACGTCCCCCGCGCGCACGCCGCTGGTGGCCACGAAGTGCCGCTTCCACAGGCGGTGGATGCCCAGCGACATCAGGTCGTTCATGACGTCGTACTTCGACGCCACCGAGGTGAACACGCCATCGACCAGCTTCGCCTTCTCGGCGGTCGGGACGTCGCGGTAGCCGAAGTGGGTTTTTTCTTGCGTCATGGTCGGTGGAGTTTAGGGCAGGTCGTGGGGGTGTGGCGCCTCCCGCCGGGCGTAACGAGGGTATAGGGCCCAGGGTACAGGGCGCAGTGGCGGACACCTCGGTTCATCGACCGCGACGACGTTGCGAAGCTGTGCGACCCTCGCGGCAGGAACCGGCCTATACCCTGGGCCCTATACCCTCTGCGCCCCGCAGGGCACCAAACCGTGGGCCGAGCCGGAGCGCGTCATCCCACCGGCTCCCGACTGGCCCCCACCTTCTCCATCTCGTCCAGATACCGCTGCCAATACGTTTCCTGGTGCTTGCCCAGGTCGTACAGCGTCTGCCAGCTGTACAGGCCGGTGTTGTGGCCGTCGTCGAAGTCCAGCGCCACGGCGTAGTTGCCGACCGGGCTGATGCCGCGGATGTTGACGTGGCGCTTGCCGACCTGCAGCACGCGCTGGCCGGGCCCGTGGCCCATCACCTCGGCGCTCGGCGAATACACCCGCAGCAGTTCGCACGGCAGGCGGAAGCGCTCGCCGGTGTCGAAGGCGACTTCGAGCACGTGCGAGGCGCGGTGCAGCACGATGTCGGTGGGGCGCGGCGCGCTCACGCGGAACTCAGGGATGCGGGCGCGGCGCGCCGTGGCGATCGGCGAGGTAGTCGATGATGCGCGCCGTGTCGGCGATGAAGGCGCGACCGGTCGCACTGCTGCGCTGGGCGCCCGGCGGCAGCGGATCGGTGCCGTCGGCGAGCACCAGCAGCGGGCAGGACTGGTGCGCGTCGCCGACCAGGGCCACGATCGCCGCGCGCGGTCGCGGGAAGTCGACGATCTGCACGTCGATCCGCTCGCGCACCTGCGGGGCATAGGCCAACACGCCGGTCATCCGCGCGCAGTACGGGCAGTGGAACAGGCCGGGGCCCGCCGCGGGGTCTTCGAACGCAGAAGGCAGCAGGAACAGGCGATCGCGGGCGGACATGGCGCAGCCTCAGTGCAGCGACCCCTGGTCGCGGCTGAACGGCCGGATGTCGTCCGGCGGCGTGCCCGCGACCTGCGCCAGCGCCTGGTGGTAGGGCCCGTTGAAGGCCACCGCGCTGACCTCCTCGAAGCCGAAGAACGACTGCTCGCGCAGCCACTCGGCGTCGGGCGTGATCTCCTGCAGCAGGAAGCCATCGGGCTCGAAACCCAGCAGGCGGCCGACGTAGCAGATCTCGTCGTCGCCCTCGGTGTCGACGTGCACCGCGATCACCGCCGCGCTGGCCGCGGCCGAGCGCACCGCGCCGTCGACATCGTCGAGCTTGAAGTCGGCCGGCCAGGCCGGCTTGATGTCCTTGAGCGCCATCGCCTTGAGCAGGAACCCGGCGTTCTTGTCCGGCACCTCGATCTCGGTCACGTCGCGGTGGCGCAACGCATAGATGCCGTCGAAGCCGATGTAGTCGCCGAGCGCCCACAGCAGGAAGAACTCCTTGCCGATGCCGACCACGAAGCCGGTGAAGGACGCGGCCTCGTGCTCGGCGCGCCACAGGCGCACCAGGGCGCCGCTTTCGTGCGCCTCGCGCAGCTTGGCGCGCACGCCACGCTGCTTCATCTCGACGATCTTGCTCATCCTGTCATTCTCCCACAGATGCCACCGGCCGGCGCGCGGGCGCCGGCACGCGGAGCGCCACTACAGGATGTAGCGACTCAGGTCCTCGTTGCGGATCAGATTCTCGAGGTGGCCGTCGACGTAGGCGGCGTCGACCAGCACCTCGTGGCCGGTGCGGTCGGGGGCTTCGTAGGACACCGTGTCGAGCAGGCGCTCGAGGATGGTCGATAGCCGCCGCGCGCCGATGTTCTCCTGCCGCTCGTTGACCTGCTGCGCCAGTTCGGCAATGCGCCGCACGCCATCCGTGGCGAAGCGCAGCACCACACCTTCCGCGCCCAGCAGGGCCTCGTACTGTCGGGTCAGGGCCGCGCGCGGCTCGGTGAGGATGCGCTCGAGATCGGCCACACCGAGCGCGGACAGCTCGACCCTGATCGGGAACCGGCCCTGCAGTTCGGGGATCAGGTCCGAGGGCTTGGCCACCGCGAACGCGCCGGAGGCGATGAACAGCACGTGATCGGTCTTCACCGGCCCGTGCCTGGTCGATACGGTGGAACCCTCGACGATCGGCAGCAGATCGCGCTGCACGCCCTCGCGGCTGACCGAGGCGCCGCCCCATTCCGAGCGCTGGCAGACCTTGTCGATCTCGTCGATGAACACGATACCGTGCTGCTCGGCGGCCTCCAGCGCCTGCGCGCGGATCTCGTCCTCGTTGAGCAGTTTCCCGGCCTCCTCCTCGACCAGCATCGGCCGCGCCTGCCCGATGGCCAGCTTGCGCTTGACTGCGCGCTGGCCGGACAACTGCTGGAACATGCCCTTCAACTGCTGGGTCATCTCCTCCATGCCGGGCGGGGCCACGAGGTCCACGCCGGTGGGGCCGGCGAGTTCGAACTCCACTTCTCGCTCGTCGAGCCTGCCGGCGCGCAGCATCTCGCGGAACTTCTCGCGCGTGCCGCTTTCTTCCGACGTGGCCTTGGGTTCCTCGCCCCACACACGCACCGCGCGCGGGCGCGGCAGCAGGGCGTCGAGGATGCGCTCCTCGGCGTGGCGCTCGGCAGCCTCCCGCACGCGGACCTTGGCCGCCTCGCGCACCATCTTCACCGCCGCGTCCATCAGGTCGCGCACGATGGTTTCGACATCCTTGCCGACGTAGCCGACCTCCGTGAACTTGGTCGCCTCGACTTTCACGAAGGGCGCGTTGGCGAGCATCGCAAGGCGCCGCGCGATCTCCGTCTTGCCCACCCCGGTGGGTCCGATCATCAGGATGTTCTTCGGCACGACCTCGTCGCGCAGCGCGGGATCGAGCTGCATTCGCCGCCAGCGGTTGCGCAGCGCGATCGCGACCGCGCGCTTGGCGGCCTGCTGGCCGACGATGTGGCGGTCTAGTTCGGCGACGATCTGTCGGGGAGTCATGGAATCCATGGTTGGTCCTGGCTGTGCGGCGCGCTGCGCGCCGCAGCGGATTGCGGGGCCCGGCGCGCGGCGGCGCTCAGAGCTCCTCGATGGTGACGTGGTGGTTGGTGTAGATGCAGATGTCGCCGGCGATCTTCAGTGCGCGCTCGGCGATCTCGCGCGGTCCCAACTCGGTGTTCTCGACCAGGGCCTTGGCCGCGGCCAGCGCGTAGGGCCCGCCGGAGCCGATCGCGATCAGGCCCCCTTCCGGCTCCAGGACATCGCCGTTGCCGGAGATGATCAGCGAGGTCTGGCGGTCGGCCACCGCGAGCAGGGCTTCCAGCCGACCGAGCCGGCGATCGGTGCGCCAGTCCTTGGCCAGTTCCACCGCCGCGCGCGTCAACTGCCCGCCGTGGCGTTCCAGCTTCTGCTCGAACAGTTCGAACAGCGTGAAGGCGTCGGCGGTCGCGCCGGCAAAGCCGGCCAGCACGTCGCCGTTGCCCAGCCGGCGTACCTTGCGCGCATTGGCCTTCATGACCGTGTTGCCGAGCGTGACCTGGCCATCGCCGCCCACCACGACGCGTTCGCCGCGGCGCACGCTGACAATGGTGGTGGCGTGGAACGACTCGAGGGCCATCAGCGGTCTCCGTAGCGAGCCCGAAAGCTGGGGCCGCCCGCCGCGATTGCAAGCGCCAGCCGCCAGTCAGCCCAGCCCCATCTTGGCGGCGGCCACCAGCAGGACCGCGCCCAGCGCGCGGCGCAACGACGCCACCGACAGCCGACGGGTGCCAAGCCAAGTCCCGATCAGTCCACCGAGCGCCACCGCGCCCAACCACAGCGGCAACGCCGGCGGCAGGTTGCCCAGCAGCACGGTCTGGCCCGACAGCCCCGCCATCGAGTTGACCAGCACGAAGGGCGCGGTCACCGCCGCCGCGTTGCGCGTCGCCACCCAGCCGAACCACAGCAGCAGCGGCGTGAGGAAGATCCCACCGCCGGTGCCGGTCAGCCCGGCCAGGGTGCCGATCGCCGCACCGGCCAGCAGCCCGCGCGCCACGGGCACACCGGGCGAGGCGACCTGCGCCTCGGTGTCGGCCGCCGCGTGCGCTCGGAGGATCAGCTGCAGGCCGCCGATCAGCAACGCCAGCGCCACCAGTCGCTGGTACCACTCGGCCGGTAGGTGCAGCGTGGCGGCGAGGAAGGCGCAGGGAATCGACGTCACGGCGAACGGCCAGAAGTTTGCCCACTGGAACAGCCCGGCGCGCGCGAAGCGCCAGGTGCCGATGCCGCTGACCAGGATGTTCAGCGCCAGCGCTGTCGGCCGCATCACAGCCGGAGCGATGCCGAGCAAACCCATCACCGCGAGGTAGCCGGAGGCGCCCGCATGTCCGACGCTGGAGAACAGCGTGGCCACGAGGAAGAAGGCCAGCGCGAGCAGTACGTCCGTGGCGGCGAGGTCCATCAGCCGCCCTTGCGCCGGGCGCGCGGATGCGCGGCGGCGTAGACCTTCGCAAGATGCTGGAAATCGAGGTGGGTGTAGATCTGCGTGGTCGCGATGTCGGCATGCCCGAGCATCTCCTGCACGCCGCGCAGGTCGCCGCTGGACTCCAGCAGGTGGGAGGCGCAGGAGTGGCGCATCAGGTGCGGATGCACGCGCTTCCACAGGCCCTGCCGCTGCGCCAGCAGCTTCATCCGCGCCTGCACCGCGCGCGGCGAGATCGGAGCACCGCCGCGGCCGGGGAACACCGGCGACCCGGCCGCGCCGCCGGTCTCGCCGCGCCACTCGCGCAAGGCCTGCGCCGCCGGTCCGCCGAGCGGCACGATGCGCGTGCGTCCACCCTTGCCGTCCACGCGCACGAGGCCCTCGTCGAGGTCAAGCGCGCCCCAGCGCAGCGTGGTCAGTTCCGACAGCCGCAGCGCCGACGAATAGAACAGCTCCAGCATCGCGCGGTCGCGGGCGGCGATGCCGCCGCCCTGGGGCAGGGCCAGGAAGGCCGACATCTCGTCGGCATCGAGCACGTTGGGCAGGCGCCGGCCGCCGCGCGGGGCGCGCACGCCTTCGGCGGGATTGGCGTGCGCGAGACCCTCGCGCAGCAGGAAGCGGTAGAACGACCGGATCGCCGACAGGCGCCGGGCCAGGGTCTTCGGCGACTGGCCGGCGCGATGCTCGGCGGCAACGAAGGCGCGGACCTGCGCCGCGCCAATCCGCGCCCAGTCGGCGGCGCCTTCGCGCGCGAGCGCAGCGGAGAAGCGGCCGAGGTCGTCGCGATAGGCCTCCAGCGAGCGCGGCGACAGGCGCCGCTCGATCGCCAGGTGGCCGAGGAAGCGTTCGACGAGGACGGCGCGGTCGCTCACCGGGGCTCCCGCGACCCGCCTAGCCGTCGAACCGCGCCAGCGCCGCACCCACCGCGTCGGCGATCAGCTTGAGGAACAGGGTGCCCATGCCGGGGTGGAAGCGGTTCGGGTCGACGGAAGCGACGGCGATCAGGCCGCGGCCCGGGATCGGCATCAGCACCGCACTCTTGATCTCGGCGCCGCGCGCGCCGAACAGGGCTTCCAGCTTCTCCGGCGACAGGCGACCGCACACCGGCTCGCCGCGCACGGCGACCCCGAGCAGCGGGCGCAGGCTGTGGTCCTCGGCCGGCGCCACGAGCAGCCATTCGGCCTGCGCCAGCCCCGCCGGCGGCGCATGCAGGACCACGCGCACCAGGTCGGAGGCAAAGTCCTCGTTGAGGGTGGCGACCACCCGCCGCAGGGTCTCGCCGAGGCTCGCCGCGCGCATCAGCGCCAGCGTGAGCGCATGTACCCGCGCCACCAGCTGCTCGTTCTCCGACGCCACCGCGATCAGTTCCTGCAACCGCCGGGCGAGACTGCGGTTCTTGTCGCGCAACACCTCGAGCTGGTAACTGGCCAGCGAAGTGGTGTCCCCGAGCTGGCGCGGCATCTTCAGCACCAGCGCGAGGTCGGGGAACTGGATCAGGAAATCGGGGTTGCGGCGCAGGAAGTTGGCGACCTCGAGGTCACTGAGCTCGCGGCGGGCCGGGATCTCGCTCATGGGTTCCAGGTTCCTTCGAACACGAATGCGGCGGGACCGGCCATCGACAGCGGCGCCGTGCCGCCCGCCCAGTCGATCTCCAGCGTGCCGCCCGGCAGTGTAACGGCCACCGGCGAGGCCACGCGCCCGCGGCGCAGCAGCACCGCCGCGGCAGCGCAGGCGCCGCTGCCGCAGGCCAGGGTTTCGCCGACCCCGCGCTCGAACACGCGCAGGCGGATGGCGCGCGCGCCGACGACCTGCGCGAATCCCACGTTGGCGCGCTGCGGGAATCGCGGGTGGCGCTCGATGGCGGGACCGAGGCGCGATACCGGCGCGGTGGCGGTATCGTCCACCTCCAGCACCGCATGCGGATTGCCGATCGAGGCGATCCCGATCGACACCGGCGAGCCGTCGATGTCCAGTTCGTAAGCATCGACCTCGGCGTCGGCTACGAAGGGCACCTCGGCCGGCGCGAAGCCCGGCACGCCCATGCCTGCCCGGATGCGCCCGTCGGCCAGCACCTCGCAGACCACCGGGCCGGCCGGCCCGTCGAGTTGCACCAGGCCGCAGAGCGGATCCTCACGGTGCAGCCAGGCCACGAGACAGCGCAGGCCGTTGCCGCACTGCCGGGCCTCGCTGCCGTCGGCATTCAGGATGCGGTAGGCCCCGACGCTGCCGGGCGTCCGCGGCGGCTCCAGCACCATCATCTGGTCGAAGCCGACGCCGGTATGGCGATCGGCCATCGCGCGCACCAGGTCGGCAGCGGGCAGGCCCGGCTGCGCGCGCCGGTCGAGCACCACGAAATCGTTGCCGATGCCGTGCATCTTGGAAAAGCGCAACGCCATCGCCGAATTGTACGGCGCCCGGGCGCCGGCATCGCACGCCAGGATCAGCCGGGCACCTTCGACGGCTCCGCGGGCGCCGGCGGCGGCGCCTCGCGGTCGGGCAGCACGAGGTCGCCCTTCATGCCACAGCCGGACAGCAGGGCCGCCAGCAGCGCCGCAGCGAGCGTGCGTCGGACCCTCACTGCGCGCCCCTGGCCGCGGGCGCGGCCACCGGGATGCCCAACTGGTCGAGCAGGAAGGCGTACTCCTCGGCGGTCTCGCGGAAGCGCTGGAAGCGGCCCGACTTGCCGCCGTGGCCGGCCTCCATGTTGACCCGGAACAGCAGCGGATTGTCGTCGGTCTTCATCTCGCGCAGGCGAGCCACCCACTTGGCCGGCTCGAAGTACTGCACCTGCGAGTCCCACAGCCCGGTGGTGACCAGCATCGCCGGATAGGCCTTGCGTTCGACGTTGTCGTACGGCGAATAGGACAGCATGTAGTCATGGAACGCCTTGTCCTTCGGATTGCCCCACTCGTCGAACTCGTTGGTGGTCAACGGGATCGACTCGTCGAGCATGGTGGTGACCACGTCGACGAAGGGCACGTGGGCGACGATCGCGCGGTACCGGTCCGGTGCGAGGTTGGCCACCGCGCCCATCAGCAGGCCGCCGGCGCTGCCGCCCATCGCCACCACGCGATCCCGGGCCGCATAGCCTTCGCTGACCAGGAAGCCGGTGACGTCGACGAAGTCGGTGAAGCTGTTCTTCTTGTTCAGCAGCTTGCCGTCCTCGTACCAGTGGCGGCCCATCTCCTGCCCGCCGCGGACGTGCGCGATGGCGAACACCACGCCGCGGTCGAGAAGGGACAGCCGCTGGCTGGAAAACGTCGGATCCATCGAGATGCCGTACGACCCGTAGCCGTACTGGTACAGCGCCGCCGTACCGTCGCGCTCGAAGCCCTTGCGGTAGACGATCGAGACCGGCACCCGGGTGCCGTCACGCGCAGGCGCGAACACGAACTCGCTGGCGTAACGCGCCGGGTCGAAGTCGCCGAGCACCGGATCGCGCTTCAGCAGGGTGCGCTGCCCGGACGCCACGTCGAGGTCGTAGGTGCTGCCGGGCGTGGTGAGCGAGGTGTAGTAGTAGCGGAGCGTGCCGGTATCGACCTCGGGGTTGTCGCCGAGGTAGGCGGTGAACGGCTTCTCGCCCGACTCGAGCAGCGCGCTGCGGCCGTCCGACCAGCGCACGGTGCGCACCTGGCGCAGTCCCCCGCTTCGCTCGTTGACGGCGAGGAAGTCGCGGAACACCACCACGTCCTGCACCAGCGCGTCGTCGCGGTGCGCCACCACGTCGCGCCAGTCCCCGCGGTCGGCCACCTTCGCCATCGGCACGCGCACCACGCGGAAGTTCTTCGCCTGCCAATTGGTGCGGAGGATCCAGTCGCCGCCGAAGTCCTCGGCCTGGTACTCGTGGTCGCGCTCGCGCGGCACCAGCACGCGGAAGGCCAGTGCGGGATCGTCGGCGTCGGCCACCCACTGTTCCGTCGACACCGTGCTCTGCAGGCCGATGTGGATGAAGCGGTCGCTGCGCGACTTGAACACGCCCATGTAGAACGAGCGATCCTTCTCCTCGTAGACCAGAGGGTCCGCGGCCGGGTCGGTGCCGAGCATGTGCTTGCGCACCTTGTAACCGAGCAGGGTGACCGGATCCTTCTCGATGTACAGGATGGTTCGGTTGTCGTTGGCCCAGGCGAGGCTCGCCTCGACGTTGGGGATCTCGTCCGGCAGGACGGTGCCGCGGTCGAGGTCCTTGAAGCGCAGGGTCCACTGGCCACGGCCAACCGTGTCCTCGACCCAGGCGAGGATGCGGCCGTCGCGGGTCACCTCGAAGTTGCCGATCTGGAAGAAGGCCTTGCCCTCGGCCAGCGCGTTGCCGTCGAGCATGACCTGCTCCGGCGCGGCCGGGTCGTACGCGGCGCCGGCGGCGGCCGCGCGGCGGGCGATGACCGGATACTCGCGGCCTTCCTCGTAGCGCGTGTAGTACCACCAACCGTTCTTGCGCGCCGGCACCGAGGCGTCGTCCTGCTTCACCCGGCCGACGATCTCGTCGTACAGGGCCTGCTGGTCGGCCTCGGTGTGGGCCAGCATGACGCGCTTGTAGGCGTTCTCGGCCTCCAGCCACGCGAGGAGCCCGGGATCCTTGCGCGAGTCGTCGCGCAGCCAGTAATAGGGGTCCTCGCGGTCGCCGTGCGGGGAGCGCACGACATGCGGGACCTTCCTCGCGACCGGCGCCACCGGGCGGCCGGCCGCGTCGCGGGCCGCCACGCGCGGGTCGGCTTCGGCGCCGGCGGTGAACAGCTGCTCGGGCTCGACGCCGTCGGCGAATCCGGCGGGGGTGCCGCGTTCGGCGGGACCGGCGCAGGCGGCGAGGAGGGCTGCGGCCAGGCCGAGGACGGCCCACCAGGGACGAAACAGGGTCATCGGGGTCATCCGCTGCGAAGGGGCTGCAATTCTAGCCCCGAAGCGCGGCCACGCCGCGCCTGCGACAAGTCATGCCCGTGGCGCCGGTCCCGTCAGGTCACGCTCGTAGCGCCAGGCGGCGGCGCCGTCCTCGTAGTAGCTGTCGCGGGCGCCGATGAGGCGGTAGCCGCGCGCGGCGTAGAGGGCGATCGCGGCGGGGTTGTCCTGCCGGACCTCCAGCCGCAGGACCGCCGCACCACGCCGCCGCGCGGCCGATTCCGCGGCGGACAGCAGGATCACCCCGAGCCCGCGGCCGCGCGCGGACGGGTCGACCGCGATCGAGTACAGGCGCGCCACCCGGCTCGCCGCGCGCAGGAACACCACCGCGCTGCCCAGCAACCGGCCGTCGTCGCCCGCCGCGGCCAGCACGATCGCGCTGCCGCTGCCGACGTGGCGGCGATACTGACGCGCGCTCAGCCGGTCGCAGGAGAAGCAGCGCGCCTCCAGCGCCGCTAGCGCGGCGACATCTGTCCGGCGGGCTGGGCGG
>DHLY01000086.1:37431-40325 GCA_002405525.1 Proteobacteria bacterium UBA4656
CGCGGGCGGCGGGGGGGCGCGGCATGGGGGGGCACCGTAGCAGGTTGTCGCGGACCTGCCGTCCGGTGCGCTTGTGACGGCGCGTGCTCGGCACCGGTCCGGACTGGTGCGGCTCGGGGCGGATCCATCGCGCGCGATCGACCCGCGGGCACGACGCGCCGCCCGCGACGGCATGGCCCGGCGCGCGGCGCGCGTGCGACACTCCGCGCCCGCATGCACAAGAACGCCCCCCCGCGCCGCGCCTCGCCCGCCCCTCGCCGGAATCCCGCGCCATGAGCCGCCTCGTGATCGTGGTCGAGAAGGCCTCGGACTGGGGTTCGTTCTACCCGTCCGACAACGTGGTCGCCGCGGTCGACTACCTCAAGCAGCCGGTCGCCGGCGGCGAGGACCAGGAGCGCACCCAGGTCATCAACCTCTGCCGCTCCTACAAGTATCTCGGCATCGGCTACTACGTCTCGCTGCTCGCCGAGGCGCGAGGCCACCGCGTGATTCCATCGGTGCGCAGCATCAACGACCTGCGGCGGCGCTCGATCTACGGCCTCGACATCGAAGACCTGAACCAGAAGCTGACCCGCTTCCTGCCGGCGGAGGGCCGCGACGCAACCGAGTTCGGCCTGCTGGTCTACTTCGGCACCACCAGCTACGCCCCGCTGGCCGACCTCGCGCGCCAGGTGTTCGACATCTTTCCGTGCCCGATCCTCAAGCTCGAGTTCGAGCGCCAGAAGGTTTGGCAGATCAACGCCATCAAGCCGGGCAGCCTGCACGCGCTGACCGACGCGCAGGAGGACGCGTTCGCACAGGCGCTGGATGCCTTCAGCAAGAAGCTCTGGCGCACGCGCCGGATGCGCCGCAAGTACCGCTACGACATCGCCATGCTGGTCGACCCCAACGAGGCCATGCCGCCGTCCAACAAGCGCGCGCTCAAGGCCTTCGTCGAGGCCGGCAAGGAGATCGGCATCGAGGTCGACCCGGTCGGCCGCCACGACTACCCGCGGCTGGCGGAATACGATGGCCTGTTCATCCGCGAAACCACCGCGCTCGACAACCACACCTACCGCTTCGCGATCAAGGCGGAGAAGGAGGGCATGGTGGTGATCGACGACCCGACCTCGATCCTGCGCTGCACCAACAAGATCTACCTCGCCGACCTGCTGAAGTCGCGCAAGCTGCCGACCCCGCGCACCGAGATCCTGTTCCGCGACGAAGCCAGGCGGCTGGCCGACCTGCCCGAGCGGCTGGGCTTCCCGATCGTGCTGAAGATCCCGGACGGGTCGTTCTCGCGCGGCATCGTGAAGGTCGAAGACGCCGAATCGCTCAAGCGCGAGGCCGAGTCGCTGTTCCAGAACACCTCGCTGCTGATCGCGCAGGAGTTCCTCTACACCGAGTTCGACTGGCGGATCGGCGTGCTCGACGGCGAGCCGCTCTACGCCTGCCAGTACTTCATGTCGCGCGGCCACTGGCAGATCTACGACCACGGCGCCGACAAGGCGAAGGCGCGCTCCGGCGGCTTCAAGACCCTGCCGGTGCGCGAAGCGCCTTCCGAAGTGGTCAAGCTGGCGCTGCGCGCGACGACCGCGATCGGCGACGGCCTCTACGGCGTGGACATCAAGCAGACCAAGGAACGGCCGGTGATCATCGAGGTCAACGACAATCCGTCGATCGACGCCGGCATCGAGGACGCCTACCTCGGCGAGGACCTGTACCGCCGCATCATGGACGTCTTCCTGCGCCGGATGGAGCGGCAGCGGCTCGGCATCAGCCGCTGAGGGCGATGCAAATCTGGGCTAACCGGGCGTAGCGCAGAGAAAGCGCTCATTCGCCGCAAGCCGCAATTGGATTCGTCGGCTCGGGAGGAATCGAGAGAACTTGGCCGGGAGGCAGTCCAGATGCGCCAAGCGCCTTGGCCCAGCGTTGCGCTTCAGACTCGACTTCGGCATCTAGTCGCTGGAGCGCGGTACGTGGCGTGGACTTCAAGACGGCATCCATGATTCGACCGACCTGAGGCCCCAGCGCAGCCGCACCGAACAAGCGCTCGTACAGTTTCGCGTAAGCTAGGAACCGGTATTGGTCAGGAAGGCGGACCATGGGACCTTGAGTATCAATCCACGTGCTTGGCGCATGCACCAAGATCAGATTCTCAAGGGCTAACGGCTGACGCGCGGCGTATCCAGCCTTGAGGAAGTCGACCATGTTCTCAGAGATGAACTGCGGTAGCACATAGTCGGCTGCTCGCGATGCATCAAAGTTGGGCTGAAGTCTGCGCGTTTGTCCGCCGGAAAGCCGAGTCGCGAGGACGGTTTTCTGTTGCGGCGTAAGCGCCGCTCTTGAAAGAAAACTGTCGACATCAATAGAGGTATCGGCCGTAAAGCCGGCGCAGAAAGCCTCACTTTCTGCGAGAGACTCTTGCATGCGGGCAAGCGATTCGACCCAGACCGTCTCGGAGCGCGATCCAGCTATCGAGTTCAAGCTGGAAAGTCGTTGATCGACGAATGCCTTGTTTTGCAGGTGCTCAGCACATCTACTCGTTCCAACTGCAAGACGACACGACGATACTGCATCCCCCCTATCTGCACGGCTGATCAAGGTTGGTAGCTGCAATGCGAACGGAACGGTCGCGGGCGGCAGGGCGGGCAGCGGCGACTCTTCAGCCAGGCGCTCTTGCTGCTGCGCAGGCGGCACCACTGCAAAGAACGCACGCGGATCACTCCATGCGTCGGCCTGTGAGTCGGGAGGCGAGGGTTGGATGGCCTCGTCGCTCACGTGGGGCCTCTCGCTGCCGAGTCGGTACGCAACGATACAAAGCACGGCCACCGCGAGCGCAACGCCAAATGCGCGGCGGCGATTGTATTTGGAGTTCATTTACGACTCTCCAGGCTCCGCGGGGGGGCCCCCCG
>DHLY01000086.1:40455-46977 GCA_002405525.1 Proteobacteria bacterium UBA4656
CCCCCCCCCCCCCCCCCGCGGTTGCAGCGCCTAACGTCGGGGAAGATTGACCACCATTTCGCTTCGGCTCCTCGATTCCGCAAACACGCCAGCCGATTGGGTGAGATCTTCGCTTTGCGACACGTGGGGCATTGATCCTAGCGAGGCTGCGGACAGACTCGATATTGAGGATCGTCTGGTCGGTCCATGACGCAGTACACCTCACCTGTCGCATCGCAGAGGTAGAACGTTGCATAGCCTCCGCCAACGATATGGGACGCGGGGATATGCTGTTCTCTGCAACCTTGCGGGGGCGAGACGGGCGCAACTGGCGCCGGAACAGGGCGACTGCGGCGGAGGCGCATATGGCCCGTAGTAGGGGCTTGATGGTGGGGTTGGATCCCACGGTGGACGAATAACGAAGTTCATCCAGCGCCAGTACCACCAGTCGTCCGAAGGAGGTGGGTTGGTAACATTAGGAACGTCGACTGCGCTACGACATCGGCTGTAGCGGCCAGTCCGCCCAAGGCGAATGACAGCAATAGTGCAGCAAGGTCCTTGCGCCTGGGTGATCTTCGAACGTGATCACCCCCCCCGCACCCCGATCGCTTCCTCACCAATCGCAAGTCCAACACGCGACTGCGCCAACCATTGCGATGTCAGGTTCACCTTGCCTCTCCTTGATCCATTGTGAGTACCCAGACTCCCCCTGCGCGGCCAGCAGCTTGCGAGCCGCAATCAAGGCTTTCAACAGCGTTGGGAAGTGTCAAGCACCCGGTGGAGCATGGTTGGGGGACCGGCATTCCGCCCGGTCATGGGCGTCGGGATTGGACCGCAGGTGTGCTGCAACTCACGTTCAGGCGGCGCGCCTGTCCGTGACAACCGAAAGCGCGGCAAAGCGCGCGCCGCGAGCGCGACGCCCAGGCGGCGCTGGCGCGAAAGGCGTCGAGGGCCTCGACCTGGGCCAGCACCAGCAGCGGCGCGACCAGCAGCCAGAAGGGCAGCCATCCGAGCCATTCCGCATGGCCGCGCGCGGCCGGCACGAAAGCCAGCAGCAGGACGCCGGCGGCGAGCCAGGCGCGGCAGGCGGACGTCGCGGTGCGACGGGCGGCCGCGGACAATGCAGGGGCGGTGGTCATGCGGGCTCTCCAGTGCGGGGACCCGCAGCGTCGCCCCGGACCGTCTCGGATCCTGAGAACCGGCGCCGGCGCGCCCGTTCAGCCCGCGGCGCGCCGGGCCTCGAACTTGTCGAGCGCCCGGGCGGCGCGCGCGCGGCCGAGTTCGATCAGCTCGGCGGCCCGGTAGAACTCGTAGAACGCCGCCGCGTTGCGCGGGATGCGGACCACGATCTCGGGCATGTGGGTGGCGAGCTTCATCCGCGTGATCGCGCCCTGCATGGTCTCCAGCGAGCGGGACAACAGGTCGCGCCAGGTCGGCTCCACCGTCTCGGGGGGCGTCACCCCGCGCTCGAACAGGCCTTCGACGAACTGCGCCATGCGCGCCCGGCGGTCGGCCGGCGGCGCCACGGGCGCTGGCGGCGGGCCGGCGCGGCGCCGCGGGCGCTCGTCCTGGGCATTGACGTCGACCGCGATCGTCAGGTCGGTGATCGCGTGCAGCACCGCCGACACCGGCAGCGGATTGAGCAGCCCGCCGTCGACCAGGGTGTGGCCGTCGCGACGCACCGGGGTGAACAGGCTCGGGATCGCGATCGAGGCGCGGATCGCGTCGAACAGCGGACCGCGCGACAGCCACACCTCGCGCTCGAGATCGATGTCGGTGGCGACCGCGGTGTAGGCCACCGGCAGGTCCTCGATCAGGGCGTCGCCGACCAGCTCGCGCAGGGTGGCGATGATGCGCTCGCCGCGGATGAAGCCGCTCGGTGACAGCGTCCAGTCCACGAGCCGCAGCACGTCGAGCTTCTGCAGCGCGCATGCCCAGGCCTTGTAATCGTCGAGCCGCCCGGCGGCGTGGATGCCGCCGACCAGCGCGCCCATCGACGATCCCGCGATCGCGACCACCCGGTAGCCCCGCTCGCGCAGGACCTCGATCACGCCGATGTGCGCCAGCCCCCGCGCGCCGCCGGAACCCAGCACCAGCGCGACCGTGGGCCCGGCGGGACGCGGCGCGGCGGCGGTCATGGCCTGCGGTCCTCGTATTGC
Source organism: Proteobacteria bacterium UBA4656 (assembly GCA_002405525.1). Taxonomy (GTDB): domain Bacteria; phylum Pseudomonadota; class Gammaproteobacteria; order Xanthomonadales; family Ahniellaceae; genus UBA4656. The sequence continues at coordinate 42,594 of DHLY01000086.1, forward strand.
GCGGCGGCCAGCCGCAGCAGGATCTTCGCCTCCTCGCGCAAGGCCGGTGGCGCGGCGACCTCGGCGTCGGGCCCGTAGCGCAGCACGTCCATCAGCAACTCGCGGGCGTTGGAGTACGGCACGCGCAGTTCGTAGCGGCCATCGGCGAGGAACCGCCCCTCCTGCCGCGAGTGCCAGTACTCGTCCGCCACCCAGCGCGCCGCGCGCGGCGAGAACACCAGGGTGGCCCAGGCCTTCGGCGGGCCGGCGAAGATGCCGTAGGAGCCGGCGAGGTGGGCGTCGAGCTCGGCCTCGGCGACGTCGTCGGCGACGGCGTCGAGCACCTGCGGCTGCGTGATGCGGTCGACGGCGAAGCTGCGCAGGGCCTTGCGATCGTGGTCGAAGGCGTCGAGGTACCAGTTCTCGCGATAGTGGGTCAGGCGCTGCGGCGACACCGTGCGCTGGCCCTCGCTGCCCGAGGTGCGGGCGCGGTAGCGGAAGGTCAGTTGCCGCCGTTCCAGCACCGCGGAGGCGACCAGGCGGAACACCGTCTCGTCGAGCCTGCGGATGCCGCTGCCGGTAAGGCGGATCCGCGCCAGCTCGTAGCGCTTGCCGCTCTCCGCGGTCGACAGCAGACGCTCGATGCGCTGGCGCAGCGGGGCGAGCGCCGAGGACAGGACGCCGGGGCCGGTACGCGCCAGCATCTGGTGCACGGCGAGCAGCGCGTGCAGCTCCTCGCTGCTCAGCCACAGGCCGGGCAGTTCGAAGCGTTCGCCCTCGTCGCGGGCGTAACCGAAGGCGTGGTGGTCCGGGTCGGTGTCGATCGGCGCGCCGAGCGCATCGCGCAGGAAGGCGATGTCGCGGTACAGGGTGGCGCGCGAACAGCGCAGCTCGTCCTTCAGGCGGTCGAACGGCACCGGGTATCGCGCCGACTTCAGGATGCGGTGCAGGGTGAGGATGCGCTCGTATCGGTCCATGGGCGCGATCGTGCCATGGACCGGGTGCCGGCGGCGTGTCCGGCGGCGGCCGATCCCGACCGCAGCCCCGCGGGGCCCCGCGATCGGTGCCGCAACCGCTATCCTTGGCCCGGCCATGAGCGACAAGCCCCTCGACCTGCACCGCGCCACCGGCGACGAGGTCAAGACCACGACCTGCTGCATGTGCGCGTGCCGGTGCGGGCGAGCCGGGCTTTCGCGCGGCACGGCCTCGCGCCGGCGAGCGCCCGGCCACGGATGGCCGGGCCGGACCGGCCGCGCCATGGACGGCAGGAACGCGCCATGACGGAGAAAGTCCTCGACCTGCATCGCGCGACCGGCGACGAGGTCAAGACCACGACCTGTTATATGTGCGCGTGCCGGTGCGGCATTCGCGTGCACCTGCGCGATGGACGCGTCACCTACATCGACGGTAACCCCGCGCATCCCGTCAACCGCGGCGTGGTCTGCGCCAAGGGCGCGGCCGGCGTGCAGCAGCACCACTCGCCGGCGCGGCTGCGCGCGCCGCTGCTGCGGGTCGGCGAGCGCGGGTCCGGAGTATTCCGGGAAATCGGCTGGGAGGAGGCGCTGGCGCTGGCCGCGAAGTGGCTCGGCGACGTGCGGCGGCGCAACCCGGACGAACTGGCGTTCTTCACCGGCCGCGACCAGTCGCAGGCGCTGACCGGCTGGTGGGCGCAGCAGTTCGGCACCGTGAACTACGCCGCGCACGGGGGATTCTGTTCGGTGAACATGGCGGCCGCGGGCATGTACACGCTCGGCAGCGCCTTCTGGGAGTTCGGCGAGCCGGACTGGGAGCACACGCGCTACCTCATGCTGTGGGGCGTCGCGGAGGACCACGACTCCAACCCGATCAAGCTCGGGCTCGGCGGGCTGAAGGCCCGCGGCGCCAAGGTGGTGGCGATCAATCCCGTCCGCACCGGCTACGCCGCGATCGCGGACGAATGGATCGGCATCCGGCCGGGCACCGACGGCCTGCTGGCGGGTGCCCTGATCCACGAGTTGCTGCGCACGGACCGGATCGATCTCGATTACCTCGTGCGCTACAGCAACGCCCACTGGCTGGTGGTCGACGATCCGGACGGCGCGGAAGACGGGCTGTTCGCGCGCGACGCCGAAGGCCGCCCGCTGTGCGCGACCGCCGACGGCACGGCGCGCGCGGATTCGCCGGGCATCGCGCCGCGGGTGGTCGGCGGCGTCGTGCTGGCCGACGGCCGGCGGGCCGTGCCGGCGTTCCAAAGGCTGGCCGAGCGCTTCCTCGATCCGGCGTGGTCGCCGGCAGCGGTGGCGTCGCGCTGCGGCGTGCCGGAGGCCACCATTCGCCGTCTCGCCCGCGAAATGGCCGCAGCGGCGTTCGACGATCCGGTGCGCCTGGCGATCCCGTGGACGGACGTTTACGGCCGCACGCACCCGGAGATGGTGGGGCGCGCGGTGTCGATGCACGCGATGCGCGGCATCTCGGCGCACAGCAACGGCTTCCAGACCTGTCGGCTCCTGCATGTGCTGCAGCTGCTTCTGGGGGCGATCGAGTCGCCCGGGTCGTTCCGCTTCCAGCCGCCGTACCCGAAGGGCATCCCGCCACGCAACCGGCCCGGCAAGGCGCGCCGGCCCGACGGCACCCTGGATGCCGCACCGCTGGGTTTCCCACAGGGGCCGGAGGACTTGCTCGTCGACGCCGCCGGGGCGCCGCGCCGGATCGACAAGGCATTTTCCTGGGAGTACCCGCTGGCGGTCCACGGCATGTTGCACACCGTGATCCGCAACGCGCACGCCGGCGACCCGTACCGGATCGACACCCTGCTGTTGTTCATGGCCAACATGGCCTGGAACTCGGCGATGTCGACCGCGGAGACGATGCGCCTGCTCACCGACCGCGACCCGGCGAACGGCGAATACCGGATCCCGCGGATCATCTATTCCGACGCTTACGCGTCCGAAATGGTGGCTTATGCCGACCTGGTGCTGCCGGACACCACCTACCTCGAGCGCCACGACGGCATCTCGCTGCTCGACCGGCCGATCTCGGACGCCGACGCGGCGATCGACGGCATCCGCCGCCCGGTGGTCGCGCCCGACCGCGAGGTGCGGCCGTTCCAGGACGTGCTGCTCGACCTCGGCGCGCGGCTCGGGCTGCCCGGCATGGTGCGCGGCGACGGCGCCCGGCGCTGGCCCGGCGGATTCCCCCAGTATCTCGTCGAGCACGAACGGTCACCCGGCATCGGACTGCTGTCGGGCTGGCGCGGTGACGGCACGGCGCAGGGGCGCGGGGCACCCAATCCGGCCCAGCTCGACGCCTATGCGGCGAATGGCTGCTTCTTCCGCGCCGAGATCCCGCCGACGGGGCGCTACTTCAAGATGGCCAACCGCGACTACCTCGACTGGGCGCGAGCGATGGGCTTCGTGGCAGATGCCGAGCCGCAGGTGCTGGCGCTGTATGCCGAGCCGCTGCAGCGGTTCCGGCTCGCGGCGCAGGGCCGCGGCGTGCTGCGGCCGCCGGACAAGGACCGGGCGCGCATCGTAGACCACTTCGACCCGCTCCCGGACTGGCATGCGCCGTTCGAGGGCGCGGCACTCGGAGAGGGCGAGTTCCCGCTCGCCGCGATCACCCAGCGGCCCATGTTCATGTACCACTCGTGGGGCTCGCAGAACCGCTGGTTGCGGCAGATCGCGGCGCGCAACGTGCTCTACGTGCATCCGCAGACGGCAGCCGCGCACGGACTGGGCGACGGCGACTGGGCGGAGTTGCGTTCGCACGCCGGGCGCATCGTGGTGCCGGTACGCCTGCACGCCGGCTGCGAGCCGGGCACGGTGTGGACCTGGAACGCGATCGGCAAGCGGCGCGGCGCGTGGGGTCTGCACCGCGACGCGCCCGAGGGACGCGCCGGCTTCCTGATCAACCACCTCATTTCCGACCTCCTGCCGCGCGGTCGGTCCGGAGACTATGCGAACGCCGATCCGGTGACGGGCCAGGCCGCCTGGTACGACCTCCGGGTCGCGCTGCGCCGCGTGGACCCGCCGGCCGGCGGGGCCAGCCAGCCGCAGTTCGACCCGTTGCCGCCGCTGCGGGCTTGACGACCGCGTGGAAAGCGTTGCGGAAGCGCTGACCAAGTGGCCGCTCGCACGCCGGAGGCGGTGCGCCCGGTCACCGGGGGGCGCGGCGCCGGGCGTGGCAGTTCCAAGGTCAAGACGCCCGATGCGGCTGGTCGGCCGCACACTCCCGGCCCGAAGGGTTGCCTTCGCGTGCGCAAGCGACGCGGCTGTGGATACTTGCTCGCAGGTTCCTTAACCTTCCGCCATGGCCATCCCATCCGCGAGCCTCGTCATCACCGTTGTACGCGCGCGGCGATGCGGCATGCCGGGTCCGCGCCGATGACCGCGCTGCCGCCGTCTTCGGAGCGCAAGCTGGGCCTGGT
>DHLY01000086.1:47243-52433 GCA_002405525.1 Proteobacteria bacterium UBA4656
CACACCTTCGAGATCGACTGCGGCGCCGCACCTGCCGCGGGCGCGCGGCCGGGCACCGGCATGACCGTGCATTTCCCGCGCTCCTGCCTGCACTGCGAGGATGCCGCCTGCGTCACCGTCTGCCCGACCGGCGCAAGCTACAAGCGCGCAGAAGACGGCATCGTTCTGGTTGACGAGGACAAGTGCATCGGTTGCAAACTGTGTTCGTGGGCCTGTCCCTACGGCGCGCGCGAGTACAGCGAAGTCCGCGGGGTTATGCAGAAGTGCACGCTGTGCGTGGACCGCATCTACAACGAGTCGCTCGATCCCGCCGATCGCCAGCCGGCCTGCGTGCTGGCCTGCCCCACCCGGGCACGGCACTTCGGCGACCTCGGCGACGTCGAGTCGCCCGTTTCGCGGCTGGTCGCAGCACGCGACGGTCAGGCGCTGCTGCCGGAATTCGGCTATCGCCCGGTGAACCGCTACCTGCCGCCGCGGCCGCGGCGCACCGAGCCCGCGCCCGGGCCGGCGGAGGATTTCGACCCCTCGAGCCTGCCGCCGCTGCTGCGCTGGGCCGACCGGCTGCTGTCGCGCTGAGCGCACTCGATGTATCCGGCACTGTCGGTCATCTTCTTTTCCACGCTGTCGGGCGCGGGGCTCGGACTGCTGTTCTGGTTCGGCGTCGGGCAGGTCGCCGGGCCCCTGCCACTGTCCCGCGAGATCGCGCTCGCCCCACTCGCGCTGGGGACCCTGCTTCTCGGCGTCGGCCTCGCGAGTGCGTTCCTGCACCTCGGTAAGCCCGGCCGCGCCTGGCGGGCTTTCAGCCAGTGGCGCACATCGTGGCTGTCGCGCGAGGCGGTCGCCGCGGCGCTGACTTTCGGCGCGGCGGCGCTCGCGGGCTGGGCCGTGTGGGCCGCGCCGACCAGTGCGGCATCGACGGCGGCGGGCGCGCTGCTCGCCCTGCTGTCGGCGATCACGGTCTACACCACGGCAGGCATCTATTTCAGTTTGCGCCCGATCCCCGCCTGGCACAATGGCTTCGTAGCGCCATCGTTCCTGCTTGCCGCGGCGCTGTCGGGCGCAGCGTGCTGGTGGCTGCTGCTGTCGCTTGCCGCATGGCGACCTGGATCTGCCGAGAGTCTCGCCCTGGGCGGCGGCGCGATCGGCTACGCACTGCTGAAGATCGCCTATTGGCGCCACGTGGACCGGCGCGGTGGCGACATTGACACTTCGGCGGCGACCGGTCTGGCTGGGCTGGGCCGAGTGCGGCCCGCGGAATCGCCCCACACCGAGTCCAACTACCTCCTGCGCGAGATGGGCTACGTGCTCGCGCGGCGGCACGCGCGGCGACTGCGCATCATTGTCGTCCTGTGCGGCGGCGCACTGCCGGTGCTGTGCGCCGCATCCGCGCTGGGCGGGCGTGGCGGCGCCCTGGCTGCGCTGCTGGCCACGGTGGGGCTCGCAATCGGACTGCTGGCTGAACGCTGGCTGTTCTTCGCCGAGGCGCGCCATATCGTGACGGCTTACTATCGCTGACGCGCCAGCCATCCTGCACGTGAACCGCGGGGCGGCGCGGCGAACCGAACGAACCCAGCCCCTGCAGGAGACCCCCATGCATCGACTTGCGATCGCCCTTGTTGTTCTCGCCGCGAGCCCATCCGTCACCGAGGCGCAGGAATGGGCCGGCGCCGGGGAACTCGGGCTCGCGCTGGCGCGCGGCAACGCCGACAGCGACACCATCAACGCCAAGCTCGAGTTGAAGAAAGAAGACGATCGCTGGCTCTATCAGATCGATGCATCGGCCCTGCGCGCGAGCGGCGAAGTCGACGTGACCGAGGCCAATGGTTCGGTTGGTCGCGACAAGGTGACGAATGCGAGCCGCTGGCAGCTTGGCGGGAAGGCCGGCTACAAGTACACCGACCGCATGTACCTGTTCGGGGCCGCCCGCTACGACAACGACGACTTCGCGCCGTACGAGTGGCAGGCGATCGTCTCCGCCGGCGTCGGTTACAGGTTCATCGACACCGAGACCACGCGGTTTGCCGGCGAGGCTGGCCCCGGCTGGCGGCGCATCCAGCCGATCGACGTGCTGGTCACCACTCCGCCGCCGGCGGACTTGATTGCACAGGACGCGGAAAGCGACGCGGTGCTTCGCGGCACGCTGGCCTACGAACACAAGCTGACGGCGACCACCACCCTCGTCGACAACTTCCTGATCGAAGCCGGCAGTGACAACACGTTCATCCAGAACGAACTCGGGGTGCAGGTGCAGATCAATCAGAGCCTGGCCCTGAAGTCCGCATTGCAGGTTCGCCACAACACGGACGTGACCGGCAGCACCGAAAAGACCGACACGCTGCTCACCACCAACATCGTGGTCGGCTTCTGACCGGGCGACGGGCGTCAGCGCGGCTGGCGCCCGTGCAGGATCGCGTCGGCGCCGCGCGCCAGCAGGTCGAGCGCAACACGCTCACCTAGCGCCTCGGCGGCCGAGGCCAAGTCGGCACCTTCGGCCCGGATCAAACGACCGGCCAGCGGGTCCCCGACGAGTCCGTGCAGCGACAATCGGCCGGCCTCGAGCGTGGCGTGGCCGGCGATGGGGACGTCACAACTGCCTTGCAGCACCCGATTCATCGCACGCTCGGCGGCGACGCAAAGGGTCGTCTCGGCATGCACGAGGGGCGCGACGGCATCCCGAGCGGCCACGTCGTCCGCCCTGACCTCGATCCCGATCGCGCCCTGCGCCACCGCGGGCAGCCACCGCGGCGCCGGCAGGCGCGCCCGGATCCGGTCGCCCATTCCAAGGCGATCGAGGCCGGCGCAGGCGAGGATGATGGCATCGAATTCGCCGGCGTCGAGCTTGGCGAGGCGGGTGTTCACGTTGCCACGCAGGTCCTCGACCTGCAGGTCGGGGCGCAGCGCGCGCAGCAGCGAGCGCCGCCGCAACGAGGAGGTGCCAACGCGCACGCCGGGCGTAAGGGCCTCGATTCCGGCGTAGTGGTTGGACACGAAGGCATCCAGCGGATCAGCCCTCTCGAGCACTGCACCGATCGCGAAGCCGGCTTCGAGCTGCATCGGCACGTCCTTCATCGAGTGCACGGCGATGTCCGCCTCGCCATGCTGGATGGCGACCTCGAGTTCCTTGAGGAAAAGGCCCTTGCCGCCGATCTCGGCCAGCGGCCGGTCGAGGATGCGGTCGCCGCGGGTGGTCATCGGCACCAGTTCGACGGGCCGGTCCGGCTGCAGGGCACGCAGGCGGGCAGCCACGTGCTCGGCCTGCCAGAGCGCGAGCGCGCTGCGGCGGGTGGCGATTCGGAGCGGCTTCATCGGTTCAGATCTCCCGCACCAGCTTGCGCAACGCCGGAAGGTTGCGGCGGCTGACCTCGAGGGGTGCCGTACCACCCCGCACCTCAGCGAACACCCGACCGTCGGGCAGGCGCTGCAGTCCTGCGATGCGATCGACGGCCAGCAGGCAATTGCGGTGGATGCGGACGAACTGATCGCCGAATTCGTCCTCCAGCGCACGCAGCGACTCCTCGATCAGCACCTCGCCGCCGCTCCAGTGTACGACCACGTATTTGTCCTCGGCGAGAAAGAACAGGATCTCGGTGATCGGGACAAGCCGCAGGTTGCCGCGGATGCGGGCGCAGACGTGGGTTCGGCGCGTACGGCCCGATACGCGTTCCTCGACCTCCGCCAACCGGTCCCCGGTGAAGCGGCGCGCCCGGTCGAGCGCGGTTGCCAGCCGGTCCCTGCGCACCGGCTTGACCAGATAGTCGATCGCGCTGGCATCGAAAGCGGCGAGGGCATGTTCGTCGTGAGCGGTGCAGAACACCACCGCAGGCGGACGCGGCAGCTTCGAAAGGTGGCGCGCTGCTTCGAGGCCGTCCATCGCCGGCATCGAGACGTCGAGCAGCACACAGTCGACGTCGCGCTCCTCGCTGAGCAGCACAGCTTCGCGCCCGTCGGCCGCCTGCCCCGCGAGTTCGACTCCCGGCAGGTCGCGCAGCATCCCTTCGATGCGCGTTCGGGCCAGCGGCTCGTCGTCTGCAATGAGGACTCTCATGGAATGGGCAATTGGAGGCGCACCGCATAGTAGTCGTCACCCTCGTCGACTTCCATACGGCTGGCGCCGCCGAAAAGGTAATCGAGGCGTCGGCGCACGTTCTCGACGGCGGTTCCGGTGCCGCGGGTCGGCGTGCGCCGCGGCGGGCGCGGGTTCCTGATATCGATCACCACCTGCCCGTGCAAGATGCGGACACCCAACTGCACCGTTCCGCCGTGAGGCAGGGGCTCGATACCGTGCACCACAGCGTTCTCGACCAGCGGCTGAAGCAGCAGGGGGGGCACGTTCATGTTGGGCACCGCGCCGATGGCCGACTCGACGCGCAGGCGGTCTCCCAGCCGAAGCGATTCGATCGCGAGGTAGCGCTGAGCGAGTTCGATGTCTTCGATCAGCGTCGCCGGTCGCCCTTCATCCCGTAGCGCAGCGCGAAACAGGTCGCTCAGGTCTTCCACGGCCGCTTCGGCTGCCTCGGGGCGCGCGCGGATCAGCGCCGCGATGGTGTTCATGCTGTTGAACAGGAAGTGCGGCCGGATGCGCGCCTGCAGCGCATCGAACTGCGCGCGCGCGCCAGCAGCGACTCCGAGCTTCCACTGTGCGAGGACGAAGGCATATCGCAGCGCGGCGGCGGCAGCGAGCGCCACCATGCCGGCGCTGGCCATTGCGAATCCTGCGGTGCCGACCTCGGACGGCAGTGCGTTGAGGCCCAGCAGGGCCTCGAACCACGCCGCAACCGCCGCCGCTCCGGCCGTGATGGCGGCGACGGAAAAAAGGATCAGGCAGGCGACGGTCGCTGTAGTCATCCGCAGCAAGGCGCGGCGGATGCCGCACAACAGCGCGAGGTTCATCCAGCACAGCCACTGGACGTAAAGCGTGCCGAGGGCCAATTGCTCGAATGTGGCCGGCCAGCGGCCCACCGGCGCGAGAAGGAGGAAAAGGAGAATTGCCTGGCCCAGCGCGGCGCACCAGAAAGCGACGGCGGGCGTGCAGAAATCCGGCAGCCACGACTCCACTCGGCCTCCATCCGTCGACAAGCCGGACCGTGCGAAGCCGTTCTGCGGTAGAGGTCGGGGCCGTGCTGCGTCGGGCATGCCACAAGGGTAACGCCGACTGCGGAGGAATGGTCGGTCAGGGCGCCGTACAGGCGT
>DHLY01000073.1 GCA_002405525.1 Proteobacteria bacterium UBA4656
TCGCCGCGCGTGCCCTCGGGGAAGAAGATGAGGATGTCGCCGCGGTCCAGCGCCGCCTGCACCGGCGCCAGCAGGTCCTCGTCCGGCTGCGTGCGCTGGCGACGGATCGGCACGATGCCGACGACCTCGGCGGCGAGCCACGAGCGCAGGCCGCCGCGCAGGAAGTAGTCCGCCGCCGCCACCGGCCGGATGCGTGGCAGCAGGCGCAGCGGCAGCAGGGTCGCCAGCACCATCGCGTCGAGATGGCTGTTGTGGTTGGCGGCGATGATCGCCGGTCCCTTCAGCGGCAGCCGTTCCCGGTGGCGCACGTTGAGCCCCAGCACGAACAGCACCACGAGGCGCACCACCACGCCGTAGAACAGCAGTCGCAGGACGAAGCCGATCAGGCGCATGCGGGTTCACCGGGTCGAGCGTGCGCGCGGTTTCGCGCGCGGCAGCGATCGACCGCGGAAGGGCCCAGGGCCCAGGGCTCAGTCGGGTAGGGTGCAACGAGCGCAGCGAATTGCACCGCGGCCTCCGCCATCGCCTCAATAGTAGAAATACTTCATGAAGTGGAAGAACACCGGCCCGGTGAACAGCAGCGAGTCGATGCGGTCCAGCACCCCGCCGTGCCCCGGGATCAAGGTGCCCGCGTCCTTCACCCCGAGGTCTCGCTTGAGCGCCGAGATCGTCACGTCGCCGATGAAGCCGCCCAGTCCGATCATCAGCCCTGCCGCCAGCGCATGCGGCGGCGACAGCGGCGTCAGCACCGGTGCGATCACATAGGCCAGCGCGGTGGTCGTCAGCACGCCGCCGACCAGGCCCTCGACGGTCTTCTTCGGGCTCACGGTCGGCAGCACCGGCCGCTTGCCGAGCAGTTTGCCCCACACGAACTGCAGCACGTCGTTCAACTGCGTGAGCAGGACCACGAACAGCAGCAGGCCGGCGCCGGAGGCCATGTCACCCTGCTTTTCCGGCAGCACCAGCAGGTAGGCGAGGTGCGACAGGGCGAAGACCATGGTCAGCATGCCCCAGTGCAGGATGCCCACCGCGCGCAGGAAGTCGCGGGTCTCGCCCCGCAGCACCATGCGCGAGGCCACGAACAGCACCGCCCACACCGGGATGAACACCAGGAACATGTTGTACCAGCGGTCGTGCACCCACCAGAACTGCAGCGGCACCGTCAGGTACACCCAGAACAGCACGCGGCGGTCGGCGCGCCGGGTCGGCACCAGCGAGAGGTATTCCTTCAGGGCAAGGAAGGACAGCAGCGCGAAGAACACGATCGCCCCGGTCTGCGAGAGCAGGATCGCGGTGGCGAACACCGCGACCATGATCCACCAGGACTTCACCCGCGCGACCAGCTCGCCGTGGCGCGCCGCGCGCTCGCCGCGCGCGATCCAGCCGACGATGGCGCTGGCCACGACCAGCAGCCCCACCACGCCGGCTAAGGTCCTCGCGACCTGCGGCGGCACCCAGGTATCGATCATGGGCGAACCTCGCGCAGCGCGCCGCGCGCGCGGTTGATGATGGTGACGAGCGAGAGCAGCAGCACGAGGCCGAGCACGGCGTCGAGCCAGGCGCCGCCCGGCGCGCCCAGCGCCAGCGCGAGCCCGAGCGCGCCGAACACGAAGGCGCGGTCGCTCTTGCCCATCGGGCCGTCGTAGCGCCGGCTGGCACCGACCTGCACGCCGATCACGCCGGTCATCTCGGCGATCGTGCCCGCCAGCACGATACCGACCACGAGGCGCGGATCGAAGCCCGCGACCCAGCACAACGGCAGGTACAGCACCGCGTCCGCGATCACGTCGCCCAGTTCGTTGAGGATGGCGCCGAGCCGCGACTGCTGGGCGTGCTCGCGGGCCAGCATGCCGTCGACGGCGTTGAGCGCCATCCGCAACAGCAGGACCGCGGGCAGCAGGCCGAGGACCGCGGTCGACGGCTGCGCGAACGCCACGGCGAGCCCCGCCGCCAACGAGAGCAGCGCGGCTGCGATCGTCACCTGGTTGGCTGTCATGCCGGCGCGCGCGAGCGCCGCCACGCCCGGCCGCAGCAGGGCCTGGAAGCGCGGCTTCAACTGGTAGATCGAGGGCATGACGTAGCAATGGGCTTGCGCGCGACCGCGGCCCCGAAGGCGACGACCGCCCCGCGTTCCGCGGTCGCCCGCCAGAAGGTCGTGGTGCCCGCCCGGCCTGCACGGGCTGTGGGGTTGGTTGAGCACATGCGTCAAGTGTGCCGCAGCGCTGCACGAATCGCACTCGCCCCTTCGGCCAGCGAGCGTTGCTCGCGACCGCCCCGCGGAACTCGCAGCCCCCCTGTGGGAGCGAGCACCGCTCGCGACGGCACCCTCCGACTCCCTGTGGGAGCGAGCAAGGCTCGCGACGGCACCCTCCCATCGAGACGCGGAACCTGAGGTCGCGGTCGCGAGCCTTGCTCGCTCCTACAGGGGTTCGGCCGCACTCAGGCCGCTGCGGCCAGCAAGCCGCGCGCCTCGAAGTGGGCGCGCACCGCGTCCATCTGCACCCGCGGGTCCTCGCTCGCGTTGACCGCTGCGCGAAGCGAGCCGGCGTCGTGGTCCTTGCAGTACCAGCCGACGTGCTTGCGAACGATCCGCGCGCCCTGCACCTCGCCGTAGAAGGCGTAGAGCGATTCCAGGTGCCCGAGCAGGATGTCGCGCACCTCGGTCGGCGCGGGCGGCGGCAGTTCGGCGCCGGTCGCGAGGAAGTGCGCGATCTCGCGAAAGATCCACGGCCGCCCCTGCGCCGCGCGGCCGATGAGCAGTCCATCGGCGCCGGTGTGGCGCAGCACGGCGGCGGCCTTGCGTGGCGAGTCGATGTCGCCGTTGGCCAGCACCGGGATCTTCAGCGCCGCCTTGACTGCGGCGATGGTGTCGTACTCGGCCTCGCCCTGGTAGAGGTCCTCGCGCGTGCGGCCGTGCACGGCCAGCGCGGCGATGCCTGAATCCTCGGCGATGCGCGCGATGGCCAGCCCGTTGCGCTGCGCGCGCGCCCAGCCGGTGCGGATCTTCAGCGTCACCGGCACGTCCACCGCGCGCACCACCGCCGGCAGGATGCGCGCCACCAGCGCCTCGTCCTGCATCAGGGCCGAGCCCGCCCAGACGTTGCACACCTTCTTCGCCGGGCAGCCCATGTTGATGTCGATGATCCGGGCGCCGTGGTCGACGTTGTGGCGCGCGGCGTCGGCCAGCATCGCCGGATCGTAGCCCGCGATCTGCACGCTGACCGGCTCCGGTTCGCCCACGTGGTCCATGCGCAGGCGCGACTTGCGCGTGCCCCACAGCTTCGGGTCGGCGGTGGTCATCTCGGACACGGCGAGTCCCGCGCCCAGCCGCTTGCACAGCAGCCGGAACGGCTTGTCGGTGACGCCCGCCATCGGGGCGAGCACCAGCGGGACGGGGAGGGCGTGGGGGCCGATACGCAGCATGGGGTGCAGTGTAGCCGTTGGGTGACCAGGGCGACCCAGTGAGGTCGAGCAGGGCGGCGCTGATCATGCGGACGCAGTCTGTTGGCTGTTTCGATATGCGCGCGCTACCGTGGGCGCGGGAGACGCGTCGATGACAGCGTCGACCGGGCTCGCGATCTGGTTTCAATCCGCGCCCGCTCC
>DHLY01000123.1 GCA_002405525.1 Proteobacteria bacterium UBA4656
CATGAAGAGCGACAGCCGCGCGCCGACGATCAGGCGCGAGAGCATGTCGCGGCCGAGCTCGTCGGTGCCCAGCGGAAAGCCCGGCGTGCCGATCGGCTTCAGGCGGTTGAGCATCGACGACTGGTAGGGGTCGGCCGGCGTCAGATACGGTCCGAACAGCGCCAGCAGGATCAGCGCCAGCACCACCGCGGCGGCCACCATCGCCACCGGATCGCGCGCAAAGCGGCGCAGCACGGTGCTCCAGTAGCCGGGGCTGCGCTCGAAGGCGAGCGCCGGCAGCTTGCGCGGATCGACGGCGATGTTCATCGGGCGGATCAGGCGCGCGAGATGCGCGGGTCGAGCGTGGTCTGCACCACGTCCACCAGCAGGTTGAGCAGCACGAAAAACAGCGCCAGCACGAGGATGGTCCCCTGCAGCAGCGGCAGGTCGCGCTGGAAAATGGCGCTGTTGAGCAGAAAGCCGGTGCCGGGCCAGGAGAACACGGTCTCGATCAGGATCGAGCCGCCCAGCAGGTAGCCCAACTGCAGGCCCATCACGGCCAGCGCGGTCGGCGCCACGTTCTTCACCACATGCAGGAACACGCCCAGGTCGGTCAGGCCCTTGGCGCGCAGGCCGACCACGAACTCCTGCGCCAGCGTCTCGGCCACCAGCGCGCGCACGGTGCGGGCGATGATCCCCATCGGGATCACGCTCATCGTGATGGCCGGCAGGATCATGTGGCGGACGTGGGCCCAGTCCCAGGCCCACTGGTCGGAGCCGCCGGGGCCGGCGCCGGTGGCCGGCAGCCAGTTCAACTGGGCGGCAAAGACGATGACCAGCACCATGCCCAGCCAGTAGTGCGGCACGCTGACGCCCACCACCGAGAGGAACGACGCACCCTTGTCGACCCAGGAGTCGCGGAAGTAGCCGGCGACGAAACCGAACAGGCAGCCGAAGAAAAAGCCGATCAGCGTGGCCACCAGCGCCAGCCGCAGCGTGTTGCCGACCGCCTTCCAGACTTCGGCGGCCACCGGCCGCCCGCTGGCGATCGAGGCCCCGAGGTCGCCCTGCGCCGCACGCGCCAGCCACTTGACGAATTGCTCGGGCAGCGGCCGGTCGAAGCCGTACAGCGTGCGCAACTGCTGCTGCATTTCGGCCGAGGCATCGGGCGGCAGCACCGACACCAGCGGGTCGCCGGGCGCCAGATGCACGAGGGCAAAGCACACCAGCGCCACGCCGAGCATGATCGGCAGCGTGTAGATGACGCGGCGGACGAGGTAGGCGAACATCGCGCGGGTGGCGGGTCGGGACGACGCGCCCCCGGGGCGGGCGCGGCGGATGGGAAAGGGGCCGCCGCCGCGCCGCGCACCGCCGACGGGGCGGCGCGGGCGGCGGCGACGATCGGCCGTTTACTTCATGTCCATCGTGGCGATGTCGATGAACCAGGAGCGCGGCTGGACCACACCGGTCACGCGCGCCGACATGGCCCGCGGGCCGACGTCATGCGCGATCCAGATGAACGGCGCCTCCTCGACGATGCGCGCGTGCAGCCGCGCCAGCGCGGCATCGCGCGCCTTGTCCTCGAAGCTGGTGCGCGCGTCCTCGATCAGCTTGTCGAACTCGGCATTGCCGAAGAAGCCCCAGTTGTTGGACACCGGCGGGAAGGTCTTGGTGCTGGTGAAGCGCACCATGGCGAAGAACGGGTCCATCGCCGCGAAGCTCACGTTGATCGCGTGGGCGCCGCGCGCCGACGGGTCGCGGGCGCCGATGCGCCAGTTGGTGAACAGCGTGTTCCACTCGATCACGTCGAACTCGACGTCGAAGAAGCACTGCTTGAGCGACTGCTGGACAAACTCGTTCATCGGCAGCGGCTGCATCTGGCCGGAGCCCGAGGCCGAGATCTGCACCTTGACCTTCAGCGGCTTGGCCGCCGAGAAGCCCGCCTTCTGCATCAGCGCCTGCGCCGCCTTGACGTCGTAGCGGATGTCGAACTTCGGGTTGCCCCACCACGGATGGCCGGGCGGCACGGTGCCCTTGGGAATCGACATCATGCCGCCGAGCAGCTTGACCAGGCCCTCGCGGTCGACGCACAGGTTGGCGGCGTGGCGCACGTCGCGGTTCAGCCAGGGCGAGCCCTCGGCGAACGACAACTGCCACGGCCAGACGTGCGGCTGGGCATTGGAGTAGATGGTGAAACCGCGGCTGCGGATCTGCGCCATCGCGTCCGGCGCGGGCGCCTCGATCCAGTCGACCTGGCCCGACAGCAGCGCCGCGGTGCGGGCGTTGGCCTCGGGCATCGGCAGCATGACCACGCGGTCGATTTTCGGCACCCGCCGCGGGTCCCAGTAGTTGCGGTTGGCGGCCACTTCGAGCCGTTCGCGCGGCACGAAGCGGGTCATGCGGAACGGGCCGGTGCCGGAGGCGTCGGCGGCAAAGGCCGTCCAGGCCGCGCGTGCCTTGTCGGCCGGGGTGGCCCCCGGCGCGGCATCGAACTTGGCCTGCCAGTGCGCCGGGCTGGCCATGAACAGGTTGGTCAGGTTCAGCGGCAGGAACGAGTCCGGCTCGCTGGTGGTCAGCTCGACCGTCAGGTCGTCGATCTTGCGCGCGCTGCGCAGCGTGGGCATGCGCGAGGCGGTCACGCCGACCTGGCTGGCGTCGAAGTGCGGCGCCTCCTTGTCGAGCACCTTGCGCACGTTCCAGACCACGGCATCGGCGTTGAACGGCGAGCCGTCGTGGAAGCGCACGCCGGAGCGCAGCCGGAACACCCATTTGGTGCGGTCCTTGGGATCGGCCGCCCAGGAGGTGGCCAG
>DHLY01000177.1:0-3753 GCA_002405525.1 Proteobacteria bacterium UBA4656
ATGTGCCGCGATTCAGGCACTCTGGCGCAACTTCGTGGCGTAAAGGCGCCCACACGGATTCACGAAGACCCAATTCACTATGCGCGAGTAACTGCGAAGGCCATCGAGCACGCGATATCCGTCTGCATTAACAGTACGACTAGAAGTCTCTCGATGCCCATGGCTACGCCCGCGCAGTGCGGCAGCCCATTGGTAAGCGCGGCGAGCAGGCGCGCGTCGATCGGCGGCTCGACCGCGCCGCGAGCACGGCGCTTTGCGAGGTCGGCTTGGAAGCGCGCGCGCTGCTCGTGCGGGTCGGTGAGTTCGTGGTAGCCGTTCGCCAGTTCGATGCCGTCGACGTAGCACTCGAAGCGCTCGGCCAGCGGTGGATCACCGGGTCGGATGCGCGACAGCGCGGCCTGGCTGGCGGGGAAGTCGTGGATGAACTCGATGTGTCCTGAGGTGGCCATGGCGGGTTCGACGCGGTGGGTGAGCACGAGGTCCAGCCAGTCGTCGCGCGACAGGCCCTCGCCGTCGATGCGCATATGGCCCAGTGCCGCGCGCAGTGCCTCGGGCGGGGCGTGGTGCGGGTCGACGCCGGCGTGGTCGATGAACACCTCGGCATAGCTGCGCTTGCGCACCGGCATGGCGCGTCCGACCAGCGCCAGCGCCTCGCCGACCAGTTCCGCGACCTCGTCCATCAGTCGATGGTGGTCCCAGCCGACGCGGTACCACTCCAGCATCGTGAACTCGGGGTTGTGGCGGGCACCCGACTCGCCGTTGCGGAACACGCGGCCGAGTTCGTAGCAGTCGCCGATACCGGCGGCGAGCAGGCGCTTGAGCGGATACTCAGGTGACGTGCGCAGCCAGCGTTCGCGTGCGCCGGCCGACGTCGGCCCATCGAAGCGCGCGCGCAGGCTTTCGATGTTGGGGTCGGTGTTGCCGGCCTCGGACAGGATCGGCGTTTCCACTTCCAGCACGCCGCGCGCGTCGAAGAATCCGCGGATGCGGCGGTACAGCGCGGCGCGCAGCCGCAGCGCCTCGATCGAGGCCGTGGGACGCCAGTCGTCGCCGCTCATGGCGCGGCGCCGTGGCGGCGCAAGAGTTCGAGGAAGGCTTCTTCGTCGAGGACCGGGACGCCGAGTTCGTTCGCCTTGTCGAGCTTGGACCCGGCTTCAGCGCCGGCGACCACGAAGGTGGTCTTCTTCGACACGCTGCCTGCGGCCTTGGCGCCGAGGGCCTCAAGTCGCGCCTTCGCATCGTCGCGCCCCATCGACGACAGGGTGCCGGTGAGCACCACGGTCTGCCCGGCGAGCGGGCCCTCGGCCGTGCGCTGCGGCGCTTGGTCCGGCCAGCGCACGCCGCGTTCGCGCAGGCGTTCGACGACCTCGCGGTTGTGCGGTTCGGCGAAGAACGCCACCACGTGCGCGGCCACGATCGGTCCGATGTCGGGCACGGCCATCAGTGCTGCCTCGTCGGCGGCGGCCAGCGCCTCCAGCGAGCCGAACCAGCGCGCCAGCGCCTTGGCGGTGGACTCGCCCACGTCGCGGATGCCCAGCGCGAACAGGACGCGCTCCAGCGCGGTGGCGCGGCTGGCGTCGATCGTGCCGAGCAGGTTTTCGGCCCATTTGCTGGCCACCTTGCCCTTCTTCAAGGTCTCCGGGACGGTGCCGTCGCGCTCGTCGGCGCGGCGCTTCATCGCCAGCAGGTCGTCGAGCGTGAGCGCGTAGAGGTCGGCGGGCGTCTTCACGAAGCCGAACTCGACGAGATCCTCGATGAAGCGGTCGCCCAGCCCCTCGATGTCCATCGCGCGGCGGCTGGCGAAGTGGATGATGCGCTCGCGGACCTGGGCGGCGCAGAACAGCCCACCGGTGCAGGTGAGCACCGCGCTGTCCTCGTACTCGATGCCGGCCTTGGTCTGCCGCGCGACTTTTTTGCCGCGCTCCAGGCGCGAGCCGCACACCGGGCAGGTGGTCGGCATCGTCCACGGCGTCGCGTCCGGCGGCCGGCGCTCGGCGACCACGCCGACCACCTCGGGGATCACGTCGCCGGCGCGTCGCACGACCACCGTGTCCCCGACCCGCACGTCGAGGCGCCGGATCTGGTCCTCGTTGTGCAGGGTGGCGTTGGTGACCACCACGCCCGCGACCGGCACCGGCTTGAGGCGCGCCACCGGCGTGATCGCGCCGGTGCGGCCGACCTGCACGTCGATCGCCTCCAGCACGGTCATCTCCTCGCGCGCGGGATACTTGTGCGCGATCGCCCAGCGCGGCGCGCGCGACACGAAGCCCAGCGCCTGCTGCCAGTCGTAGCGGTCGACCTTGTAGACCACGCCGTCGATCTCGTACGGCAGCGCGTCGCGGCGCGCGCCGATGCGCCGGAAGTAGTCGAGGCAGCCGGCTGCACCCACTGCGACGTCGGCCTCGGGGCAGACCGGCAGCCCCCACGCGCGCAGGCGAGCCAGGGTGGCGGTGTGGCGGTCGGGCAGCGCCCCGCCCTCGACCAGGCCCACCGAATAGGCGGAGAACGCCAGCGGACGCGAGGCCGCGATCTTCGGGTCGAACTGGCGCAGACTGCCGGCGGCCGCGTTGCGCGGGTTCGCGAACACCTTCTCGCCGCGCTCGCGGGCCTGCGCGTTCATCGCCTCGAAACCCGCGCGCGGCATGTAGACCTCGCCGCGCACCTCGAGCCTGCGCGGCCAGTCGTCGCCGCGCAGGCGCAGCGGCACGCTGCGCACCGTGCGCACGCTGTGGGTCACGTCCTCGCCGGTCTCGCCGTCGCCGCGGGTCGCGCCGCACACCAGCACGCCGTCCTCGTACAGCAAGCTGATCGCCAGTCCGTCGAGCTTGGGTTCGACCGAGAATGCGGTTTCTTTACTGCCGACCTTCTCCGCCACGCGATCGGCGAAGGCCACCACTTCGTCGTCGCTGAAGGCGTTCGCCAGCGAAAGCATCGGCACCCGGTGCCGCACCGGCGCGAACTCGGCCACCGGCCTTGCGCCCACCCGACGGGTCGGCGAGTCCGGAGACTGCAGCTCCGGATGCGCGGCTTCCAGCGCCTCCAGTTCGCGCACCAGCCGATCGTATTGCGCGTCCGGGATGGTCGGCGCGTCGAGCACGTGGTACCTGTGGTTGTGGTCCTCGATCTCGCGACGCAAGGCCTGAATGCGGGCGGCGACGTCCACGCTCATGGTGTGCGCTTCAACGGCGCGGCTTGATGACGCTGCGCTCCCGCGCGCGGTCGAATGCGCGCAGTTCGTCGCGCAGGTGCTGGATCGTCTGCCGTCCGAGCGCGTTGTGTTCCGCGTCAAGCAGTTGCGCATCGAGCAGTTCCGCGAGGCGCTGCGCCGCAGGCAGCATCGCGTCCCAGGCATCGAGCGCGCGCAACGGGCCCGGCAGGGTCATAAAAACCGTGAGACCCGACGTGCGCAGGGTGGCGATCCGCGCCATGTCGAAGGTTCCCGGCTTCACCATGCCGGCCACGCTGAATACCGGCCCTGCGTCAGGGCGCCCCTCGACCAGACGGTGGAAGATGCCCATGTCGCCGAACTGCAGCCCCACTTTCTCCGCGGCCACCACCAGTTCTGGCCCGGCGATTCCCGCCCCATCGTTGGCCGTGACGTGCAGGGTGACGATGCGCTCGATGCGCGCATCGGCCGGCCGGCGCCCGGTGGGCGACGACGGCGCAGCGGCCTCCGAGTCGCTGCGGATCGACGGCACGTCGAGCTGCGCGGGCGCGGCGGTCGGATCGGCCGCGCGCAGGCCGGGCAGGTCG
>DHLY01000177.1:3932-9049 GCA_002405525.1 Proteobacteria bacterium UBA4656
GCGCGCCGGACCGGGGCCGCGCGCGGCCGCCCCTGCCCGGGTTTGCGCGGCCGCCCGAAGTAGTAAAGCGCGGCGATCAAGACCGCGCCGGCAACAGCGATGATCAGGCGCAGGAGATTGGCGTCACTCATGCGGGGCCGGCCGGATCGGGACGGAAGCCGCGATTATGGCACCCGCTCGCCATGCCGGCACGGACCCTCAGGCCGCGCCGGCGAGCTTGGCGGCTTCGGCAAGATCAACCTGGACCAGGCGCGACACGCCCGCCTCGCGCATCGTGACCCCGCACAATTGACGGGCGGATTCCATCGTCACCTTGTTGTGGGTCACGCACACGAACTGCACCCGCTCCGTCATCTCCTCGACCATCTGGCAGAACCGCCCGACGTTGGCCTCGTCGAGCGGCGCGTCGACCTCGTCGAGCAGGCAGAACGGTGCCGGATTGAGGCGGAAGATCGCGAACACCAGCGCTACCGCGGTCAGCGCCTTCTCGCCGCCGGACAGTAGCGAGATGTTGGTGACCCGCTTGCCGGGCGGTCGCGCCATGATCGCCACCCCGGTATCGAGCAGGTCCTCGCCGGTAAGCTCGAGGTAGGCATGCCCACCGCCGAACAGGCGCGGGAACAGTTCCTGCAGCCCCTGATTGACCTTGTCGAAGGTCTCCTTGAAGCGCGTGCGTGTCTCGCGATCGATCCTCCGGATCGCGTTTTCCAGAGTTTCCAGCGCCGTGTTGAGGTCGTTCAACTGCGCGTCGAGGTACTGCTTGCGCTCGCTCTGCTCGGCATGCTCGGTGATCGCCGCCAGGTTGACCGGCTCGAGACGCCTGATCTTCGCCTCCAGGTCGGCGTGGCGCGCCTGCCATGCCGCGGCGTCGGCATCGGGCGGCAGTTCGGCGACCACGGTCGGCACGTCGAAGCCCCCGGCCGCGATCGCCTCCGCCAACTGGCTCGCACGCAACCGGGTGCCCTGTTCCTCCAGACGCTGTGCCGACAGCCGTTCGCGCGCCTCCGCCAACGCGCGTTCCACGCGGTGGCGCTCGGCATCCAGCTGGCGCGCACCGGCGTCCAGTTCGTCCAGGCCCTTGCGCGCCTCGACCAGTTCGCGGTCGACCAGCAGGCGCTGGTCGAGGTAGGCGCGCCGCTCGGCCTCCAGCCGTTCGATCGGCTCGCCACCGGTGGCGAGTTGCCCGGCGATTTCCTGCGCCCGCGACGACAGCGTGCGCCGCTGCGCATCCATGCGCGTCACGGACTGTTCCAGCGCGCGCAGCGCCGCGCGCCGCGACTCGACCTGCAACGACACCGCATGCGCGCGTTCACGCGCCTCGCGTGCGTCGATGCGGGCCTCTTCGCGCCGCTCCAGCAGGCTGCGGCGCTCGCCATCGAGGCGCCCGCGATCGGCCTCCAGGTCGCCCATCCGGCCGACCGACACGTCGAGCTGGCGCCGCGATTGGCGTGTCTGTTCTTCGACTTCCGACAGACCGGTGCGCAGTTCCACGGTTTCCTGTTCGATCCGCGCTCCGCGCTGGCGCGCCGCGTCGAGCCGGCCCTGATGGCTCTGCAGCTGACCGGCGAGTTCCGAAAGGCGCCGGTGCGCGGCGTACAGTTGGCGTTGCGCGTCGTCGCGCGCGATCTCCGCGTCCGCCGACTGCGACTTCAGGCCCTCGATGCGTTCCACGAGCGCCTGCGCGCGGGCCTGCTGCGCGTCGCGCTCGATTCCCGCCGCATGGATCTCGCGTTCACGCGCGATCACGCCTTGCTGCGCGGCGCTGCCCCGGACGACCCGCGCCCAGTCGGCGCCCAGCCACTCGCCCGCCGGAGTGATGACTGATTCGCCGGGCCCGAGGCGGCGCGCGATCTCGCGCGCCTGCCCGAGCGATTCGGCGGTGCGAACCTTCGACAGCAGTGCGAGCGCGGCCGCCGGACCCCGCACGTTCGCAGCCAGCGAGCCCGCGCCCGCGGGCGCGCCGGGCGCGGCGGCGAACGCGCTGACGCAGGCCTGCCCGAGCTCGCCGAAGCGGACGGCAAGATCATGCGGCGAGTCCACCAGCACACCGTCGAGCACGCCGCCCAGCACGGTTTCCACCGCGCGCTCCCAGCCGTCAGCGACTTCCAGCGCCTCGCCGAGGCGTCGGCTGACGCCGACGCCGATACGCTCCAGCCACTCCTTGGATTCGCCTTTCTCCTGCCCGAGCGCCGCGTGCTGCAGGGCCTCCAGCGACGCCAGCCGTCCGCCTGCAGTCTCCATCGCCTGGCGACAAGCGGAAAGCTCCGCCTGCGCGGCGCTGCGCTGCTCGGTGAGCTGATCGAGGTTGAGTTTTCGCTCCTCCAGAGCGGTCGTCAGCGCCTCGACCCGCCCGCGCTGCATTTCCTGCTCGGCCCCCAGCGCCCCGGCCGCCTCGCCGAGCTTCGCCTCGTCGGCCTGGGCGCGCTCGGCTTCCAGTTGCTCCAGGCGGCGCGCGATCTCCAGCGCCTGCCGGTCGAGATAGGCGAGGCGCGTGCGCTCGACCTCGGAAAGACGCGCGGCCTCGCCGCTGTCCCTGGCGTAGGCATCCCAGCGCAGCTGCCACTCCGCCAGCGCATTCTCGGCCGCACGCAGCGCGTCGCTGCGCGACTCGGCCTCGGCTTCCAGCGTCGCGATCTGCGGCTCGGCCTCGGCGACGGCACGCGTCATCTCGGCAAGTTGCGCGCGGTCGCCCGACAGATGGCCGTCGATCTCCGCGAGCTGGGTTTCGGTCTCGTGTGCGGCGCGCTGCAGCCGCTCCGCCAGATCCTTGTTGTACTGGACCTGCTGCTCCACGCGCGCGATTTCGCCGCCGACCCGATAGACCTCGGCCTGGACCGCGTTGAAGCGGTCGCTGGCGGCGATCTGTCGGTCGCGGCAGTTTTCCAGCTGCGCCTCGACGGCGCGCTGTTCGGCGACGACGCGCTCGATCCCGGTCTCGCTCTCACGCAGCGCCGAAACGCGGGCGTCGAGCTCGGTCTCCAGCGCCTTGAGCGACAGCGCCCTGAGTTCGGCCTCCACACGGGAGGATTCCGCCTTGAGCTTCTGCCAGCGTTCCGCGGCGCGGGCCTGGCGGTTGAGGTGTTCGAGGTTCTTCTCCACCTCCTGCCGCACGTCGTTCAGGCGCTCGAGGTTCTCGCGCGTCGACTTGATGCGCGACTCGGTCTCCTTGCGCCGCTCCTTGTACTTCGAGATGCCCGCCGCCTCCTCGAGATGGGTGCGCAAGTCTTCCGGGCGTGCCTCCACGATCTGCGAGATCATCCCCTGCTCGATGATCGAATAGCTGCGCGCACCGAGCCCGGTGCCGAGGAACACGTCCACGATGTCGCGGCGCCGGCAGCGGCTGCCGTTCAGGAAATAGACTGACTGGCCGTCGCGGCTGACCGTGCGCTTGACCGAGATCTCGGCGAAGCCGGCGTATTCGCCGCCGACCAGTCCGTCACTGTTGTCGAAGACGAGTTCGACGGTCGCCGTGCCGACCGGCTTGCGGCTTCCGGACCCGGAGAAGATCACGTCGGTGATGGCGTCGCCGCGCAGCCGGCTGGCCGCGCTCTCGCCCATCACCCAGCGGATGGCGTCGATGATGTTCGACTTGCCGCAGCCGTTGGGACCGACGATGGCGGTGAGGTTGGTCGGCAGGTGGAGCGTGGTCGGGTCGACGAAGCTCTTGAAGCCGGACAATTTAATGGACGAGAGGCGCATCGGGTCGCATTGCTGGATGGGGCGGGAGGACCGCCTGCGGGGCGGACGCCCGGGGCCCGCCGGACCGGGCACGAACCCGACATTGTGTGCGCCCCGGGGCGCCGTGGCAACGGACAAATGCAGGCCCCCACCGCTGCCCGGACGGTCCGCAGATTAGCGCTTGTGGTTCAGGTACTTGCGTCAGCAACCAACGGCTTCGGCCGGGGTCCGCGCGCGGATCTGCAAGGCATGGATGTCGGTCGTCATGAGGCTGCCCAGCGCTGCGTAGACGAGCCGATGGCGGGCGATCGGCGCCTGCCCTTCGAAGGCCGCGGACACGATATCGACCGCGAAATGACCGCGGCCGTCCCGTGCTCCGGCGTGTCCCGCATGGCGGTGGCTGTCGTCGCTGATCGCGAGCGAGACCGGCTGCAAGGCCCGTGTCAGGAGGTCGCGGATCGCACCGACACGCTGTTCAGGGGCGGGCATAGGGCGCCGACGGCGGGGCCGGCGCAAGCCGGCGGGAGACGCACGGTAGCAGAGCTTCCGCCTGCCGGTGGACGTGCGCACGCGAGGCGTGCTGCCACGCCCGCGAATCCGGCGCCGTTCGTGCGGAGAGAGTGGGATTCGAACCCACGAGTGGCTTGCGCCACTGCCGGATTTCAAGTCCGGTGCATTCGACCGCTCTGCCATCTCTCCGGACCACCATCATGCCGCAAGCGCGCGGCAGATGGCGGACCGACTGATGGCCAACGGGTGCACTGGCGTGCCAATGGTTCGCCGCTGCGGCCCGCCCGCCGGTTTCAACCTCACCCCCACACTTGGCAACGCCCCCGACTGGTGGTGGAATCACGTCCGTCTCCCGAACAAGGACGCAGCCATGGATTCGACCGTTCGCCCCGTCACCCTGCCCACCGCCGCGCTGGCCACCAACAAGGTCCTGCGCAACGCCTACATCCTGCTCGGGATTTCGCTGCTCGCCGCCGCCGCGACCGCCACGTTCGCGATCGCAACGAATGCCGCACCGGTGCACTGGCTGGTGTTCATGGTGGTCTTCATCGGCGGCCCCTTCCTGATCGCGCGCGTGAGCCGCTCGCCGCTGAGCCTGCCGGCGGTGCTGCTCTACACCGCCGCCACCGGCTGGTTTCTCGGGCCGATCGTGAACCTCTACCTGACCCGCGTGCCGGGCGGCGCCCAGGTCGTGACCTACGCTCTGGGCACCACGGCCTTCGTGTTCGTGGCGCTGTCGGCCTATGCGATGGCCTCCCAGCGCCAGTTCACCTTCCTGCGCGGCTTCGTGTTCACCGGCTGCCTGGTGCTGCTGGCGGCGATCGTGGCCAACATTTTCTTGCAGGTTCCGGCGCTTTCCCTGGCCATCTCCGGCGCCGCGGTGCTGCTGATGTCGGCGCTGATCCTCTATCGCACCAGCGAGGTCGTGC
>DHLY01000174.1:0-3269 GCA_002405525.1 Proteobacteria bacterium UBA4656
CAGCTGCTGCTGGTCGAGGGGGACGACCCCGCCGCGGAGTGCGGCCGAGGGTGGCCGGCGCAGCGCGCCGCCGATCCGCGCGTGCGCGTCGCCCCGGACTCGGTCGCGTTCCGCATGTTCTCGTCGGGCACCACCGGGCGGCCGAAGGCCGTGTCGGTCACCCATCAGGGCGTGCTCACCCACATCACCGACTGGACCGGTCCGTTCGGCTTCAAGGGCGCGGACACCGTGCACCTGAACGTGCTGCCGACCTTCCATGTCTCCGGGCTCGTCAACGCGCTGTGGGTGCTCGGCATCGGCGGCACCGTGGTGACGCGCGCGGCCTTCGATCCCGCCGACTTCCTCGCCGCGATCGCGCGCTGGAAGGTCACCGACACCTTCATGGTGCCGACCATGATGGGCGCGATGGTCGCCTCGCCGGCCTTCGCCGCCACCGACCTCGGCAGCCTGCAGTGCGTCGCCTACGGCGGCTCGCCGATCTCGCTCGACCTGCTGCTGCGCTGCGTGCGCGCGCTGCCCTGCGGCCTGCGCCAGGTGTACGGCATGACCGAGTCGTCGGGCTGCATCGCGCTGCTGCAGCCGGAGGACCATCGCCGTGGACTCGAGCAGCCGGAGATCCTGCGCGCGGCGGGACGGCCCGGCGCCCACTTCGACATCCGCATCGTCGAGCCGCGCACCGGCGCGGTCTGCGGCGAGGGCGAGGTCGGCGAGATCTGGGTGCGCTCCAGCCAGAACTTCGACGGCTACCACAAGGACCCGGCCGCGACGGCGCAGGCCTTCCCGGAGGGGCGCCCCGGTTGGTACCGCACGGGCGATGCGGGCTACATGTCGGAGGGCCTGCTGTATGTCAGCGACCGCATCAAGGACATGATCATCACCGGCGGCGAGAACGTGTACCCGGTGGAGGTCGAGCAGGTGCTGGTGACGCACCCGGCCGTGCGCGATGTGGCGGTCATCGGCGTGCCGGACGAGACCTGGGGCGAGAGCGTGCGCGCCTGCGTCGTGCTGCGGCCCGATGTGACGGCCGGCGAAGCGGACCTGATCGCGTTCACCCGCGACCGCATCGCGCACTACAAGTGCCCGCGTTCCGTGGTGTTCGTCGACGAGATCCCGCGCAACCCGAGCGGCAAGATCCTCAAGACCGTGCTGCGCGAGCGGCACGGCTGACGCGCGCGCTGCGCGCCGGCCGTCGCGCCGGCGCGCGGTCACCGCGCCCGACGGGCACGCCCTCCGCGGCGACATGGCGGCAGAGCAGCAGCTGCGTCTCCTCGCGCAGCCCTCTGCGTTCGGGCTCCGGCAGGAACTCGAGGTTGTCGATCAGCACCGCCATCACCACACCGACCATGCGGCCGAGCTCCCGCGCGCGCGCCGCGTCGAGCGACGGCGCGAGCTGCTGCAGCTTCGCCGCCACCAGCGTCGCGGTGCGCTCGCGCTGCTGGCGGGTGATGCTCCAGATGAGCGGATGCCGCTGGTAGGCGAAGAACACCGCCATCAGCGAGCCGTGCCGCCGCCAGACCGAGGTCATCCGCCGCTCGATGGCGTCGATGTAGCCGACGAAGCCGAGCTTCGCATCGCCCGGCCGGACATCGAACACCGAGGTCTCGTCGGCCAACGCGCGCTCGAGCACCGTCAGGATGACGGAGGTGATGTCGGGGAAGAAGTGGTAGAGGCTGCCGATCTGGATGCCCGCCGTCCGCGACAGGTCGTCCATGGTGATCTCTTCGCAACGCTTGCGCTGCAGCAACCGCTCGAAGGCGTCGAGGACGTCGACGATGCGCTGCACGCCGCGCTGCTGGCTCGGGCGCCGGCGCAGGCTGGCGAGCGTCAGCCGGTCGATGCCGGTGATGCGGGGGGTGTTCGCCGACCGCTGTCCCTTCGCCTTGCCCATCGCCCGCCGAGTATACCCGCGCGCGGGCGGCGCGCCGTCACTCCTCCAGGACCTCGTCGGTCAGCGACCCGCGGCGGCGCGCGCAGAAGTCCAGCAGGGCCTCGTCGACCGCGGGGTCGATGCCGGGATCGACATAGTCGGCGAGCATCTGCTTCCACACCCGGTTGGCCCGCTGCTCGGCGGTGAGCCCGCCCTCGGCCGACCACTGCTCGTAGGCGGAATAGTCGGCGATGTTGGAGTTGTGGAACGCCTGCTCGAAGTTGGCCTGGGTGTGCGCGCAGCCGAAGAAGTGGTTGCCCGGCCCCACCTCCCGGATGGCGTCGAGCGCGAGACCGCGGGGGCTGACGTCGATCCCGCCGGCGAGCGCCTGCAGCATCGCCAGCTGGTCGATGTCCATGACGAACTTCTCGTAGGAGACCACCAGCCCCGACTCCAGCCAGCCCGCGGCGTGGGTGACGAGATGCGCGCCCGCGAGCAGCGTCGGCAGCAGCGTGTTCGCGGTCTCGTAGCCTGCCTGGGCGTCGGCGACCTTCGAGGAGCACAGCGCCCCGCCCGTCCGGCACGGCACGCCGAGACGGCGCGCCAGCTGGGCGGTGGCGAAGATCATCTGCGTCGCCTCCGCGGTGCCGAACATCGGTGAACCGCTGCGCATCGAGACCGCGCCGCAGAACGAGCCCATGATCACCGGCGCTCCCGGCCTGACGAGCTGCGCGAGCGCCATGCCCGCCATCGTCTCGGCGAGGATCTCGGCGATGCAGCCGGCCACGGTCACGGGTCCCATCGCTCCGGCGAGCACCGCCGGCACGATGATGCAGCCCTGGTTGCGCGACGCGAACGCCCGCAGCGACCCCAGCATGCGGCCATCGAAGGTCAACGGCGAGTTCGAGTTGATGTTGCCGAGCAGCACCGGATGGGTCTCGAGGTGGCCCTCGCCGAAGAGGATGTCGGCCATGGCGATGGCGTCGGCGGCGTGTCCCGGGGTCTCCGGCGTCCCCTCGCAGGGCTGGTCGCTCCAGCGGAACGCGGCGTACTGGATGTCGAGGTGGCGCTTGTTGGGCGGCAGGTCCATCGGCTCGCAGGCGCTGATGCCCGTGAAGTGCAGCGCCGGCGCCATCTGCGTCAGCTTCACGAGGTTCACGACGTCCTCGATGGTGCCGTAGCGGCGGCCGCGGTCGAGGTCCGAGACGAACGGCGGCCCCGCCACCGGACCGAAGGTGGTCGCATCGCCGCCGATCAGCAGGTCGCGGCGCGGATCGCGCGCGTGCAGCGTGAACTGCGACGGCGCCGTCCTGAGCAGCGCGCGGCACATGCCCTTGGGCATGCGCACCCGCTCGCCGTCGACGTCGGCGCCGGCGGCGCGCCACAGCCGCAGCGACTCGGG
>DHLY01000174.1:3440-9499 GCA_002405525.1 Proteobacteria bacterium UBA4656
TCGACCGCCTCCTGGTCGAGCAGGTCCACCGGCGGCAACCGGCGGCGGATCTGCCCGAGCTTGCCGGTGCCGAGCCTGGAGCGCGCGGCGCGACGCGCCGCCCGCGCCCTGCGCGTGACCTCGATGCCCTCGGACATATCACCCTCCGTGCGCCGCTGCCGGCCGCGAACTTGAGCCTTCATCAAGTCTGTGGCATCGCGGTCCGTGTGGCAAGGAACTCCGCCGCATCGATACTTGACGGAGACTCAACATCACTGGCAGTGTCGCGGCAGCCCCGATCCCGACCTCCGGTGACACCATGCAGCGGCCCGATCCGACGACGAGCGCTCCGACGCGTGCCGTGCCGCGGCCGCAGGCGGTCCGCAGGTGAAGCCGGCCGCGCTGTGGCCGGTGGGCGCCGTCTTCCTCTGCGCCGAGGCCGGCGGCTACCTGATGCCGCTGCTGCTCGGACCGGTCGCCGCCACCTATGGCATCGGCGAAGGGGCGGCCGGCATGGTCATGGCCCTGCAGCTCGGCGCGTTCGCGGTGGCGGCGATCTCGCTCTCCCCGTGGCTCGCATCGTTCAGCCCGCGGCGCGGCGCGGCGCTCGCCATCGCCATGATCGTCGCCGGCGACCTGCTGAGCGCCGCGCAGCCGGCCGTGTGGTCGCTGGTCGCGGGACGCGTGCTCGCCGGCCTCGGTGAAGGCATCGCGGCGGCGGTGGCGACCGCGGCGATCGCGCGCACCGCCGACCCCGACCGCGCGTTCGCGCGCGTCTTCATCGCGGTGGTGCTGATGACGCTGGTGTTCTTCCTGCTCCTGCCGGGTGTGATGGCGGGCCAGGACGCGCGGCTGCTGTTCCTCGGCATGGCGGCGCTGCCGCTGCTCGCGCTGCCCGCGATCCCGCTGCTCTCCGACACCGTCGAGCTCGCGCCGCAGAGGGCCGCGGCCGCCGGGCCGTTGTCGCTGCGCGCGGCGGCGGTCTGCGCCGCCATCGCGCTGTTCTCCGTGTCCGCCAACTCCTATTGGGTGTACCTCGAGCGCATCGCCACCAGCATCGGCATGACGCCGGCGGCCTACGGCCAGGCCTTCGCCATCGGCTCGGTGTGCGCGCTGCTCGGCCCGGTCGCCGCGGAGCGGCTCGGCACGCGCCTCGGGCGGCTGCCGCCGCTGGTGATCGCCTGCCTGATGCTGGCGTTCGGCGGCTGGCTCGCGACGCACGCGACCGCGCCGACCGCCCTCGTCGTCGGCATCACCGTCTCCAGCGCCGCGCTGCTGTTCGGCATGCCCTACCTGCTCGGTCTCGCCGCGGAGGTCGACCCCACCGGGCGCGTCGCCGGCGCCGGCCGCGGCTTCAACAACATCGGCTCCGCGCTCGCGCCCGCGCTGGCCGGGGCCGTGCTCGGGCTCACCGGCGCGTACACCAGCATCGGCTGGACCTCGGTGGTGGCGGCCGCCGCCGCGTTCGGCTTGGTGCTGCTCGTCGCGCGTCGTCCGTCGGACGCGCGCTGAAGGCACCGGTCCCGCGCATGTCCACGCATAAGTCCCTGCGCTATTCCGGTTGGCGGCTGCTGCGCGAGGCGTTCCGCGGCCAGCAGGGCTGGACGCCGGCCTGGGAGGACCGCGACCCCGAGGCCGCCTACGACGTCGTGGTGATCGGCGGCGGCGGCCACGGCCTCGCCACCGCCTACTATCTCGCGCGCACCCACGGCATCACGCGGGTGGCGGTGCTCGAGAAGGGCTGGATCGGCGGCGGCAACACCGGCCGCAACACCACCATCATCCGCTCCAACTATTTCCATCCGCAGAGCGCCGCGCTCTACGACCTGTCCGTGTCGCTCTACGAGACGCTGTCGCGCGAGCTCAACTACAACATCATGTTCTCGCAGCGCGGGATGATGGAGATCGCGCACGACCAGCCCGAGCTCGAGACCATGGCGCGCGCCGCCAACGCGATGCGCATCAGCGGCGTCGACATCGAGGTCATCGACCGCGCGGAGACGCTGCGCCGCGAACCGCTGCTCGACCCGTCGCCGCGCGCGCGCTGGCCGGTGTGCGGCGCGCTGCTGCAGCGCCGCGCCGGCACCGCCCGCCACGACGCCGTGGCCTGGGGCTACGCGCGCGCCGCGGCGGCGCGCGGCGTGCACATCATCCAGAACTGCGAGGTGCGCGGCTTCACCACCGAACGCGGCCGCATCGTCGCCGTGCAGACCAGCCGCGGCGTCATCCGCGCCGAGCGCTTCGGGCTCGCGGTGGCGGGCAACTCCACCATGCTCGCGCGCCTCGCGGGGTTCGAGCTGCCGCTGCAGAGCTACACGCTGCAGGCGATGGTCAGCGAGCCCGTGAAGCCTTGCCTCGACATGGTGACGCTGTCGACCTCCACCGGCTCCTACATCAGCCAATCGGACAAGGGCGAGCTCGTCATGGGCGGCAACCTCGACCGCTCGCCCTCGTATGCGCAGCGCGGCGGGTTCCGCGTCACGCAATCGGTGGTGGCGCCGCTGCTCGAGATGTACCCGTCGCTGTCGACGCTGAAGCTGATGCGCCAGTGGGGCGGCACCGTCGACACCTCGCCGGACAACTCGCCGATCATCGGCCCGGCGCCCGTCGAGGGCCTCTACCTCAACTGCGGCTGGGGCACCGGCGGCTTCAAGGCCATCCCCGCAGGCGGCACGCTGATGGCGCACCTGCTCGCCACCGGCCGCCACCACCCGCTCTCCGAGCCCTTCGACCACGGCCGCTTCGCGCGCGGCGAGCTGGTCGACGAAGGCCACGCCGGCGTGGCGCACTGAGGGCGGCGCGATGCAGGTCTTCCCCTGTCCCTTCTGCGGTCCGCGCCCCGACGCCGAGTTCCACTATGTCGGTGACGCCGACAAGCCGCGCCCGGAGCGCGGCTGCAGCGACGAGGAGTGGGCGCGCTATCTGCTGATGCGCGCCAACGCGCGCGGCGCGGCCCGCGAACTGTGGGTGCACCGCGCTGGATGCGGTCGCTGGCTGGTGGTCGAGCGCGACACGGTCACCCACGAGGTCGCGGCCGTGACGCCGATGAACGCGGAGCGCGCGGAGACATGAGCGCGCACCCCATCGACGGACCACGCGCGGGCGGCCCGCGGCGCCTGCCCGAAGGCGGCGAGATCGACCGCAGCCGACCGCTCGGCTTCAGCTTCGACGGCCGTGCCCACACCGGCTTCGCGGGCGACACGCTCGCCTCCGCGCTGCTCGCCGCCGGCGAGACGGTGATCGCGCGCAGCTTCAAGTACCACCGGCCGCGCGGCCTGCTCGGCGCCCACCACGAGGAACCCAACGCGATCCTCGACCTGCGCGCGGGGCCGCGCCACGATCCCAACGCCCGTGCGACGCTCGAGCCCTTGGTCGACGGCGCGGCGCTCTCCTCCATCCACGCGCTCGGCAGCGCGCGGCGCGACCTGCTCGCCGTGATGGACCGCTTCGCGCGCTTCATCCCGGCGGCCTTCTACTACAAGACCTTCATGTGGCCGCACTGGCATGCATATGAGGGGACGATCCGCCGCATGGCCGGCCTCGGCCGCGTCGCGGCGGACAGCCGTGCGCAGGGCGGCGCGCTGCGCCACATCGACGTCGACCTCTGCGTCATCGGCGGCGGCGCAGCCGGGCTCGCCGCCGCGCGCGCCGGACTGAAGGCCGGTCGCAGCGTGCTGCTCGTCGAGCAACGCTCGCGCGTCGGCGGCGCGCTGCTGTGGCGCGATGCCGTCGTCGACGGCGTGCCGGGCGTGCGCTGGGCGCAGGGCCTCGGCGCGGCGCTGGCGGCGGGCGGCGCCCGTGTGCTGACGCAGACCACGGCGGTCGGTCTCTACGACCACAACTCCGCGGTGCTGCACGAACGCGGCGCCGACGGCGGCCGCATCTGGCAGGTGCGCGCCCGCGCCTTCGTGCTCGCGACCGGCGCCATCGAACGGCCGCTGCTGTTCGGTGACAACGACCGTCCCGGCATCATGCTGGCCGACGCCGCCCTCGAGTATCTGCGCCGCTATGCGGTGGTCGCGGGCCGCGAGGTGGTGTTCGCCACCGGCAACGACACCGCCTATCAGGCGGCGCTGGCCTACTCGGCCGTGGGCGCCCGCTGCACCGTCGTCGACGCACGCGCGGACGCGCCGGCGATGGCGGCCGCGCGCGCGGCCGGCATCGAGGTGCTCGCCGGCGAGCGCATCGAGCGAGCGCTCGGCAAGGCCCGCGTCCAGGGCGTGCGCACCGCCTCCGGCCGCACGCTGCCGGCGGACCTGCTCACGGTCTCGGGCGGTTGGACGCCGCTGATCCATCTCTATTGCCATGCCCGCGGCCGCCCGCGCTGGGATGCCGAGCGCGGCGTGCTGTTGGCGGGCGCGCCGATCCCCGGTGCCACCGTCGTCGGCGCCGCCGACGGCGCGCGTTCGCTCGCCGAAGCGCTCGCGCAGGGCGCGCAGGCGGGCGGCGGTGCGGCGGCCGATGTCCCCATCGGCGACGCCCCGGCCTTCGATTGGGGCGGCGCGCCCGACACGCGCATGGCGTTCGGCGCACGGCGGACATGGGTCGACCTGCAGCACGATGTCACCGCCAAGGACATCGCGCTCGCCGTGCGCGAGAACTTCCGCGCCGTCGAACACCTGAAGCGCTACACCACGCTCGGCATGGCGAACGACCAAGGCCGCACCTCCAACGTCAACGGCCTCGCGCTGCTCGCCGAGCGCACCGGACGGACCATCGCCGAAGCCGGCGTCACCACCTTCCGTCCGCCGTTCCTGCCGGTGCCGCTCGCCGCCGTCGTGGGTACGCGGCGCGGCGAACTGCAGGCGCCGCTGCGGCGGCTGGCCGCGGAGGCGGTGCACCGCGAGGAGCGCGCGGAGCTGCGCGGCTACGGCGACATGCTGCGGCCGGCGTCCTACGGACCGGCGCAGGATGCGATGACGCGCGAGTGCAAGGCGGCGCGCGAGCGCTGCGTCATCCTCGACGCGTCCTCGCTCGGCAAGATCGAGGTGCAGGGTCCGGACGCGGCGGCGCTGCTCGACTTCGTCTTCTACACCCGCATGTCGAGCCTCGCACCGGGCCGGCTGCGCTACGGGCTGGCGCTGGCCGAGAGCGGCGCCGTGTTCGACGACGGCGTGGTGCTGCGCACCGCGCCCGACCGCTTCGTCGTCTCCTGCTCGAGCAGCCATGTCGCGGCGATGACCGCGCACCTCGAGGCCTGGCGCGAGGACCGCTTCGACCTGTCGCGGGTCTTCGTCCACGACACCACGCCGCGCTGGGCCACGATGGCCATCTCGGGCCCCGCCTCGAAGGGCGTGATGACCGCGCTCGGCCTCGGCATCGACCTCGACGACGCCGCCTTCCCGCACATGAGCGCGCGTGACGGCAGCTTCGGGGGCGAGGCCGCGCGCGTCGCGCGCGTCAGCTTCACCGGCGAGCGCAGCTACGAGGTGTCGGTGCCCGCCGGCCTCGCCGAGCATCTTTGGCGCCGCGCCCGCGAGGCCGGCGCCGAACCGCTCGGCGTCGAGGCGTTGGGCGCGCTGCGCTGCGAGAAGGGCTTCATCCTGGTCGGCGTCGAGACCGACGGCGAGACCATGCCGCAGGACATCGGCATGGGCCGCGCGCGCGAGGTCCGCACCGACCCATATGTCGGCGACCGCTCGCTGCACACGCCGGCGGCCCGCCGCAGCGGCCGCCGCCAGCTGGTGGGCGTCGCCGTCGTCGGCGACGAGCCGCTGCCGGTCGGCGCGCATGCGCTGGCGCGCGGCGTGCGGCCGCGCAGCGTCGGCTGGATCACCAGCAGCCACATGGGCGTGGGCGCCGGCAAACCCGTCGCGCTGGCGATGATCGAGGACGGCGCCTCGCGCCACGGCGAGACGCTGGAGTTCGAGCACTTCGGCGCCCTGCACCGCGGCACGCTCGTCGCGCCCTGCTTCTACGATCCGAAGGGGGCGCGCCTCGATGTTCGACCGTAGCGCGTTCTGGTCGCCACCGCCCGACTGGCGGCAGGCGCGGCTCGAGGGACCGGGCATCCGCGTCACCGCATCCGCACCGCCCGGCGTGTGGCGGATCAGCGGCCGCGGCCTGCCCGCCGCGCTCGC
>DHLY01000174.1:9691-10506 GCA_002405525.1 Proteobacteria bacterium UBA4656
GCGCATCGCGCCCGACAGCGCGCTGCTCATCGGCGCTCGGGAGCACGCGCCCGACGACGCCGACGGCACCGTGTGCAGCGCACTGGGCGATGGCATCATCTGCATCGACGTCACCGGTCCCGCCGCGGCGTCGCTGATGTCGCTCGGTTCAGAGCACCGGTTCGACGACCCGCCCGGCGGTCCGCTCGAGTCCGCACGCATGCTGTTCGCCGGCCTGCCGGTGGCGGTGATGCGCCGCGGCGACGGTTGGCGCCTGCATGTGGAACGGCCGTGGGCGCCGGCGCTGTGGTTCTGGGCGGCCGGACATCTGGGACATTGCGGGGAAGGAGCGGTCTGATGGGATCCCAATACAAGGTCGTCGTCATCGGCGGCGGCATCGTCGGCACGAGCGTGCTGTACCACCTGGCACGCGCCGGCTGGAAGGACATCGCGCTCATCGAGCGCGCCGAACTCACCGCGGGTTCCACCTGGCACGCCGCAGCGGGCTTCCACGCGCTCAACGACGACCCCAACATCGCCGCGCTGCAGGGCTACACCATCCGGCTGTACGAGGACATCGAGCGCGAGAGCGGCCAGAGCGTCGGCATGCACATGACGGGCGGCGTCAGCCTCGCCGCCTCCGAGGAGCGCTGGCAGATGCTCAAGGCCGAGCGTGCCATGTACGAGACCATGGACATGGAGACGCGCCTCGTCTCGCCCGAGGAGATCCGCGAGATGTGCCCGCTGGTCGACCCGAGCGGGCTCAAGGGCGGACTCTACGATGCGCACGAGGGCTATGTGGATGCGCACGGCGCGACGCACGCCTTCGCCATCGC
>DHLY01000102.1:0-1895 GCA_002405525.1 Proteobacteria bacterium UBA4656
CTGAGCTACCCGGCCATCGAGGGGTGCCGGCGCAGGGGCCGGCAGCCCAGTATTAGATCGGTGGCGATGGGGCGGCGTCAAGCCGCGCGCCGGGGTTGCCGACATGCTGAACGGCGGCCCGACGCGCAGGTTCGGCGGCTGCGACGGGTGGCGCGTGCGGCGCGTCCTCGGGACACAATGTGCTGACGTGCCTCGTGCCAGCCTGTTTCCTGCCCATCGTCGCCGGAGCCCGCCATGACCGCCAACGCCCGCCCGCGTCGTTGCACGACCACCGCCTTCGCCGCGCTGCTCGCGGCCCTGGCCGCCATGCCCGCCGTCGCCGACCGCCTCGCGCGGCAGGAGGCGGCGCTGGCGCGGTTCCAGCAGTTCGCGGGCGAACCGGTGAAGCGGATGCCGTCGTTCACGCTCACCGACTGGCGGCCGCTGGGGAAGACCCACCTCGCGGTGTTCCGCGGGCCGGTGACGGCGTGGCTGATCACCGTGCGCGAGCCCTGCATCGGCCTCGACTGGGCACGCGCGATCGCGATCACGTCCACCGGCGGCACGGTGTCGCCGCGCTTCGACCGGGTGGTCTTCCGCGACGGCATCGGTCCGGGCGCGCGCCGCGAGGATTGCCGGATCGAGGAGATCCGGCCGGTGGACTACCGCAAGGTGCGCGACGCGGAGAGGGCCGCGCGGGCGGCCGAGCGGGACGACTGAGCCGCTCCGGCGGCGCGGCATTGCCGCACTTCAGGCCTGCGGCGGCACGAAGCCTTCGGGCTTTTCGGCGCCGTCGCCGAACAGGAACTTTTCCATCTCGGCTTGCAGGAAGGCGCGCGCCTTGGGGTCGAGCGGGCTCAGGCGGTTCTCGTTGATCAGCATGGTCTGGTGCGCCAGCCAATCGGCCCAGGCCTGTTTGGAGATGCCGGCGTAGACGCGCTTGCCGGGTTCGCCTGGCCACGGGGCGAAGTCGAGGCCCTCGGCCTCGCGCTGGAGTTTCAGGCAGAACACGGTGCGGGGCATCTCAGGGGTCCTCCGGACGGGGCTTGCGGCGCGGGGTGACGCGCGACGGCCCGTCGGTCCCGTCGAGGCGGTCGAGCAGGGCGGCGATCGGGCGCGGCAGGCCGAGCGTGGCACGCGCGGCGCGATCGACCCAGCGCAGGTCGCCATTGTCGCCGATCGCGGTGGCCGGCGCGTGCAGGGTGGCGGCCAGCGGCGTCATGCGCAGGCGGAAGTGGGTGAAGGCGTGCTCGAAGTCGGGCAGCGCCTCGAATGCGGTCGCAGTGCCGAAGTGCACCCCCACTCGATCGCGCGCGGCGGCTGCGTCGGCCGCCTCGGGCAGGCTCCACAGACCGCCCCAGATGCCGCTCGGCGGTCGGCGCTCCAGCAGCACGCGGCCGGCGTCGTCGCGCAGCAGGACCAGGCAGGTATCGCGCCGCGGCACGGTGCGCGCGGCGCGCTTGCGCGGCAGGCTGGCCACCACGCCGGCGGCCAGTGCGCCGCAATCGTCGCGCACGGGGCAATTCCCGCAGCGCGGGTTGCGGGGTGTGCAGACGGTGGCGCCCAGGTCCATCACCGCCTGCGTGTAGTCGGCGAGCCGCGCCTCGGGCAGAAGGGCCTCGGCCAGCGTCCACAGGCGCTTCTGCACCGGCGCGGACGTCACCTCGTCCTCGATCCGCGCGTGCCGCGCCAGCACGCGGCGCACGTTGCCGTCGAGGATGGCGTGGCGCTGGCCGTGGGCCTGGGCGAGGATCGCGGCGGCGGTGCTGCGGCCGATGCCGGGCAGGGCGGACAGCGCTTCGAGGTCCGCCGGCAGTTCGCCGCCGTGGCGCTCGACGCACGCCTGCGCCGCGCGATGCAGGTTGCGCGCGCGGCTGTAGTAGCCGAGCCCGGCCCACAGCGCGAGCACGGTGTCG
>DHLY01000102.1:2097-13646 GCA_002405525.1 Proteobacteria bacterium UBA4656
ACCTGGGTCTGCTGCAGCATGATCTCCGACACCCACACGCGGTACGGCGTGCGCGGGTGCTGCCATGGCAGGTCGTGGCGGCCGTGGACCGCGTGCCAGTCGAGCAGGCGCGCGGCGAACGCGGGATCGGTCATTCGCCGATGCGTGCCGGCAGCAGGCCGTCGACGAAGGCCGCGGGGTCGAACACGCGCAGGTCGTCCAGCGACTCGCCGACGCCGACGTAGCGGATCGGCAGGCCGAACTCGCGCGCCAGCGCGAACACCACGCCGCCACGCGCGCTGCCGTCGAGCTTGGTCACCGCCAGCCCGGTCACGCCCGCGGCCTTGAGGAACTGGCGCACCTGGCTGATCGCGTTCTGGCCGGTGGTGCCGTCGATCACCTGCAGCACCTCGTGCGGCGCCTCGGGGTCGATCTTGCCGAGCACGCGGCGGATCTTGGAGAGTTCATCCATCAGGCCGGCCTGGGTGTGCAGGCGGCCGGCGGTGTCGGCCACCAGCACGTCCACGCCGCGGGCTTTCGCCGCCTGCAGGGCGTCGAAGATCACTGCCGCGGAATCCGCGCCCGACCCCTGCGCCACCACCGGCACGCTGTTGCGCTCGCCCCAGGTCTTCAATTGTTCGACCGCCGCGGCGCGGAAGGTGTCGCCGGCGGCCAGCATCACCTTGGCGCCCTCGCGCTGCAGGTGCTGGGCGAGCTTGCCGATGGTGGTGGTCTTGCCCACCCCGTTGACGCCGACCACCATCAGCACGAAGGGGCGCCTCGCCTCGTCGATCTCCAGCGGACGGGCGACCGGCACCAGCATGCGCGTGAGGTCGGCGCGCAGCGCGGCGAACAGCGCGTCGGCGTCGGCGAACTCGCGCGCCTGCACGCGGCGGCGCAGGTCGGCGACCACGGCGGCGGTGGCGGACACGCCGACGTCGGCCGACAGCAGGGCGGTCTCCAGTTCGTCCAGCAAGGCGTCGTCGAGCCGCGGGTTGCCGGAGAACAGCGCCGACACCGCGCGGCCCAGCGCGTTGCCGTGCAGGCGTTCGCGCCAGCTGGCGGCGGCGGGTGCGGCCGGCCGGGCGATTGCATCGGCAGCGGCGGCGGCGGGCGCGGGCGCGGGCGCGCCATCGTCGGCGCCTGCCGGGCGCTTGCGCTTGAAGAAACTGAACATCGCGGGCAGCAATCGAAGGTCCGGCGTCGATGGTAACGCAGGCCGCCAAGCGGCTCGCCGGCGTGCATACTCGCCGGCCATCCTCGTCGCCATCCCGATCATGGCCAGCCCGCCGCAGCGCCGACCCTTCCGCCCCGCCGCGCCCGGTCGCGTGCGCATCATCGCCGGGCGCCTGCGCGGGTCGAAGCTGGACGTGCCGGATGTCATCGGGCTGCGGCCGACCGCCGACCGCGTGCGCGAGACCCTGTTCAACTGGCTGATGCCGGTGCTGCCCGGCGCGCGCTGCCTCGACCTCTACGCCGGCACCGGCGCGCTCGGCATCGAGGCCGCCTCGCGCGGCGCGCGCGAGGTGGTGCTGGTGGAGCGCGACCGCCAGGCCACCGCTGCCCTGCGCGGCAATCTCGCGCGGCTGGGCGTGGCGGCTGCGACGGTGGTCGAGGCTGACGCACTGGCCTTCCTTTCCGGACCGGCGCGGCCGTTCGACGTCGTGTTCCTCGACCCCCCGTTCGCCGCCCGGGCCTGGTCGGCCGCGGCCGCGGCACTGGTCCGCGGCTGGCTCGCACCGCAGGCGCGGGTGTACGTCGAATCCCCGTTCGACCCGGTGCCGGCGGTGCCGCCGGACTGGGACCTGCAGCGGGAGCTGCGGGCCGGCGTGGTCCGTGCGGCCTTGTATCGGTGCGGCCCGGCCCCATGAGCCTCCCGGGGCGCCCGCCGCAGCCGCGGACCGTTCGTGCGGCCCTCGGGGGGGCATGGCATAATCCGGCGCCTTTTTTTCCCGACCGGGCCGGCGCTGCGCCAGCCCCCCAACCCACCTCCGGATGAACCCATGGACTTCCTGATCGCTTCCGCCCACGCGCAGGGTGCCGCCGCGCAGCAGCCGAGCCTGCTGTCGCCGCTGATCATGATGGTGCTGTTTTTCGTGGTGTTCTGGTTCATCGCCATCCGCCCGCAGATGAAGCGGGCCAAGGAGCACCGCACCCTGCTGGCCGGGTTGGCCAAGGGCGACGAGGTGGTGGCCGCCGGCGGCCTGCTCGGCCGGGTGGCCGAGATCGCCGAATCGATCGTCACCCTCGAGATCGCCGACGGCGTGCAGGTCAAGGTGCAGAAGCAGGCCGTGGTCACGGTCCTGCCCAAGGGTACGCTGAAGTCCGCCTGAGCCCCGCGGCCCGCGCACGGGCCGCCCGCAGGAAATCCTCATGCTCGAATACGCACGCTGGAAGTTCGTGGTCGCCGCGACCGTGGTCGCGCTGGCCGTGCTCTACGCCCTGCCGAACCTGTTTCCGCAGGACCCGGCGGTGCAGGTCTCGGCCAACCGCGGCAACACGATCGACCAGGCCCTGCGCGAGCGCGTGCAGGCCGAACTCGAGGAGCGCGAGATCGCCTTCAAGCGCATCGACCTCGACGAGGACGCGAAGCGGCTGCTGGTGCGGCTGGCCGACTCCGAAGCGCAGTTGCCGGCCCGCGAAGCGCTGGCGAACGAACTCGGCGCGGGCTACAACGTGGCGCTCAACCTTGCGTCCACCGTGCCCGGCTGGCTGACCGCGGTCGGCGGCAAGGCGATGGCGCTGGGTCTCGACCTGCGTGGCGGCGTGCACTTCCTGATGGAAGTCGACCAGCGCGCCGCGCTGGAGAAGCAGGCCGAGCGCAAGACCGACGACATCCGCTCCATGTTGCGCAACAACGACATCCGCTACCGATCCGTGACGCGCGGCGCGCAGGGCATCGTGGTCACGCTGCCGACCGACGCCGACCGCAATGCCGCGTTCACCCGCATCTCCACCGACCTGCCCACGGTCACCCTGGCCGACGGTCCGGCGGTCGAGGGTGGCGTGACCCTGGTGGCCACCATCAGCGAGGCGGCCGTGCGGCAGGAGATGAACGCCGCCCTGCAGCAGAACATTTCCACCCTGCGCAACCGCATCAATGCGCTCGGCGTGGCCGAGCCGAACATCCAGCAGCAGGGCGCTTCGCGGATCGTGGTCCAGTTGCCCGGCGTGCAGGACACCGCAGCGGCCAAGCGCATCCTCGGCGCCACCGCGACGCTGGAGTACCGTGCGGTCGACCAGCGAGGCAGCGCCGCCGATGCGGTGGCCGGCCGGGTGCCGCCGAATTCCCGCCTGTACTACACGCGAGACGGCCAGCCGGTGCTGCTGAGCAAGCAGGTGATCGCCACCGGCGACCAGCTGGTGGACGCATCCAGCGGCATCGATCAGCAGAGCGGCACGCCGATGGTCCTGGTGCGCCTCGACAACGTCGGCGGGCAGCGCATGCTCGACTTCACCAACGACAACGTCGGCAACGGCATGGCGGTGGTGTTCATCGAACGCTTGCCGGAGGTGAACATGGTCGACGGCAAGGAAGTGCGCACCCAGCGGGTGAAGGAAGAGGTGATCTCGATCGCCAACGTGCGCGAGCCGTTCGGCAAGCAGTTCCAGACCACCGGCCTCGATTCGGCGGACGAGGCCGCAGAACTCGCGCTGCTGCTGCGCGCCGGCGCGCTGGCCGCGCCCATCGACATCGTCGAGGAGCGCATCATCGGCCCCAGCCTCGGTCGCGACAACATCGAAAGCGGGCGCAACGCGGTGGCGTTCGCGTTCCTGTTCACCCTCGCGTTCTTCCTGTTCTACTACCGCATGTTCGGTGTGGTGACCTGCGCGGCCCTGCTCCTGAATCTGCTGCTGGTGGTCGCCATCATGTCGGTGCTCGGGGCCACCATGACCCTGCCGGGTCTGGCGGGACTGGCGTTGACCATCGGCATGTCCGTGGATGCCAACGTGCTGATCAACGAGCGCATCCGCGAGGAACTGCGCCTCGGCAATTCGCCGCTGTCGGCCATCCAGACCGGTTACGACAAGGCGTCCGGGACCATCGCCGATGCCAACATCACCGCGCTGCTGGCGGGCATCGCCCTGTTCGCCTTCGGCAGCGGGCCGGTCAGGGG
Organism: Proteobacteria bacterium UBA4656; assembly: GCA_002405525.1. Taxonomy (GTDB): domain Bacteria; phylum Pseudomonadota; class Gammaproteobacteria; order Xanthomonadales; family Ahniellaceae; genus UBA4656. The sequence continues at coordinate 6,195 of DHLY01000102.1, forward strand.
CTTCGCGATCACTCTGTGCGTGGGCATCCTGACCTCGATGTACACCGCCGTGTCCGTCTCGCGCGGCGTGGCCACCCTCATCTATGGCCGCCGGCGCAAGCTGGCCGGCATCGCGATCTGAACGGCCCAGCCCATGCCCATCGAAATCGTCAAGCCGAACACCAACTTCGACTTCATGCGGCTGCGCGTGGCCGCGGTGGCCGTTGCGACGCTGTTGCTGCTGGTGGCGATCGCGGCCTTCCCGTTGCGCGGCATCAACTTCGCCCTCGACTTCACCGGCGGCACGCTGGTCGAACTGACCTTCGAGAAGCCGGCCGATCTGCCGGCGATCCGCGGCGCGCTGGAGCGGGCCGGCTACGAGAGCGCGGTGGTGCAGACGTTCGGCGCCAGCAACGAGGTGGCGGTGCGCCTGCGTCCGCAGGGGGGCACGGCCGGCGCGCAGCCCGCCGCGGACGGCGCCGAACCGGCGAAGTCGGCCATCGACCAGACTGCCGACTCGGTGCTGCGCGCGGTGTCGTCGCCCGACAATCCGGCCACGGTCAAGCGCTCGGATTTCGTCGGCCCGCAGGTCGGCAAGGAGCTCGCCGAGAACGGCCTGATCGCGGTGATGGTGGTCGCGTTCGGCTTCCTCGTCTATATCTCGGCGCGCTTCGAGTGGAAGTTCGCGGTCGCCGCGATCATCACCACCATGCACGACGTGGTGCTGGTGGTGGGGTGGTTTTCGCTCACCCAGAAGGAGTTCGACCTGGTGGTGCTGGCCGGCATCCTGTCGGTGATGGGCTTCTCGATCAACGACACCATCGTGGTGTTCGACCGCGTGCGCGAGAACTTCCGCGCCCTGCACAAGCTCAGTCCGGTCGAGGTGCTCAACCGCTCGGTCAACCAGACGCTGTCGCGCACCATCCTCACCTCGGTGGTGGCCTTCCTCACCGTGCTGGCGCTGTACCTATACGGCGGCAGCTCGCTGGAGCTGATGGCCGAGTCGCAGATGATCGGCATCGTGATCGGCACCCTGTCCTCGATCTTCGTCGCCTGCCCGCTGCTGCTGCTGCTGGGCGTACAGAAGCAGGACCTGCTGCCGAAGGCGCGCGACCTGGCCGAACTCGAGCGTCGACCCTGAGCGACGGCGCCGCGCCCCGCAGGGCGCGCCTTACTGGCGCGCCAGTTCCGGAGACAGTTCGGGTCGGATTGCGGCCAGCATCGCGTCGCCCACCTTGAGGTTGGCGGCGACCACGTTGCCGGAGCCCATGAAGCCCGGCTCGCCCCGGAAGTCGGTCACCCGGCCGCCGGCCTCGCGCACAATCAGCGCGCCGGCGGCGATGTCCCAGGGCTTGAGGCCGATCTCGAAGTAGCCGTCGAGCCGCCCGCAAGCCACGTAGCACAGGTCCAGCGCGGCCGAGCCGGTGCGGCGGATGTCCTCCGCCTCGCCGAGCAGCGCGCGGAGCATGCCCAGTTGCGGGCCCAGGTGCTGGCGCTGGCGATAGGGCAGGCCGGTCGCGATCAGCGCGCCTTCGAGGCCGAGCCGCTGGGCGACCCGCACTTTGCGTTCGTTGAGGGTTGCGCCGGCGCCGCGCGCGGCCACGAACAGTTCGTCTCGCACCGGGTCGTAGACCACGCCGAGCACGGCTTCGCCGCGGTCGAGCTGCGCGATGGAGACCGCGTAGTGCGGCAGGCCGCGCAGGAAGTTGCTCGTGCCGTCCAGTGGATCGATCACCCAGGTGAAGCGGGCCTTGTCGCTGCCGCTGGCACCGCTCTCCTCGGCCAGCACGGCGTGGTCGGGGAAGGCGCGGCGGATCTCGCGCAGAGCTTCCGTCTCCGCCGCGCGGTCGACCTCGGTGGTGAAGTCGTAGCGCTGCTTCTCGACCACCGGAATGCTGTCCAGGCGGTTCAGGGAGCGCACGATGGCGGTGCCTGCCGCGCGAGCGGCCTTGATCGCGATGTTGAGGGCGCCCAGGCGCATGGCGGAATTCCGGTGCGGGTGATGGACAGAGCAGCCCCGCGTCGGGCGCGGGGCGCGAAGGTTACCAGAGCGTCCCGCCCGGTCGGGCGCGGCTGGCGGGCGGCGCCGGGCAACCTCACGCGCGGATGCGCGATCGGGGACAATCGGGGCATGAGCCTCGCCGCGCTGCCCGCCATCCGCATCGTGCTGGTCGCCACCACCCATCCGGGCAACATCGGCGCGGCAGCCCGTGCGATGAAGACCATGGGCCTGGCGCGGCTGGTGCTGGTCGCCCCTCGCCACTTCCCGCATCCCGAGGCTACGGCGCTGGCCGCTGGCGCCGACGACGTGCTGGCTGCCGCCAGCGTGGTACCCGACCTCGACGCGGCGCTGACCGGCTGCGCGCTGGTGTTCGGCTGCACGCCGCGGCCGCGCAGCGTACCGATGCCGGAACTCAGCCCCCGCGAGGCGGCGCCATGGGCGGTCGCGGACGCAGGCAAGGGCGCGGTGGCGATCGTGTTCGGCACCGAGAGCTCCGGATTGAGCAACGAGCAGGTGCAGCGCTGCCACGCCGCGGTCAACATCCCCGCCGACCCCGCCTACGATTCGCTCAATCTCGCGCAGGCGGTGCAGGTGCTCTGCTATGAACTGCGCTGTGCGGCGCTGGCGCGGCCCGCCGCTCTGCCGACCGCCCCGTCGCGCGCCGAGCCGCCGGCCACGGTGGAGGACCTGGAGGGCCTTTTCGGCCACCTCGACCGCACGCTGTTCGAGATCGACTTCCTCAAGGGGCGCGGGTCGGCCAACCTGATGCGACGTCTGCGGCGCCTGTTCCTGCGCGCGCGTCCCACCCGCCGCGAGGTGCTGGTCCTGCGCGGGATCCTCGCCGATGCGCAGCGCTGCGCGCGGCTTTCGGGCGTGGCCGATGCCGCTGCCCGCCGGTCCGCGCCCGACGGCGGCCAGCCGTCGCCCTGAAGGCGGCTGCCCGCCCGAGCGCGGCGCGACCGGTGCGCTTCAGCCGAACAGGTGTCCGACCCACTCCATCAGGGTTCCCGACAGCAGCAGGAAGGTGACGATGGTCGCCGCCATCAGCAGCCACGCCACCAGCAGCGCGACGCCATCGTCCTCGACCAGCGCCACCCCGGCCAGGGTCAGCACCAGGGCCAGCGGGTAGTTGGTCAGCGGGATCGGCAGCGCCAGCACCAGCGCATGGCCGATCACCAACAGGCCGGTCAGCGAAGGCCAGGGGCCCGCGAACAGCGGCGTCCAGCGCGGCCGGCTGGCGCGCTCGAGCCAGACCAGCACCTTGCGCATGCGCTCCACGAAGCGCCCGATCGCCGCCCGCGACACGCGGCGCGCGCGCAACCAGCGCGGTAGCCACGGCTTGCGCATGCCGAACAGCATCTGCGCGCCGAAAAGCATCACCAGCGGCCCCGCGATCGCGCCGGCACCGACCGGCGTGGGAATGAAGGCGGCCAGCGTGCCGAGCACGATCAGAATGCCGAAGCCGCGCACGCCGAAGGTGTCGACGATCTCGCCCAGTTCAACGCCGTCCTCGCCGGGCGCGGCGGCAATCGCGGCGAGCAGTTCGGAAGTGCGCTGGCGCGCGGCGTGGTTGTGCATGGCGGACCGTCAGCCGGCGGCTCGCGCGATCAGCAGCTTGTCGATCCGTGCGCCATCGAGGTCGACCACTTCGAAGCGGAAGCCGGCGGCCTCGAAGTGCTCGCCGACCTGCGGGATGCGCCCGAAGTGGGCGGTCATCAGGCCGGCGGCGGTGCGGAATTCCTGTTTGTCCTCGAGCGGCAGCCGCGCCAGGCCCAGCAGTTCGCGCAGGTCGTCCACGCCGACCCGTCCGTCGACCAGCCACGAACCGTCGGCGCGCTGCACGATGGGCTGCTCGCCGTGGTCGGCGGCCTGCGCCATGCGGCCGAACACCGCAGCCAGCAGGTCGTTGAGCGTGACCATGCCCTGGATGTCGCCGTACTCGTCGACCACCAGCGCGAGCGGTGTCTCGGTTTCGCGGAACTTCTCCAGCAGGGACACCGCCCGCGCCGTCTCCGGAACGTACAGCGGCGGCAGGAGCCTGCGGAACAGTTCGACCGGCTTGCCGGCCAGCGAATCGGTGAGATCCTTCAACTGCAGCACGCCGAGCACGTCCTGTTCGCCGCCGCGCTTGACCGGGTAGCGCGAGAACGGGGATTCGCGCATCACCGCGAGGTTCTGCTCCAGCGGCGCGGTGGCGTCGAGCCAAGCGATCTCGGTGCGCGGCGTCATCAGGCTGTCCACGGTACGCTCGCCGAAAGACAGCGCGCGATTGACCATGTTGCGTTCGGAAGCGTCGATCACGCCCTGCTCGGCACCTTCGGCGACGAGATGCTTGATTTCCTCCTCCGTCACCTGTTCGGCCGTGCCGCCGCGTACGCCGAACAGCCGCAGCAGGCCCTCGGTCAGCATCGCCAGCAGCGCCACCGCCGGCTTGGCGGCGGCCGAGGCGACCTGCATCGGCACTGCGACATAGGTGGCGATCCGTTCCGGGGCGACCAGCGCAAGCCGCTTGGGCACCAGTTCGCCGAGCAGGATGAAGGCCATCGAGATCAGGCCCACCGTGAGGCCAACGCCGATCTCCTCCGCCCACGGCGCGATCGATTCGAAGCGGCCGAGGAACGCGCCCAGCCGCACGCCGATGGTCTCGCCGCCGAAGTAGCCCGACAGCACGGTGAGCACGGTCAAATAGACCTGCACCGACGACAGGAAGCGTTCGGGCTGCTCGGAAAGGTCCAGCGCGGCCTGTGCGCTGCGGCTGTTCCTGGCCTGCTGGCGCAGACGGCTCTTGCGCGAGGTCATCACGGCCATCTCCGACAGCGCGAAGAAGCCGTTCAGCAGGACCAGGGTGAGGACGACGGCGAGTTCGAAGGGCATCGGACGTGGGGCTCGCGGCCCCTCAGGGCGCCGCCGGAGTGCGGCACGGGCCACGGCAGCCGGGAGCGAACCACCCGGAGACTACCACGGCCCGGATGACGCGCGATGGCGTGCGGTCGGCTGCCGCTCAGCCGACGTCGCGGCCCTTGCTCATCGCGCGCTCGAGGTTGTCGGCGAGCGCGGCGAGCTCATTGATCATCGACTCCAGTTCCCGCTCGGAAAGACCCTCGAAGGGCCGGTTCTCGCACAGGTGCAGGTAGGGTGCGCCGTCGATGTCCGACAGCGCCAGGTAGCCGACTCGCTGCTCCCAGTTGAAGCGCAGGCACTTCATCGCGTCGCGCGAGCCGATCGGCGCGACCGGCGTGCTCACCCTCAGGTACTTGCGCCCGCCGTCGGTGTCGAGCTCGGCCAGGAACACGCCCTGCCGGCGCCCGTCGTCGAGCGCCATGTCGAACGAAATGACGTACGGGTCGTTGTCGCGCAGTGCATGGCGGGTGGCGAGGTAACTGCGGACGTCCTCGAAACTGTGCATGGCAGCGGTCCTGCGTCGGGTCTGCGCGTATGCTACTGCACGCACCGCACTCGCCTGCAAGCGCATGGGCAGCCGCGAAGACGACGTTCCGGACCCGCGCCAGCGCATCTTCGACGCGCTCCGCGCGTTGCCGCGCGGCCGGGTGGCTTCGTATGGCCAGGTCGCCGCTCGCGCCGGGTTGCCGGGCCGCGCGCGCTGGGTCGCACGGTTGTTGTCGCAGGCGCCTGCATCGCTCCGGCTGCCCTGGCATCGCGTTCTGCGCAGCGATGGGCGGATCGCCTTTCCGCCGGGATCGCGCGGCCACGACGAGCAGGTGCGCCGCCTGCGCGCTGAAGGCGTCAAGGTGGTCGATGGACGGGTGGCCGCCGCGGATCTCGCCGACGCGCCGACGCTCGACGCGGCGCTGTGGGGGCCGCGCTGAGCGTGCCGTCAGTCGCGGCGCAGCCAGGCCGCGATCGACAGCCGATCGCGGTGTGCGGGCAACACCTCGTGCTCGATGGTGTCGGCGCGGAAAATCACCAGTCGTCCGCCGATTGGCAGCACGTCGTGCGGCGCGGCGCCGTCCGGCGGATACATGCGCAGCGCGCCGCCGCAGTCGGCGGACCAATCGGCGTTGAGATAGCACACCGCCGACAGCACGCGCGCGTCGTCGTCGCGGAAGCGGTCGCGGTGGCGCGCGTAGCGTGCGCCCGGTGGGTACAGGGCGTAGTGGGCCTCGACGCGGCGCAGGCCGAGGAAGAGTTCGCGATTCAGGGCCGCGGCCAGCGCCTGCAGCGGAGCCATCGCGAGCAGGTCGATCGGGTCGCCCGGCTTCAGCCAGCGCGTGCGGTCGCCGCGCAGCGCAGGGTCGTACAGGCGCGCGGCGCCATGGCCGACCGCGGCCGGTTCGAGACGACCGGCCGCGGCATGGTCCCGGCAGGCGGCGGCCAGCCGCGCCCGGTGCGCGGGCGGCAGCCAGTCGTCGATCGTCGTCCAGCCGTCGTTCGACAGCGCCTGCGCGATGCCCGCGGCTGACATGGGGTCGTGACCGGGGGCCATGGTGCTACGGTAGCGTCTCCGTCCCGCGTGCGCCCTTCCGATGCAGCGCCTCACGCCCGTCACCGCCGTCCTGCTGGTCGCGCTCGCCGGCGGTTTTGTCCTGCAGCTGACGCTCGGCGATCCGTGGGTGGTCGCCTTCGCGCTGTGGCCGCTGGACGCGGCGACCACCATTCCCTCGCCGCACGGCACGCTGGCGGTGCACTTCTCGCCGTGGCAGTTGGTCACGTATTCCTTCCTGCACGGTGGCCTGCTGCACCTGCTGGTGAATGCCTTCGCGCTGTGGATGTTCGGCCCACCGATCGAGCGCCTGCTGGGCCGCGGCCCGTTCGCCGTGTACTGGTTCTGCTGCGTGGCGGGCGCGGCCGTGGCGCAACTGCTCACGCTGCGCTGGACCATGGCCGGCGATGCCCTGGTGCCGACGATCGGCGCCAGCGGCGGCGCGTTCGGCGTGCTGCTGGCCTTCGGCATGTTCTACCCGCGCGAGCGCGTGATTCTGCTCATCCCGCCGATCCCGATGCCGGCCTGGCTGTTCGTGATCCTCTATGCGGCGCTCGAGCTCTACCTCGGCGTCACCCGCGATGGCAGCGGCGTGGCGCACTTCGCGCATCTGGGCGGCATGCTGGCCGGCCTGCTGCTGATCCAGTACTGGCGCGGGCGGCTGCCGATCCGCCCGCGACGGATCCTGATGCGGTGATGCGCCGGCTTCGTCGGCGCGCCTGGCGAGCCTCTGAACAGGTATCCGCACCCGCGCCGGCGGTTGTGCCGCCGGCCAGCAAGGCGCGCGGGCCTCTGGCGGGCCGTTCCGCCGCGTCCGTGAGGCACGGCCGTTGCCCGGCGGGCAGGGGCACCCCGCCTTGCCTCGCTCCCTCGCCACCCCGCCCCCTGCGATCCCCGCCCGCGGCTCGGCGACCGTCAGGACCGAAGCGACAGGAAATCCACGCTGGCCACGAAGCGCAGGGCGTCGAGCCGCAGGCTGGCCTTGGGCAGCAGTTCCTCCAGCATGGCCAGCTCGTCGCGCGCGGCGTCG
>DHLY01000102.1:13833-56383 GCA_002405525.1 Proteobacteria bacterium UBA4656
CGATCTCCTCGCCGAGCGTGGCTCGCGCAGCCGCCAGCGCGCTCTCGACCAGCGCGGCGGCGCGCGCCTCGGCTTGCCTGCGACAGGCGCCGAGCATCGGCGGCACCAGTGCGGCGAGATGCTTGCGGTAGCGTGCGACGTCGATGTTGCGCTCGCCCGAGCGGCCCAGCGCGCCGGCGTCGGGGCGCCATTCGCCGCGGTCGGCGAGCCGCGTATCGACCACGCAGCGCAGCGGCAGCGGCGGCAGGAAACGGTCGGCGCCGAGCTTCGGCGGCGCGATGCATTCGAGCACGAGCACCGCCTCCAGCAGCGCGCTGCGCGGCGGCAGGCTGTCGTCGACCGCGAAGGCCGCGTTGCCGGTTTCCGCGCCGAGCAGCAGGTCGAGCGCGCCCACCACCATCGGGTGGTCGAGGCGCAGGAACAGGACGTCCTCGCGCGCCAGCGCGGTCGGCCGGTGGAAGGTCGCCTGCCGCGGCTGGTCGAGCCCCGGGAACGCTTCGGTGCTGAGCATCTCCGGATCGAGCAGCAACAACTGCGGGCCCTGTTCCTCGATGTCGATCCCGAAATGCTCGAACAGGCGCAGGATGAAGTCGCCTGCGCCGCGGTCCGCGTCCGCCGCGGCCAATGCCTCCAGCAGTCGCTCGGCGCCCGGTGCGAGGCGGGTGGTGAGCTCCAGCAGGCGGTCGCGACCTTCGGCGATGGCGGCGGCGAGGTCGGCGTGCGCGGCGCCGGTCTCGGCCACCAGCGCGTCGAGATTGGCGACTGCGTCGGCGTCGCCGCGGGCCAGCGACAAGGCGCATGCGACCACGCGCTCGCCGTGGCGCTTGAGCAGTTCGCGGCCGTCCTCCGGGCTGCCGGTGAGCGCGCCCAGGCCCTCGTCGAGCCAGCGCAGCAGCGCATGCTGCGCGCTGCTTTCGAACACGCAGGCGTGGATGTTGACGTCGCCGCGCTGGCCGATGCGGTCGAGGCGGCCGATGCGCTGCTCGAGCAGGTCCGGGTCCAGCGGGAAGTCCCACAGCACGAGGTGCTGCGCGAACTGGAAGTTGCGGCCCTCGCTGCCGATCTCGGTGCACAGCAGCAGGCGTGCGCCGCCGGGGTCGGCGAAGTGCGCTGCGGCGCGGTCGCGCTGCACGATGCCGAGCCCCTCGTGAAAGCGCGCCACCGCGACTCCGGAGCGCAGGCGCAATGCTTCCTCCAGCGCGTGCAGCTTGGGCTGGCAGCGGGTGATGAGCAGGAACTTCTCGCCGGCGTGCGCGTCGAGCAGTCCGACCAGCCACGCCAGGCGTGGATCGTCGAGGTAGGACAGCGGCGGGGCGAAGGGCGGCGCGGCGATGTCGCCGAGGAACTCCTCGACCAGTCGCTCGCGCAGGGTGTCGTCGGTCGCCGCCGGCAGCAACGCGATGCGCGGCACGCGGCGCGGGAAGCCGCCGACCACCGCGCGGCGGTTGCGGAACATGACCCGCCCGGTACCGTGCCGGTCCACCAGCTGCCGCAGCGCGGCGGTGCGCGCCTCGGCGTCGCCGCGCGCCGCGGCCGCCGCCGCTTCCGGGCCGAGCAGGCGTTCCAGTTCCGCCAGGTCGGCGTTCGTCGGCCCCTCGCCGGCATCGAGCCGCGCGGCCAGCCGCGACAGCGCGAGATACTGCGCACCTTCGCGCTGGAATGCCTCCAGATCGTGGTAGCGCGCCGGATCGAGCAGGCGCAGCCGCGCGAAGTGTCCGCTGCGGCCGAGCTGCTCCGGGGTGGCGGTGAGCAGCAGCACGCCCGGAGTACGGCGGGCCAGCGTATCCACCAGCTGGTACTCGCGGCTCGCCGATTCCGGCGACCAGGCCAGATGGTGCGCCTCGTCGACTACCAGCAGGTCCCAGCCGGCCTTCAGCGCGGCCTTCGCGCGCTCGCCCCGGCCGGCGAGGAAACCCAGGTCGGTGATCACCATCTGCTCGTCGAGGAATGGATTGCGCCCATCGCCGGCCGCTTCGATCGCCTCCGCGCGCTCCTCGTCGAAGATCGCGAAGTCGAGATTGAAGCGACGGCGCAGCTCGACGAACCACTGATAAACCAGCGCCTCGGGCAGCAGCACCAGCACGCGCCCGGCGCGCCCGGAGGCGACCAGACGCGCGATCACGGTGCAGGCTTCGATCGTCTTGCCCAGGCCCACCTCGTCGGCCAGCAGCACGCGCGGCGGCCGCCGCTCGCTGGCAATCTCGGCCACCCGCAGCTGGTGCGGGACCAGGTCGATGCGCGCCGACAGTGCGCCGAAGCCGGCGTCACGGCGCGCCTGGGCGCGGCGCTCCAGCGCCTCCAGCCGAAGGTCGAACGCGCCCGGGCGGTCGACGCGGCCGCCGAGCAGGCGATCATCGGCCTTGGAGATGTCCTGCACGTCGTCCAGCGCGCCCTCGGGAACGCGCTGGCCGCCGCCGCGGTAGTGCAGCACGCCGTCGCGGTCCTCGACTTCCTCGACCACGAAGCGCGCGCCGTTGGCATTGACCTTGTCGCCGACGCGGAACGCGGCGCGCAGCAGCGGCGCGCTGGCCACGGCGTAGACGCGCATGGTGCCGGTGGCGGCGAACAGGACCTGGACCTGGCGAGGATCGGCGCGCAGCACCGTGCCGAGCCCGAGTTCCGGCTCGGCGGTGGACAGCCAGCGCTGCCCGGGAACGAATGGCGACATCGGAGGCTCGACGGCGGACGGCCGGCGATTATCCGCGATGCGCGGCCGCGACGCGACGGCCGGCAGCGCGAACGGCGCGGCTGGACGTCAGGCTAGACTGGCACCAACTTCAGAGACCTGCCCGTGCGCGCAATCGCCCTCCTGTCCGCCTTGCTCCTGCCGCTGGCCGCGCCAGCCGGCGACTGGCGCACTGACGCCGAAGCGTCCGGATACCGGCGCACGCCCGATCTTGCCGCCACCATGGCGTGGATCGAGCGTCTCGCCGCCGCCACCGACACGGTGCGCGTCGAACGCTTCGGCACCAGCGCCGAGGGCCGGCCGCTGCACGTGGTGGTCGCCAGCGCCGACCGCGCGTTCACGCCCGAGCGCGCGCACGCGCGCGGCCACAGCGTGCTGTGGGTGCAGGCCGGCATCCACCCCGGCGAGATCGAGGGCAAGGACGCGGGTCTTGCCCTGCTGCGCGACCTCACCGTCGCCGCGCGCCATCGCGGCCTGCTCGACGGCACGGTGCTGGTGTTCATCCCGGTCTTCAACGTCGACGGCCACGAGCGCTCGGGACCGCACAACCGAGTCAACCAGGACGGTCCGGAATCGGTCGGCTGGCGCGCCACCGCGCAGAACCTCAACCTGAACCGCGATCACGTCAAGGCCGACGCCCCGGAGATGCGGGCCTGGCTCGGCCTGTGGAACCGCTGGCGGCCGCACCTGCTGGTCGACCTGCACACCACCAATGGCGCCGACTACGAGTACGACCTGACCTGGTACCTGGAGGAGTGGGGCAACCAGGCGCAGGCGATCCGGGACTGGCAGCAGGCGGCGCTGGTCGGTCGCGTGTTTCCGGCCACCGACCGCCGCGGCCATGTGCTGGGGCCGTACATCAACCTCGTCGACCATCGTGATCCGCGCGCCGGACTGGTCAACTTCGGGTCCGGACCGCGCTTCTCCACCGGCTACGCCGCGCTGAGGCGGCGACCTGGGCTGCTGGTCGAAACGCACATGCTCAAGTCCTACCGGCGCCGGGTCCGGGCCACCTACCACCTGCTGCTGGAGCTGCTGCGCGAACTCGACAGCAACGGCGCGGCGCTGCGCGCGGCGGTCGCCACGGCCGAAGCTGCCGCGCTGGCCCGCGCGGCGCAGGAAGCGCCGCGGCTCGCGGTCGCGTTCCGGCCCGCCGACACGCCCGAGGACTTCGTGCTGCGCGGCGTGGCGTTCACGCAGGAGCGCAGCGACGTGTCCGGCGACACCTGGATCCGCTACGACCCGTCCCGGCCGCAGCGCTACGAGGTCCCGTTCCGTCGCGCGATGGTGCCGGTCGCCGAGGTCGCGCTGCCGGCTGCCTACGTGTTGCGGCCTTCGGCCGCCGAGGCCATCGCGCGGGTCGCGGCGCACGGACTGGCGCACTTCCGGCTGGCGGCGGCCGCCGCGGTGGCGGCGCGCGGCTGGCGGGTGTCCGGGCCGACGTGGGCGCCGCTGCCGTTCGAGGGCCGCCACGCGCTGGTCTCGTTCGAGGCCGCGGACCTCGCGCGCAGCGTGGCGCTGCCCGCCGGCAGCCTGGTGGTGCCGCTGGACCAGCCGGCTGCCGACCTCGCGGTGCAGCTGTTCGAGCCCGCCGCGCCCGACTCCCTGCTGCGCTGGGGCTTCTTCGACGCCCATTTCGAGCGCAAGGAGTACGCCGATCCGCGCAAGCTCGAGCGACTGGCGCGCGACATGCTGGCCGCCGACCCCGCGCTCGGCGAGGCGTTCGCGCGCGCTCTCGCCGACCCCGCGTTCGCCGCCAGTCCGGCGGCGCGGCTCGATTTCTTCCACCGGCGCTCGCCGTGGGCCGACCCCGAGCTCGGCGTGCTGCCGGTGTGGCGGATCGATCGCGCGGAACTGGCACGACTGCGGGAGCAGGTCCGATGAACGTGCACAGCGACGGACCCGACCTCGACCAGCACGACGGCTACCGCCGCCTGCTGGCCGTCACTGCCCACCTGCCGCCGCCGCGCACGGCGGTGGCGCATCCGATGTCGGCCGAGGCGCTCGGCGCGGCGCGCGAGGCCCACGACGCAGGGCTGATCCGCGCCATCCTGGTCGGCCCATCGGTGCGCCTGGAGCGGCTGGCGGCGGAATCCGGCGTCGGCATCGCCGACCTCGAACGGGTGCCGACCGAGCACAGCGTGGCGTCCGCTGCGGCGGCGGTGGCGCTGGTGCGCGCCGGCAGGGCGGACGCGGTGATGAAGGGCAGCCTGCACACCGACGAGTTCCTGCACGCCGTGCTCGACGGCAACACCGGGCTTCGCACCGGCCGCCGAGCCAGTCACGTGTTCGTGGTCGACGTGCCGGGTTTTCCGCGCCCGCTGCTGGTCACCGACGCGGTGATCAACATTTTTCCGGGCCTCGGCGAAAAGGCCGACATCTGCCAGAACGCGATCGAACTCGCGCAGCGCCTCGGCATCCACCGGCCGCGGGTCGCGCTGCTGGCGCCGGTGGAGACGGTCAACCCGAAGATCCCTTCCACGCTCGATGCCGCTGCGCTGTGCAAGATGGCCGACCGCGGCCAGATCACCGGCGGGGTGCTGGAGGGCCCGCTCGCCCTCGACGCGGCGATCGACCCCGATTCGGCGCGGATCAAGGGCATCCAGTCTGCGGTCGGCGGCGCGGCCGATATCCTCGTCGCGCCCGACCTCGACAGCGGCAACATCCTGGTCAAGCAGCTCACCTTCATGATGAAGGCCGACGCCGCCGGGATCGTGCTCGGCACGCGGGTGCCGGTGATCCTGACCTCGCGCGCGGACAGCCGATACACGCGGCTGGCGTCCTGCGCGCTCGGCCGGCTACTCGCGGCCCGCGCGGCGCAGCGGTCGCCGGCCTGAGCGCGATGGCTCTGCTGGCGCTCAATGCCGGTTCGGCTTCGCTCAAGGCCGGGTGGTTCGATGCCGCCGACGCACCGTCCCGCTGGCGAGCGCAGGTCGACCTCGCGCGGGGCGAACTGCGCGCCGGCGACGCGGTGCGGGCCTGCGCCGTCGGGACGGACGTCGCGGGCGCGACCGACCAGCTGCTGGCCGCGCTGTCCGGCGAGCGCTTCGGCGCGCCGGCCGTGGTCGCGCACCGCATCGTGCACGGCGGCCCGCGGTTCACCGCCGCGGTGGAGATCGACGCCGCGACGGAGGCCGCGCTGCGCGACCTCGTGTCGCTGGCGCCGCTGCACCAGCCGGCCAACCTGGCGGCGCTCGCCGCCGCGCGCGCGGCCTTTCCTGCGGCGCGCCATGTGGCCTGTTTCGACACCGCCTTCCACGCGCACTGGCCCGACGCCGCGCGGCGCTTCGCCCTGCCGCGGCGCCTGCACGATGCAGGCATTCGTCGCTACGGCTTCCACGGTCTTGCCCACGCCCACGCCGCGCGCCGCCTGCGCGCCGCGCTGCCGCACGCGCGGCGCGCCGTCGTCGCCCACCTCGGCGGCGGCTCCAGCCTGTGCGCGCTGGCCGGATTCGCCAGCGTCGACGCGAGCATGGGCTATTCCGCGCTGGACGGGCTGCCGATGGGAACGCGCTGCGGCGCGCTCGATGCCGGTGCGGTGCTCGACCTCGCCGGGCCGCGCGGGATGCCGCTGGCGGACCTGCAGCGGCTGCTGTACCGGGAGTCCGGGCTGCTGGGCGTGTCGGGTCTGAGCGCCGACATGCGGGTCCTGCTGGAAAGCGACGCCATTGCGGCGCGCGAGGCGGTGGACCTCTACGTGCACCACCTGATCCGCGGCGTCGGCGCGATGGCCGCGACTCTCGGCGGCATCGACGCGCTGGTCTTCAGTGGCGGGATCGGCGAACACGCGGCGCCGATCCGCGCCGTGGCCTGTGCGCGGCTCGGATTCCTCGGCCTGGCGATCGATCCGGCGGCGAATGCCGCACACGCGGAAGTACTGGAAGCAGACGGCAGCCAGGTTGCGGTGCGCATCGTCGCGTGCGACGAGGAGTCCGAGATGGCGCGCGAGGCATTCGCCCTACTGCAGGCGGCGCCGCGCGACTGAGGAGGCCTCGGCGCGCGGCGGGCCGGACACGCCGCATTCAGGCGTCCGCCGACCCGCCGGGCTTGGCCAGCCCCACCTTGCAGCCGAAGCGACGCGCGAGTTTTTCCGCCAGCACCTCGCGCGCCTTGTCCTCGCCGTGCACCAGCCACACCGGCGGTCGATCTCGGAAGTGTCCGTACCACGCCAGCAGGCCGCCCTGGTCGGCATGGGCGGACAGCCCGCCGATGGTGTGGACCTGGGCTGCGACCCGGACCTGCTCGCCGAAGATGCGCACGAAGCGCTTGCGTTCGACCAGGTCGCGGCCGAGCGTGCCGTGGGCCTGATAGCCTGCGATCACCACGTGGGTGGAAGGCCGCCAGAGGTGGTGGCGCAGGTGGTGCACGATGCGCCCGCCGTTGCACATGCCGGAGCCGGCGATGATGATCGCTCCGCCGCGCAATTCGTTGAGCTTTTGCGACTCGGCCGGCTCGACGGTCGTGGCGAGGTTCGGCAGTTGGAACGGTTCGCGTCCCTTCCAGATCGAGCGCGCCTCCTCGTCGAGCAGCGTCAGGTGGCGGCGATAGAGCTCGACCACCCTGGCGGCCATCGGTGAATCCAGCGCGATCCGCCAGCCATCGAGTCCCCAGGCCTCGTAGTGCCGCGCCATCCAGTACAGGATTTCCTGACTGCGGCCGACCGCGAAGGCTGGGACCAGCACCATGCCGCCCTCGGCGTGCGCGCGGTGGAAGATCGCGCCCAGTTCCGCCACCGTGTCCTCGCGCGAGCGATGCATGCGGTCGCCGTAGGTGGACTCCATCACCACGAGATCGGCGCGTTCGATCGGTGTCGGGTCGCGCATCACCGGCGCGTCGCGCGGGCCGATGTCGGCGGAAAACACGATGCGCCGTTCGCGACCGTTGGACTCGCCCGCGACGTCGACGATCGCGGCACCGAGGATGTGTCCCGCATCGTGCAGGACCAGCCTCACGCCGGGCAGGATCTCGCGTTCCTCGCCGTATTCCAGCGGCACCAGCTGGCGCAGGGCGCGGTTGACGTCGTCGAGGTCGTAGGGCGCCTCGATTCGCTTCTGCCCGCGCCGCGCGCGGCGGCGGTTCTCGTGCTCGGCGTCGGCCATCGCCAGCCTTGCCGCGTCCTCGAGCATGATGCGGGCGAGGTCGGCGGTGGCGCGGTGGGTGAAGACCGGGCCGCGGTAGCCGCGGCGCGACAGCAGCGGCAGCCGGCCCACATGGTCGATGTGCGCGTGCGAGAGCACCATCGCGTCCAGCGCCCGCACGTCGAAAGCGAACCTCGCCGCATTCCGGCTACGCTCGTCGCGACCGCCCTGCACCATGCCGCAGTCGAGCAGCACGCGCCGCTCGCCGACGTGCAGCAGGTGGCAGGACCCGGTGACCTCGCCGGCCGCACCGAAGAACTCGATCCGCATGGACCCGACTCCACCAGCCATCGTTGCCGCACAGGATAGCGCCGTGCGGCGCCTGTTCGTGGGCTGGATGGCCGGGCCGGCGGCGCGCGAGTCGCTGGCCGCGCTGCAGGAGCTGCTGCGCCCGCGTTTCCCCCGGCAGGGCCTGCGCTGGGTCGCGCCCGCCGACCTGCATGTCACCCTGTGGTTCCTCGGCGAACTGTTGTACGAGCGCGAGCAGCGCGTCGCCGCCGCGCTGTCCATGTTCGCCGCCGGCGTCCGGCCGGTCGCCGCGCACACCGCCGCGCTGCGCTGGTGGCCGTCGACCGCGGCGCCGCGCGTGATGGTGCTCCAGGTCGATTCGCACGGTGCGCTGGAGCGTGTCGCGGCCGCACTGGAGCCGGTGCTGCGGAAAGCGGGGGTGGAGCCCCAGTGCCGCCGCTTCCGCGCCCACCTGACGCTGGCGCGGGTCGTCGACCCATGCGCGCCGGTGACCGATCCCGGCGACTGCATGCCGCACGTGCCGCTGCCGATGGGTCGGCTGTCGCTGGTCGACAGCGCGGTGCGCGACGACGGCACACGCTACCGTGAACTGGCTGGCTGGCCGCTCGCTGGCGGCCGAGGCGTGGTGTGACGGCGATCCCCGGCGGCGGGCCACCGACGGCCCGGGGACGATCCGGCGCTCGGGCGCGCATTCCCCGGGCGCGACCCAGGGTGCGGTTCCGGGGCGGCGACCGGTTCGCCATGGAAGAGACCCATGCGGCGCGCGTTCGCGCGGGATTCCAGCGCCGCACCGCGAACGCTCACGCTGCCGGCACGCGCGCTTCATCGGCGAGCAACGCGATGCTGACGCCGGATGCACGTCCGCGAAGACGCGCCTCACCGTTCATCGACCGCCGCCGAACATACGACCTGCGAGGGTGACACCACGTGCAGGCTGCTGCGCGCAACCCCAGGAGAATCCGCATGTCCCTTCGCAAGTCGCTGTTCGCCGCCACCCTCGCGCTCGCGGGCGCATTCAGTCTGACGGTTGCTGCCGACGATCACGGCGCCAAGGCCGGCCAGCCCAGCATCGTCGGCATCGCCAGCACCAATGCCGACTTCGAGACCCTCACCGCCGCGCTGAAGGCCGCCGACCTGGTGGCCACGCTGGAGGGCAAGGGTCCGTTCACCGTGTTCGCACCGACCGACGCCGCGTTCGAGAAGCTGCCGGCCGGAACGCTCGAGGACCTGTTGAAGCCGGAGAACAAGGCCAAGCTGACCGCGATCCTGACCTACCACGTGGTGCCGGGCAACGTGAAGGCGGCCGACGTGGTCAAGCTGACCGGCGCCAAGACGGTCAACGGCCAGGAAGTGAAGATCGCCGTCAACGGCGGCACGGTAACGGTCGACGGCGCCAAGGTCGTGACGACCGACATCGCCGCCAGCAACGGCACGATCCACGTGATCGACGCGGTGATCCTGCCGCGGGAGTGATCGAGGGCAGGTCGGCGGCGGGCCGCATGCCCGCCGTCGTGACTTGCGGCACGGAACTTCCGGCACTGTGTCGACATCTCATCGATGCAGTGAGATTCCGGCATGCCGCGGCACTCTCCGCGGCATGCTGGTTCATGACCCGGAGGATTCGCCATGCAGTTCGTCATCCGTTTCGCCCTCGCCGCCGGCCTCGTGGCGGCTCTTGCCGGTGTCGCCAACGCCCGCGATGGCTGGCAGACCATGGATTTCCGCGACTGGCGCTACATGATGAAGGACGCCCACGCGGCCTACGAACGCGAGGACTATGGCCGCGCGTTCGGCCTCTACGCGCGCAACGCCTGCCTCGGCGACAAGTCGAGCCAGTTCGCGCTCGGCACCATGTTCCTGCTGGGTCAAGGGACGCCGCCCGACGGCATGCGGGCGTTCGCCTGGTACACGGTCGCCGCGGAGTCGAGGGACCCCGCCTACGTCAAGGCGCTGCGCCGCATCGAGCCGCTGATCCCGGCCGAGTACCGCTCGGCTTCGGAGGAGCTTGCCGCCGATTACGTCGCGCGCTTCGGCAGCAAGGCCACCGGGGTCTTCTGCGAGCGCCGAGCGGAAGCGGGCACCCGCATCGCCGAACTCGAGTGCAAGCCGCCGATCGACCCCAATACCGCCAAGGTCGAAGTGCGGATCTGCGCCGTGCCGGCCGACTGATGCCGCGGGTGCACCGCCGACCGACGGTTCAGCCGCCGGCGGCCGCCCGACGCTTGAGCGCGTCCGCGGTCTCGCGGCCGAGCCAGGCCTCGATCGCGCGGTGGCCGAAGTAGATCACCGGCGTCAGCAGCACGGCGATCAGCGCCTTGTACAGGTAGTTCACCGTGCCCACCGCCAGCCACTGCTCGGTGCTCCACTGCTGAGGTCCCAGCACGAAGGCGATGTGGAGCACGATGAAGCTGTCCACCAGTTGCGAGACCAGGGTGGACCCCGTCGCGCGCAGCCAGATCATGCGCTCGCCGGTGAAGCGGCGCACGCGATGGTAGATCGCCACGTCCACCACCTGGCCGACCGCGAACGCGGTCACCGAGCCGGCGATGGTCCACATGCCCTGGCCGAAGATCGCCGCAAACGCGACCTGCATGTCGTCCACGCCTTGCGAAGCGCCCGCGCCGACCCAGAACCCGGCCGGCACCAGGCGGATCGCGAGGTAGGCGAACAGAAAGGCGTAGACGATGAGGAACACCGCCAGCCACGAGATGAAGCGTACCCCGCGGCGGCCGAAGAACTCGTTGACGATGTCCGTCATCACGAACACCACCGGCCACAGCAGCACGCCGGCGGTGAAGTTGAGCGTGCCGCTGATTCCGAACAGGCTCCAGCCGACGTCATCGATGCCCAGCGTCGGTTCCAGGGCGAATACCTTCACGCCGATGAACTCCGCCATCAGCGCATTGCAGACGAAGAAGCCGGCCAGCACCACGAACAGGCGCTGCGTGCGCGGTGTGTCGGCGCCGTGCATCGATCGCTCCCGGTTCACGCGTCGCCGCGGCGCCCGAAGGACACCGGATCCGGGGCGATCGCGCCGCCGGAGATGATGAAGGCCATCGCCTGGTCCATGGTCCAGTCGGTGGTGGTGAGGTCCTCGACCGGGACCACCTCCAGGTAGCCCGAGGTCGGGTTCGGCGTGGTCGGCACGTAGACCGCGGCGTACTCGCGGCCGTCGGCGACGTTGCGGAACACGCGCGTCACCAGCCCCACGGTCTTCATGCCGGCGTGCGGAAAGTCGATCAGCACCACGCGCTGCGCCCCGTCGGGCTTGGTCTGCATGATGTCGAGCAGTTTCTTCGCCCCGCCGTAGACGGTCTGCGCGAGCGGGATGCGCGCGATCAGCGAGTCGACCGCGCCGAGCATTCGCTGGCCGAACACCCGCGTGGCGAGCAATCCGACGAGGTAGATCACGGCCAGGGTCGCGAGCAGCGCGAACAGTGACTGCACCCAGGGCTCGTCCAGCCATCCGAGCGCGCCCGGATGGGCCTGCGCCAGGCGCGCTGCGATCGCGCCGGACCACGGCGCCGACATCCCGGACAGCAGCCGGAACAGGAATTCGAACACAACCCAGGTCAGCCACAGCGGCAGCAGGGTGAGCAGGCCGGTCACCAGATAGCGCTGCAGGTGCAGGCGGCGCGCGAGGCTGGGCGGCGGTGCGGACGTGGCCATGCCCCGATGGTGCCGCAAGGCAGTGGTCGGGGCCAGCGCCGCCGCCGCGGGCAGGGCGGAGCGCCGTGGGGTGGTGAGTTTCCGAACAGGCATCCAGACCCGTATTGCTTCGGCGCGCGTCCACCACCAGGCGCACGCCGCAGGGGCGCGGGTGCTTGTCCGGAGGTGCCCTGGCAGGCCGGCGAGCAAGGGCGTTCCTGCACTTTCTCGACCTTGCGAGTCCGGCGCGTGTCCGGCCTCGCTCCCACCGGGTCGATGGTTTGCGTGATCGACTAGCCAGCGTGCATCCATGCCGCATGCTCGCAGGACGGTTCCCGACACCCTGCTAGGCTTCGCGACGCGACGCGACATGCTGCCGCTCGCTGCGGCAAAAGGGGCGGGATGGCGCACGGCGCGGGGCTGGTGCTGGTCGGGATCGCGGGCCTGCCCGGGGCGGGAAAATCGACCGTGGCCGCGCATCTCGCGGGCGCGCTCGGCCTGCGCCGGGCCTGCCGTGATGAGATCCGTCGGGCGATGTTCCCCGATTGCCGCTGGTCGCCGATGGAGAGGCGCGCTGCGTTCCGCGCCGCGCTGCTGGCGGCGCGGGTCAACCTGACGCTCGGCTGCGCGACCGTGCTCGACGGCATCACGCTCTCGCGCGAACGCGAGCGTGTGAAGGCGGCCGCGGTTGCGCGGGCGGCCGGCGCGGCGTGGGTGCTGCTGTGGCTGGACCTGCCGGCGGCGCTCGCCCGCGAGCGGGTCGCGGCGGACGGCGCCGCACACCCGGCCGCAGATCGAACGCCGCGTCTGGTCGACGCGGTGGCGGAACGCTTCGAGCGGCCGTCGGCGGCGGCCTGGATCGACGCCAGTCAGGCGCCGCACGCGGTCAGCGCGCAGGCCGAGGCCGTGGTGCGCGAACGGCTGGCGGGCGCGCCGGCCTGAGGTAGCCGAGCAGCGCACGCACGATCCGCGTATCGAGCCCCGGCGGCGGGCGGCGGCGGCGACCGACGTCCGCCTCCACCAGCGCGCGGGTGAGCGCGAAGCAGTCTCGGGCCGCCTCGCGCGGCAGGTGCGGGTCGAGGCTGGCGCGGTGGCGCGCAAGCAGTCGGCCGATGGCGCGCAGGATCCGCGACTCGGTGCGGCGCAGGCGATTGCCCAGCGGCAGGCGCTGCTCCTCGTGGTCGAGCGCGGCGGCGAGCAGCGGCCGCTGATACTGCTGCCGGACCGCCAGCGACGCCAGCAGCGCCAGCGATTCGTCGAGCGGCCGGTCAACGCAGGCCGCGATCGCGGACTCAATCCCGGTCGCGAGGTCGTTCTGTGCGCGCTCGACCAGGGCGGCCACCAGCGCGTCCTTGTTCGGGAAGTACTGGTACACCGATCCCACGCTCACCCCGGCGACCTCCGCCACCCGGTTGGTGTTGAACCCCGCCAGCCCGTCGCGGTCCAGGATGCGAGTCGCGGCTTCGAGGATGCAGGCCACGGTCGCCGTCGAGCGCGATTGGCGCGGGGCTTTGCGCGGCGCGAGGCGCGATCCGGATGCCATCGGAATGCGAGTGGTGGAAACGAGCAAAGGCTCGCATAGTGAATCGGCGGCGGCAAGGGCGTGGATGGTCCGCGACCACCGGCCGCGGAGGACGCAGGACATGACACCCGATGCCGCACCCGACGCGACCCGGACGACGGACTTCGAAGGCTTCTACCGTTCGCACTACCTTCCCGAGCATGCGGCGCCCGGCAACGTCGCGCTGCACGTGATCGGCACCCTGGCCGGCATCGTCTGGCTGCCTACGACCCTGCTGTCCCCCTGGCCGTGGCTGGTGCTGCTGTTCCCGGTGGTGCATGCCGCCCCCGGGCTGCTCGGCCACCGGCTGTTCGAACGCAACGCGCTGATCGGCGACCTGCGGGTCCTGCGAAAGGACTTCCCGCCGCACTGGTTCATCGCGGCGAACCACCGGCTGCTGTGGGACCTGCTGCGCGGCAACGCTCGCCCGGGCCCGCGCTGAGCGGCTGCAGGGCGACCCGTGTCTCCCGGGTGGGCAATGGTCGGGCGAGGGGGCGCGCACGCGCGCTCGACGTCAGCGCACGATTGCTCGCCGGCATCTGGCGCTCGTCTGCGCCAGCCGCCGCCCGCGGGTGGCTTCGCTCAGAAGATCATCGACGCCATCCTGCGCCGCGTCGCCGCCACCAGGTCGGCGTCGTCGATCAGCGAGAAGGACTGGATCAGGGTCCGGCGGCCCAGGTCATCGTCGAATCCGCGATCGCGGCGCATGATCTCCAGGAACTGCTCGACTGCCTCGGCGTATTCACCGGCCAGCAGGAAACGTGTGCCGAGCTGGTGGCGCGCGCGCAGGTTCCCCGGTTCGGCCTCGATCGCCGCCGCCAGTTCGCGCGCGGACGGCGCGCCGTTGACCGCGTGCGCGAAGCTGAGCTGCGCGCGCAGGGTCTTCGCCGCGTCGCCCTCGGCGAGATTGGCGGGCAGGTGGTTGAGGATGGCCTCGACCTCGTCGACGGCGCCCGTCGCCATCAGGGCGCGCGCGAGTTCGAGCTTCGGTTCATCCTTGTCCGGCTCGGCCGCGACGCGCTCGCGCAGCAGCGCGACCACGTCCTCCGGCGCCAGCGGCGCCTGTTCGTCTTCCGGCGCCGGCTCGTCGTCCGGCGGCGGCAGGTCGCCGAGGTGCGGGGCGAGGAACTGGCGAATGACGGACTCCGGCTGTGCGCCCATGAAGCCGTCCACCGGACGCCCGTCGCGGATCAGCATCACGGTCGGCAGGGAGCGGATGCCGAACAGTGCTGCCAGTTGCATCTGTTCGTCGGTGTTGACCTTCGCGACCAGCAGGTTGCCGCGCTGCTCCTCGGCGAGTTTGTCCAGTACCGGCGCCAGCGCGCGACACGGCGCGCACCAGGGCGCCCAGAAGTCGACCAGCACCGGAACCTGCGTCGAAGCGACGAGGACCTTCTGTTCGAAATCGGCCTGGGTGACGTCGAACACGTAGGGTGAGGTGGCCATGGGGGTCCTGCCTGGAGGAGATGCCCCCATTGTGGGGATTGGGGGACGGTTGCCAAGTGGGGGCTTCCCCCGCGCCGGTGGCCGGCTCCGCGCGCGGTACGGCCGCAGGTCGGCGCGCGCGAACGGATCGCGACCCCCACGCCGCTTCCATGAGGCCTGGGAGTTGCGGGACAGCGCGGACGACCAATGGGGTGGGTGAGCGGCCTTCAGGGCGACTTGTAGATCACTCCGTTCTTCATCACGAACGCCATCGACCCCAGGCGGGTCACGTCCTCCAGCGGATCGCCATCGACCGCCACCACGTCGGCCAGCTTGCCGACCGTGATGCTGCCCAGGGTCGCCGATTCGCCGAGCAGCTCGGCCGCGTTGCGGGTGGCGGACTGGATGGCCGCCATCGGTGGCATGCCGGCGCCGACCATCAGTTCGAACTCACGCGCGTTTCTGCCGTGCGGAAACACGCCGGCGTCGGTGCCGAAGGCGATCCTCACGCCCGCCTTCCACGCCCGGCCAAAGGTCTTCTGGATCAGGGGCCCCACGGCGAGCGCCTTGGGCCGCACGATCTCGGGGTAGTAGCCGGGTTCGATGGCCATCTCGCCGACGAACACGCCGGCGGAGATGGTCGGTACGTACCAGGTGCCCTTCTCCCGCATCAGGCGCATCGTGTCGTTGCTCAGGTAGGTGCCATGCTCGATCGAGTCCACGCCGGCGAGCACCGCGCGGCGCGCGCCGTCATCGCCGTGGGCATGCGCGGCAACCTTCATGCCGTAGTCGCGCGCGGTGTCGACGATGGCCCTGATTTCCTCCACCGTGAACTGCGGGTTCTGCCCGTTCTTGGCGAACGACAGCACCCCGCCGGTGGCGGTGATCTTGATCAGGTCGGCGCTTTCCTTGTAGCGCTGGCGCACCGACTTTCGCGCTTCCCCCGGCGAATTGATCACGCCCTCCTGCGGGCCCGGGTCACCCATGATGCGGCGCGCCCAGCCGTTGGTGGGGTCCGCATGGCCGCCGGTGGTGGCGATCGACTTGCCGGAACTGAAGATGCGCGGGCCCCTGACCAGGCCCTGCGCGATGGCCTCGCGCAACGACACGGACACCACGCCGTCGTCGCCGAGGTGGCGCACCGTGGTGAAGCCGGCCAGCAGCGTGCGCTCGGCGTACACCACGCTGCGGAAGGCGTAATCCGGGGGGTTGAGGCGAAAGCCTTCGCTGTAGGCGTCGCGGCTGGTCTCGCTGGTGATGTGCACGTGCATGTCCATCAGGCCGGGCATGCAGGTATGGCCGGACAGGTCGACTACCCTCGCGCCGTCGACGGGGTCGTGGCCGGCGCGCACCTCGGCGATGCGGTCGCCGGCGACCACCACGGTGTGGGGGCCGAGTCGGCGACCGGCGTCGACGTCGATCATCGCGCCGCAGCGCAGCGCGGTCGTGGCGGGCGCAACGGGCGACTGCGCGAGGCCTGCGGGCGCGGCGAGCGCCAGCGCGAGGGCGGACATCGGGAAGGTGCGGCGAAGGGTCACGGCAGTCTCCGGTTGGCGGGCGGGCGGGCGTCGATCGCGGATCAGCGCAGCACCAGGGCGGCCTCGCGGCCGATCAGCGAAAAGGCGATGAACTCGTGGACGATCCCGCGCGCGTCGCAGAACTCCCGCCACGCGCGAAACTCATGCGACTCCCAGCCCGGATAGGACAGGAAGTCGTCGAACACCAGCACGCTGCCAGCCCGCAGCCGAGGCGCCAGCGACTCGAGCACGGTGCGCGTCGAAGCATAGAGATCGCAGTCGATGTGTGCCAGCCGCACCGCGCCATCGTGGGTGGCGAGGAAGGACGGCAGCGTGTCCTCGAACCATCCGCGGTGCAGCCGTACCGGCGCGGCGACCCGCGGCAGACGGCCCCCGGTGCTGAGGTCGCCGCGCGCGTCCTTGCCGGTCCAGTCGGCGGGCAGGCCCTCGAAGGAATCGAAGCCATGCACCAGGCCGTCGGCGCCGGGCTCGAGCATGCGCAGGCTGCGGCCGTGGAATACGCCGAACTCCAGCACGAGGCCTTTCAGCGTCGCCGCCGCGCGTGCGGCGGCGAGCACCGCGGGTCCGGTGCCCAGCAGCCGCGCCGGCGGCAGGTGTCCGCGCTGGAACAGGGCCGATTCCCAGCGCGCGTCGGCCATCGCGCGGCCGAAGCGGCGCGGCTGCGGCGCGTCCTCGCCGCACAGCAGGCGCAGGCAGGCGTGCGCGACCTCCGCCTCGCCGAACTGCGGCGCGCGGCGCGTGAGGTCGGCGAACGCTGGCAGCAGGGTGAGGGGCGGTTCGCGGTCGAGCCGCAGTTGCGCCTCCAGCAGGGCCAGCGGCGGGCTGTCGGCGAGCCCGCGGCGCGCGGACGCGGCGCGCTCGAGGGCTTCGCCGCGTCGATCGAGCATCGCCAGCGCCTGCACCTCGCGCAGCGCGGCCTCGGGATCCTGCGGCGCGGCGCGCGCGGCGCGACCGAACAGGCGCATCGCCTCGTCGTAGTCGCCGTTCGACCAGCGCGCCTGGGCGGCGGGCAGGGCGGCCGCGTCCGGCACCGGCCGGCCATCGAGCAGCGCGCAGGCGCCGGCTGCATCGCGGGCGGCGAGTCGTTCGCGCAGGGCAGTGGCGAGGGTGTCGGCGTCCATCGGCCATTCAGCGTAGCGCGGACGGCGATGCTCGGCTCGCCACGGTGGCGGCCGCGTGCCAGAATTTGTCCGGACAAGCAGGCGGGCGCGCGATGGACTACGGTTGGTGGGCGGTGGTGCACATCCTGGCGGCGGGCTACTGGCTCGGCACCGACCTCGCGGTCTACTACACGGCCGGCATCATCGCCGATCGCAAGGCGCCGGCGGCCGTGCGCCTGTGGGCCGGCAGGGCGATGCTTCTGCTGGACATGGTGCCGCGCACCTGTTTGATCGTGACCTTCGCCGTCGGGCTCACGCTGGCCGCGCAGGCCGGATTCCTCGCGCCGCTGCGGGAGTGGCTGCCGGCGGTCTGGGTCGGTGCGCTCGGCTGGCTGGCGCTGACCTGGAGCGTGTTCCGGCTGGAACACTCGCCGCTCGGCCACCGCCTCGCGCGCATCGACTTCGCCCTGCGCATCGCGATCGCCGCCGGCTGCCTGTACGGCGGGGCGCTGCTGTGGACCGGTAGCGACGCCGTCGCGCGCACGCCGTGGCTGGCGCTGAAACTCGCGATCCTCGGCGCGATCATCGGTCTCGGCCTGGTGATCCGCGTGCAGCTCAGGCCTTTCGGCGCGCTGTTCGGCAAGGCGGTCTCCGGCCAGGCCGGCGCGGCCGACGAGGACGCGCTGGCGCGCCTGATCGCGCGGGTCAAGGTGCCGGTGTGGGCGATCTGGGTCGCGGTCGCCGCGGCCATCGCCCTGGGGCGTCTGAAACCGTACTTCTGACGTTCCGGACCGCGGGCGCGCCGGCGCCCGCTGCGCTAACCTATTGCGTTCACTTGCTCCGCGCGGCGCACCCGCGAACCCCATGCAGGAAACCTACGATTTCAAGGCCATCGAGGCCGCCGCCCAGGCGTACTGGAACCGCACCCGCGCCTTCGAGGTGACGGAAGACCGCACGCGGCCGAAGTACTACTGCCTGTCGATGCTGCCCTATCCCTCGGGCGCGCTGCACATGGGCCACGTGCGCAACTACACCATCGGCGACGTGATCAGCCGCCACAAGCGCATGCTGGGCTTCAACGTGCTGCAGCCGATCGGCTTCGACGCCTTCGGACTGCCGGCCGAGAACGCGGCGATCAAGCACGGCATCCCGCCGGCGGAGTGGACCTACGCCAACATCGACAACATGCGCCGGCAGTTGAAGGCCCTGGGCTACGCCTACGACTGGTCGCGCGAGGTCGTGACCTGCAGGCCGGAGTACTACCGCTGGGAGCAGCTGTTCTTCGTGCGCCTGTTCGAGAAGGGCCTGGTCTACCGCAAGAACGCGGTGGTGAACTGGGACCCGGTGGACCAGACCGTGCTCGCCAACGAGCAGGTGGTCGACGGGCGCGGCTGGCGCTCCGGTGCGCTGGTGGAACGGCGCGAGATCCCGCAGTGGTTCTTCCGCATCACCGCCTACGCGGAAGAGCTGCTGAACGAGATCGACCGGCTGGATGGCTGGCCGGAATCGGTCAAGACCATGCAGCGCAACTGGATCGGGCGTTCGGAAGGCTTGGAGATCGACTTCGGTGTCGACGGCGCCGCCGACCGGCTTCGCATCTACACCACGCGGCCGGATACGCTGCTGGGCGCGACCTACATGGCGGTCGCCGCCGAGCATCCGATCGCGGTCGAGGCGGCGAAGTCCGCCCCGGCGCTCGCCGCGTTCTGCGCCGAGTGCACGCGCACCGACGTCACCGAGGCCAGCCTGGAGACGATGGAGAAGCGCGGCATGGCCACCGGCCGCTTCGCGATCCATCCGCTGACCGGCGACAAGCTGCCGATCTGGGTCGCCAACTTCGTGCTGATGGGTTACGGCACCGGCGCGGTGATGGCCGTGCCGGGCCACGACGAGCGCGACTTCGCCTTCGCGTTGAAGTACGGCCTGCCCATCAGGCAGGTGGTGGCGCACCGGAAGGCCCCGCAGGCCAACGGGGGCGAACTCGCCTACGACGCGACGCAGTGGAAGGACTGGTACGCCAGCAAGAAGGACGAGGACACGCATGCCGTGAATTCGACCCCGCACATCGCCGACGGCAGCACGCATCGGCAGGCCTTCGAGCAGGTCGCGAAGGTGCTGCAGGGCAAAGGGGTGGGCCAGCGAAAGGTCAACTACCGCCTGCGCGACTGGGGCGTCTCGCGCCAGCGCTACTGGGGCTGCCCGATCCCGATCATCTACCGCGCAGACGGCACGGCCGTGCCGGTGCCGGAAGACCAGTTGCCCGTAATGCTGCCCGAAGACGTGACCTTCGAGGGCGTGAAGAGCCCGATCAAGGCCGACCCCGAATGGCGCAGGACCGTCGATCCCGAGACCGGCGCGCCGGCCGAGCGCGAGACCGACACCTTCGACACCTTCGTCGAGTCGAGCTGGTACTACGCGCGCTACGCCTGCCCGGGTGCCGAGGGCGGCATCGACGCGCGTGCCGACTATTGGCTGCCGGTCGACCAGTACATCGGCGGTATCGAGCACGCGGTGATGCACCTGCTGTACTTCCGTTTCTGGCACAAACTTCTGCGCGACACCGGCATGCTGTCCTCCAGCGAGCCGGCCACCAACCTCCTGTGCCAGGGCATGGTGGTCGCCGAGACCTTCTACCGCGACCAGCCGGACGGCTCGAAGGACTGGATCAATCCGGCCGACGTCGACGTCGATCTCGACACCAAGGGAAAGATCGTCGGCGCGCGCCTGAAGTCCGATGGCCAGCCTGTGATGATTGGCGCGACCGAGAAGATGTCGAAGTCGAAGAACAATGGCGTCGATCCGCAGGTGATGGTCGACCAGTTCGGCGCCGACACGGTGCGCATGTTCTCGATGTTCGCCGCTCCGCCGGAGCACTCGCTGGAATGGAGCGAGGCCGGGTTGGAAGGCATGGCGCGATTCCTGCGCCGGCTGTGGGCGCAGGTGCACAAGCACGTCGCCAAGGGTGCGGCGCCGGCGTTCGATCCGAGCGCGCTGACCGCGCCGCAGAAGGCGATCCGCCGTCAGGTGCACGAGACCATCGCCAAGGTCGGCGACGACTATGGTCGCCGCTACACCTTCAACACCGCGATCGCGGCGGTGATGGAGCTGATCAACGCGCTGGCGAAGTTCGACGACGAATCGGCGCAGGGTCGCGCCGTGCTGCAGGAGGCCTGGACCTCGGTGGTCCTGCTGCTGAACCCGATCACCCCGCACGTCGCGCACGCGCTGTGGCAGGCGCTCGGCCACGGCGAGACCCTGCTCGAGGACCAGCCCTTCCCGAAGGCCGATCCCGCGGCGTTGGTGCGCGACGCGCTGACGCTGGCGGTGCAGGTCAACGGCAAGCTGCGCGGCACGATCGAGGTGCCGGTCGATGCCTCGAAGGAGGCGGTCGAGGCGCAGGCGCTCGCCGATGCGAACGTGCAGAAGTTCATCGCCGGGCTCGCCGTGCGCAAGGTGATCGTGGTCCCGGGCAAGATCGTCAACATCGTGGTGGGCTGAGGCGCCTGCGCGCGCGGCACCGCACCGCGACGCCGGATCGCGAAGCCGTCGAATCCCTCCGCCCGGTGGGCGCGGCGGGCTCGACGGCCGCATGCGGTGGCCTGCCGGGCGTCCGCGCGGCACGCACGGGCTGGGCGAGGGGCAGGGGAGCGGGGCCACACTCGCGATACCATCCGGGTCCCGAATCCATCGTTCGTCGCCCGCCGATGATCCGAATCGCCCTTCGCCTCGCCGCGCTCCTCCTTCCGCTGGCACTGGCCGCGTGCGGCTTCGCCCTGCGCGGCGAGGCGCGGCTCGCGCCCGAACTCGCGCGCGCCACCTTCGAGGTCGCCGATCCCTACAGTCCGCTGGCGCGCGACGTCGAGGCCGCGCTGCGGCGCGCCGGGTTCCAGAAGGTCGCCGCCGGCACGGATGGCGCGGCGCGCATCCGCATCCCGGTCGACGAGGCGCGCACCGAGGTGCTCACCGTCGGCGAAACGGCGCGCGTGACCGAATACGTGGTGCGCTATCGCGTCGAGGTCGAAGCATCGGCCGCCGATGGGCGCGCGCTGCTCCCTCGCACGCCGATCGTGCTCGAGCGCGAATTCTCCTTCGACGAGACACAGGCGCTCGGCGCGCAGGCCGAGCAGGACCTGATCCGCCGCGAACTGCAGCGCGAGATGGTGCAGCAGGTGCTGCGGCGGCTGGAGGCGGCGCGGTGAGGGGCGTTGGGTTCTTGCGGCGTTGGGTGCTGTGAGGGTTTACGGGTGAGGGTATAGGGCTCAGGGTATGGGGCCCAGGGCTCAGGGCCCAGTGGAATCACGGGGCGCGGGGAGGGGTCGTTGGGTTGGCGGTCGCGCATGCGCTGCCGAACGCCCTCGTGTTTCGGACCGCGGACCCTCCAGCGTTGCGCCAGGCCCGGCCACCGCCGGCTTTTCTGGGCCCTGTACCCTGGGCCCTCTCTCCAACCGACAACCCATCCATCCGCGAATCGCCCGGTCACCCGATGGAACTGAAACCCACCCAGGTCGAACGTCAACTCGCCGGCAGCGCCGATCTCGCGCCGGTGTGGTTGATCGCCGGCGACGAGCACCTGCTGGTGATCGAGGCCGCCGACGCGGTGCGGCGGCGTGCGCGCGAACTCGGCTTCACGGAGCGCGAGGTGCTCGACGCCGAGCCCGGGTTCGACTGGGATGAGTTCGCGCGCGCTGGCGCGAGCCTGTCGCTGTTCGCCGCCCGCCGCGTCATCGATCTGCGCATGCCCACCGGCAGGCCGGACAGGCACCCCGCGAAGGCGGGCGCGGAGGCCTTGCAGGCATTCTGCTCGGCGCCGCCGCCCGACACCGTGCTGCTGATCACGTGCATGGCCTGGAGCCGCGCCCACGAAACGAAGTGGGTCGAGGCGGTGCGCCAGGTTGGCGTGTTCGTGCCGTGCTGGCCGCTGAAGGCCGAGGAGACCCGGCAGTGGCTCGCGGCGCGCGCCCTCAAGGCCGGTCTGCGGCTCACGGATGACGCGGTCGATGCGCTGCTCGATCGGGTGGAGGGCAACCTGCTGGCCGCCGGCCAGGAGATCGACAAGCTGCGCCTGCTGATCGGCGTCGACGTGGGGGCCATCGGCGTCGAGCGGCTCGCGGAACTGGTCGCCGACAGCGCGCGCTTCGACGTGTTCAAGCTGGCCGATGCCGCGCTCGGCGGCGACGCCGAGCGCGCGTTGCGCATCGTCGCTGCGCTGCGCGCCGAAGGCGAGCAGGTGCCGGCGCTGGTGCCGGTGCTTTCGGGCCAGGTGGCGCTGGTGTCGCGGCTGGCGGCGGCGGTCGAGTCCGGTCGCAGCGTTGACGCCGCGCTGCGCGCCGAGCCGGGGGTTTGGGCGTCCCGGCACGGCGTCTACCGGGCCGCTCTCGCGCGCGGGCGCGGCGCCTTCTGGGAGGCGCGGCTGGCTGCCCTGGCGCGCGTCGAGCGCGCCGGCAAGGGCCGCGCGCCCGACCCGCTCTGGCGCATCGAGTACGAGCAGCGCGACCGTCCCCAGTTCGACCCCTGGCTGGAACTCGAACGCGCCGTCGCAGCCATCGCCGATCCCCGCATCGCGCGTCGTGTCGCGCCTTAGGCGCGCGCTGGCGGCAGCGAGCCGTGTGAGCGCGCTGTGGGAGCGAGCAACGCTCGCGACTGCGACATCGAAACGCGCGGCGGCCACGATCGTCCGCGATGCACGCATTGTGCGCTTCCGCGGGGTCTCGGGCGCGGACGACATCGCGCACTCGCGCCCACGGCGGCGCCCTGCAGGCGCGGGTGCGGCTCGCGATCGCCGCATCGACGATCGCCGCAGACACGATTGCCGCAGTCGCGAGCGTTGCTCGCTGCCAAAGGTGTGGTGGCTTGGCTACCATCCACGCCATGCGCCCCCTCGCGATCCTCGGTGGCACCTTCGACCCCATCCACCATGGCCACCTGCGCGTGGCCTGGGAAGCGGCCGAGGCGCTCGACGCCGAGCTGCGCATGGTGCCGGCGGCCGTGCCGCCGCACCGGCCGCAGCCCGGTGCCAGCGCCGCGCAGCGCATGGCGATGCTGGAAGCAGCACTCGCCGGCCAGCAGCGCCTGCGCGCCGACGATCGCGAACTGCGCCGCGGCGGCTCGTCCTACACCATCGACACTCTGCGCGAACTGCGCGCCGAGATCGGGCCGTCGCGCCCGCTGGTGCTGCTGGTCGGTGCCGATGCCTTCGCCGGCCTGTCCACCTGGCATGACTGGCGAGAGCTGTTCGACCATGCCCACGTCGGGGTTCTGACGCGACCCGGTCACGGCGGCGCGTTCGAGGCCGAACTCGCGGCGGAGTGGTTCACGCGCCGCGCCATCGAGGCCGCCGCGCTGCGCGAGGGACCGGCCGGGCGCATCCTGGCGATCGAGGTCACGCCGCTCGACATCTCCGCGAGCGCGATCCGGGCGCTGCTCGGTTGCGGCCGATCGCCACGCTTTCTGCTGCCCGACTCGGTGCTGGCGCTGATCGAGCGCGAACACCTGTATCGGCGCTGACGGCACGACCCTTCCCAGCGCGCATCGAAGGTCTATACTGGCCCCGACCGGCGCACCGGCGCCGGCGAACCCACCAGCCGCGCGAGGTGTCGTCCCCTTTGGTCAGGAAAGCCAGCAGCACCCCCGTGCCCGCGAAGGGCAAGTCGTCCTCCAGGCCCGCCGCGAAAAAGGCGCCCGGCGTCCGGAAGCCGGCGGCGAAATCACCCCGCGGCGCCGGCAAGGCGCCGGCAAGAAAGGCGCCCAAGGCCGTCAAGCCGAAGGCCGCCCGGACCGTACCGGACGCGCCGACCGAAGCCGCCGCCGGACGCTCCGCCAAACTCCCCGCGTTCACCGCCAGCCTGCGCAAGCAGGTGCTCGCCGCGCTCGACGAGCTGAAGGCGCGCGACATCAAGGAGATCGACGTGCGCGAGAAGGCCTCGTTCACCGACCTGCTGGTGATCGCCTCCGGCACCTCCAGCCGGCATGTGAAGTCGATCGCCGACGAGGTGGTGAAGTTCTCCAAGCGCGCGGGCGTGATGCCGCTCGGCGTGGAGGGCGAGAAGGAGGCCGAATGGGTGCTGGTCGACCTCGGCGACATCGTGGTGCACCTCATGCTGCCGCGAATCCGCGAGTTCTACGCGCTGGAGCGGCTGTGGCTGGTGGGCGACGAGGCCCCGCCCGGAGCGGTGGGCGCCGTCGCCGGCTGATGCCGGCAGCGGCCGCGTACGTCGAGGCCGCCGCGTGCGCATCGTCCTGATCGCGGTCGGCGAGAAGCCGCCCGCCTGGGTGCGCGACGGCTTCGCCGACTACGTCCGCCGCCTGCCGAAGCCGTGGGCGCCGGAACTGGTCGAGCTGCCGCTCGGGAGCCGCGGCAAATCGTCCGATCCCGCGCGCGCGATCGCCGATGAAGGATCCCGCGTGATCACCGCGCTGCCGAAATCCGCCCACGTGGTCGCGCTCGACGAGCGCGGCAGCGCGTGGACCTCGGTGCAGTTGTCGCAGCGCATGGCGGCGTGGGCGCAGACCGGCGATCCGGTGGCCCTGCTGATCGGCGGCCCTGACGGCCATGCGCCCGAGGTGATGCAGCGCGCGCGCGAACGCTGGTCGCTGTCGCCGCTGACCCTGCCGCACGCGCTGGTGCGCGTGCTGGTCGCCGAACAGGTCTACCGCGGCTGGACCCTGCTGCAGGGCCATCCCTACCACCGCGCCTGAGCGCCGCGTTCAGCGGCGGTGGAAGTGCCGCCAGGTCGCCGCCAGCGGGATCGCGAAGGCGAGCCCGAAGGCGCAGTTCAGGATCGCGTTCTGCCAGAAGCCGGTGGCCACCGACCAGGTGGTGTCGACCACGAACCAGATCGCCAGCGGCCAGGCCAGCATGCGCCAGCCCTCGACGTCGCCGCGGCGGAACGGACCTGCCAGTGCCAGCAGCATCAGTACGGCCCAGCCCAGCATCACCGCGCCGAGTACGCCGGTGACGAACACGAGATAGGGCACGACTGCCGTGCCGTATTCCGGGGGCAGCCAGGTCCGGCCGAACATCAGCATGTTGAAGAACGCCTGCACCGCGTCGGGCAGCAGCACGCAGGCCAGCCCGAACACGCCGACCCCGGTCGCTGCCGCCAGCAGCCAGCGCCACCAGAACGTCGGGGGTTCCCGCATCGCATGCTCCAACTTCGGCCTGGACACAGTGTCGACGGCCGCGCGGCCGGGGGCAAGTCCCCGCTTGCGCGGTGTGGCCTGAGGCGCCACGCTGAGAAGCCGCCCCGCGGAGTCCGCCCCGATGCGTCCACTGCACCTGCTCGGCCTCGCCGCTGCCGCCCTCGCGTCGCCGGCTTCCGCGGCCCCCGCGGACGAGTTCCTGGCCGCGCTCGTCGGCATCTGCGGCCAGGCCTTCGCCGGCCGCATCACTGCCAACGTGCCGGTGGCGCCCGATGATCCCTTCGTCGGCCAGCGGCTGTTGATGCACGTGCGCGAATGCGCGCCCGGCGCGGTGCGGGTGCCGTTCCATGTCGGGGACGACCGCTCGCGGACCTGGGTACTCACGCGCACCGACGACGGCCTGCGGCTCGAGCACGACCACCGCCACGAGGACGGGTCGCCCGACGTGCTGACGATGTACGGCGGCGACACCGCGGACGCCGGCAGCGCGATGCGCCAGGCCTTCCCCGCCAACGCCTATTCGAAAGCCTTGTTCGAGCGCGAGGGCCGCGCGGTGTCGACCGCCAACATCTGGGCGATGGCGATCGAACCCGGCGTCCGATTCACCTACGAGCTCACCCGCCCGGGCCGCGCCTTCCGCGTCGATTTCGACCTCGCCGCGCCGGTCGAGTCCCCGCCCGCGGCCTGGGGCGCCGATTGAGCGCTTCATCGCGCGCCATGCCGTCAGCGCGACCTGCACCATGGCGGAAGTGGCGCCGATTTCCGAGCTAGCCGACCCGGAGCGTCGCGCTCAGCCGGCGCGCAGCGGCAGCGTGACTTCGAACCTCGCGCCCTCGCCGGGGCGGCCAATGGCGACGATCCGGCCGTTGTGGCGCTCGACGATGCGGCGGACTACCGCCAGCCCGATGCCGGTGCCCTCGAACTCGTGGCGCCCGTGCAGGCGCTGGAACGGGGCGAAGATCCGTTCCGCGTAGGCGGGGTCGAAACCGACGCCGTTGTCTTCCACCGACAGCACGACGGTCGCGGGCGTGGTGCCGCGCAGCTCGGCGGTGACGCGGATCCGCGGTTTGCGGTCGCGGGCGTGGAACTTGATCGCGTTGGCCACGAGGTTCTGCAGCAACTGCCGCAGCTGCGTGCGGTCGCATTCCACCACCGGCAGCGCGCCGGCCTCGATGGTCGCGCCGCTGTCCTCGATCCGTACCTCGAGGTCGGACAGCACGTCGTCGAGCACGTCGCCAAGGTCGACCGGGACGAAGGGCTCGCCCTGGCTGGTGACCCGCGAGTAGGCCAGAAGGTCGTCGATCAGCACCTGCATGCGGTTGGCTGCGGCGTCGATCCGCCGCAGGTAGTCGATCGCCTGCGGGTCGAGATCCTGGGAGTAGCGTTGCAACACGCGGTCGCTGAACGCCTGCACCTTGCGCAGCGGCTCCTGCAGGTCGTGCGATGCGACGTAGGCGAAGTCCTGCAGTTCGCGGTTGCGCGCGGTGAGGTCGCGCAGCGCGCGATCCAGTTCGGCGGCGATGCGGCGCTCCGCGGTGGTGTCGCGCACCACGCCGAAGACGCCGGTGATGTGCTGGTCGACTTCGATCGGGACCAGGGTGACCTCGACTTCCCGTCGTACGCCGCGGGCGTTCATCACGGCGCAGTCGAAGCGCGACGACTCGCCGCGCAGGGCGGCGTCGAAGCCGCGGCGCGCGACATCGCGCCACGGCTTGAGGACCAGTGACTGCACGGCCGCGCCGCGCAATTGCTCGCGGGTGAAGCCGCCCTGGAGGATTGCATTGTGGTTGCAGTCGACCAGCATGCCGTCGATGTCGAAGGCGTAGACCATGTACGGCGAGCGCTCCGACAGCGAGCGGAAGCGCTGGCGTTCGGTTTCGACCCGCAGCGCGGCCAGATCGCGCTCGATCGCGATCCCGACCAGCGCCGCCACCGACTGCGCGGCCTCGGCTTCGGCTGGCGACGCCTCGCGCGGCTGTTGCAGGTAGGCGCCGAAGGTGCCGATCACCGCCCCGTGGGCGTCGAGGATCGCCTGCGACCAGGTGGCCCGGTAGCCGGCGTCGACCAGCGTCGCGCTGCGGCCGGCCCAGTGCCGGTCGGTAGCGATGTCCAATGCCGACGCCGAGGCGCCCGACGCCGCGGCAGGACCGCAGCAGCCGAAGTCGGGCGGCAGTGGCGCGCCGACCAGTCCGGCGAATGCGGCGCGCGGCAGCATGGGGGCGATGGCGGCCTCGACGCGCCGCGTCGCGCCGTCGAGGCGCAGCACCGCCGCAGCGCTGCCCGGGAAACGCGCTTCGAACAGGTTGATGGCGCCGGTCACGCATTCGTCGACCGCTCGGCCGGAGGCGATGGCGCGCAGCAGCTCGCGCTGGTCGCGCTCGAAAGCTTCGCCTCGGCGCACCTCGGTCACGTCGTCGAAGATCGCCGTCGCGCCATCGTCGACCGGATGCACACGGCCGGACAGCCAGCGGCCGATGGTCGGGGAAAAGCCTTCCATCGCCACGCTGCGCTTGTGATCGATCGCTTCCCGGAACACACGCTCGAACGGCGAGTCGTCGAAACTGGCGAACACCCGGTCCAGCGGCCGGCCGACCGGCTCGGTCGAATCGGCGGCCAGCATTTCGCGGGCGCGCCGGTTGGCGAAAGCGATGCGGAATCCTCGATCGACCGTGATCACGGCGTCCGACATGCCCTCGAGCAGTCGCTGTGCCTGCTGCTCGGAGCGCGCCAGCGCGGCCTCGGACGAGGCGCGCGCGGCGGACTCGGCGTGCAGCGCCGAAATCGCGCGCTCGGCCGCCACCGCGCGCTCGCGGGCGGCAGCGGCGAGGCGCAGCGCCACCGCCACCAGCAGTCCGACCAGCATGCCGGCGCCGACGATCGCGCGGCTCACTGGCAGCACCTCGCCGGGCTTGGCGCCGGCCGGGGCCGCGGTCACGGTCCAGTCCGCATCGAGCGCGTTGAATCGCCGGGTCACGACGCCGGCAGGCGCATCCTGCGGAGCGGGCGCCGTCCTCGCGGCGTGCCGCTGACCTTCGATGGTCGCCTCCAGCGTGAAGCCAGGTGCCACGCCGTCGAGCGACAGCGCCAGCAGGTCGCCGAGCCGGTAGGAGGCGACCAGGAACTCGGTGCCGGACTCGCCGAAGGGGCCGGGGTAGATCACCAGCACGGCTTCGATTTCGGTGTTGGCGAGCAGCAGCGGGCCGAGGGCGACCGCCTTGCCGGTCTGCTCGGCGCGCTCGTAGGCGCGGCGGCGGGCGTCGTCGAACACCGCGTTGCGGCCGACCAGGCGGGTCGACTGGTTCAGCGACGCGATCTGGCGCACCACCCGCTGGCCATCGACCCGCGCCACCGACTGCTGTGCGAAGTTCGCACTCAGTGCCTGGCGGGCTTCGACCTCGAACAGGCGCGGCCGCTCGGGCAGCGACACCGCCAGCAGGCGCTGCGCCAGACGGTCGATGGACGACAGCCGCGCATCGAGGCCGGCCTTGATCGCGCGCTCGGCCGCCGCTGCCGCGGCTTCGGATTCCCGCTGCAGGCGTTCGCCACGGTCCTCCTCGACCAGCCACGCCAGGCGCATCGCGCCGCCGGTCAGCAGCACGGCGACCAGCAGTGGCACCCAGGTCGCGCTCGCGCGCAGCGATCGATCGCGCAGCAGCACCCATGACGAGAAGCCGATCAGCGCCAGCGCGGCTGGCAGCGAAGCGGCGGTCGATGCGAGCTGGGCGCCGATCTGCTGCGCATGGGACGCGCTGTAGATCAGCGACACCGCGGAGGACAGCAGGATGGCGAGGCCGATCATCCAGCCGGCGATCGGCGCCGCGGCCGGGGCGTTGCGCGTGCTGGCCAGCAGGCCGGCCAGGGCCGCGGCCAGCACGGTCGTCGCGTGCAGGGGCTGCATGCGCTGGCCCAGCCACCACGATATGTCGAACGTCGAGGGGATGGATTGGCGCGGCGGGATGTGCGGCGCCACCAACAGGACCCCGATCGCAGGGATCATGGAGCCGACGAACAGCCGCGTGGCGAGGCCCGACTGTCCGCGCTCCAAGGACAAGCCGCCGGCCAGCAGCAGCGCCACGCAGGCAAGGCCTTCGGCGGATGCCGCCGTCTGCCCAGGCACGACGCTGGCCAACTCGGGCGACCCCGCCCCGAGGCCCACGACCGCCGCGACCAGCACTCCGACACCGCACCACAGCGGCACGGTGGCAGGGTGCGTGCGCGCCGCGCGAGCAGACCACGCAGCGGCGACCATGGCGATCGCCAGCAGCAGCAGCGGCAAACTCTGCGATCCGACGTCGGGCAGGGTGCCCAGCAGCACTGCCGCATAGCCGAATCCGGCGGCCAGCACGACCCCGAGCGCGTGCAGCCGCCGGCCGGCGGCCGCGGCTGCCGTGACCCCGCTGGCGCCCGGTCGGTCGGTTCCGGCTGCGTCGTCTGCCACTCCCTCTCCCCCGGTACCAGTCGGCTCCCGCGGGGGAGCAATCTCCGTACCGCCTCGCGCCTGCGGCGAGACTAGCAGGGTCCGGCAGACTCTCGTGAAGAGCGAGCAGGCACGGCTGCGAGCGGATCGAGGGCGCGTGCGATAGCGCAGTGCCCATGGTCCCGGGTTGGCGCCCGGTGCGGACGGTATGGGGATGCGATCCGGTTCGGTTCCCGCGTGTTCCGACGGTCTTGCGCGACCCGGATCGCGCCCTCCTGGTGCCTCCGGATCACCGCGCGCCGGCCGCCGGCGCGCCGGTGCTGCGGCGACAGCCGGGCCGGAGGCGCGGGGCCGGAACGCGACGACGGGAAACTGCCGCGGGCATGCCCCCGCCGGCCAGGACGCCCCGGCGCGGAGACGGAAAACGTTTGCTTCAGCGCCGCTGGCCGCTGCCGATACTGTCAGGGTCAGCGGGTCTGAAGCGCATGCCATGTTGATCCTCGCCATCCATGAAGCGGACGCCATCGCTCCCCTCCAGGCGGCGCTCGCCGCTGGACGCCCCCTTTGGCGCCTTGTCGTCCACGATGATCCGGCCGACGCCCTGCGCCTCGCCGCAGAGCAGTCGTTCGACGTCATCGCATGCGGGTGGCGGATCGGCCGCACCTTCGGTCCGGAGGTGCTGCGGCGCGCGCAGGCCGTGGCGCCGGATGCGATGCGCCTGCTGCTGCTCCCGGCGTCGGTGGATCCGGGTGAGGCGGCGCGCCAGTCTCTGGCCTGCGCGCACCAGTCGGTGCTGCTGTCCGAGGGTGCACCGCGATTCGCCGCCAGCATGGAAAGGCTGATCGCGGTGCGCTGGTTGTTGCGCAACCCGGCGCTGCGGCGCGCGATCGGCGGCGCCGAGCGGCTGCCCGCGGCTCCGCGCCTGTTCCTCGCGCTGCAACAGGTGATCGCCGACCCGCTGGCCGGTACGACGGACGCAGCGCGACTGGTGGCCCGCGATTCCGCGCTCTCCTCTCGCGTGCTGCGGATCGCCAATTCCGCGCTGTTCGCGCGCTCCGCCCCGGTGCTCGACGTTGCCGGCGCGGCGGCCCAGGTCGGCCTCGACGTGCTGGCGCGCATCGTGCTGGCCTGCGAGGTCTATTCGCGAGGAGCGACACGCGACCCGGATGCCGAGGTGCGGCAGCACCGCGCCATGGCCGCTGCCCGGCTCGCCGCGCGGATTGCCAGCGACCCGGTGACCGCGCAGTGCGCCGCCACCGCCGCCCTGCTGGCCGACTGTGCATTGCCGCTGCTGCCTGGGCTCGACCGCGCCGCCTTGCGCGCCGTCACACCGCCGCGGCTGTGGGCCGGGCTTCCTGACCAGGCCCTGGTCGCCGCCTATCTGCTCGGGCTGTGGGGACTGCCGCATCCGCTGATCGAGGCCGCGGTGTTTTGCCATGCACCGGGCCGGCTGCCGAACCCGGTCCGGGGCGTGTCAGCAGCGGGTGCCCTGCACATCGCCCGGGCACTGGTCCATGGCGAGGCGCCGGACGCTGATTGGATCAACGGCAACGATCTCGGCGGGCAGTTGGGCGAGTGGCGGTCGCTCGCTGCGTCGCTGGAGGGCCGCAGCGCCGCGAGCGAGGCGCTGCCGGCTGCGCGGCGCGCCTGAGCGATTCCCGTCGCTGGATCGCCCCGGCCGGCCCCGTTTCCGCGGCCACGCCTCCGTCCGCAACGCGCCCGACGCCCTGCCGGCGCAAACCGCCCCGGTCGCCGTTCCGGCATTGCCCCGGTCGGAGCGACTGCCGGTCGATCGCGCGTGATCGATGTGCGCCCAGTGCGTCGCGGGTCCGCCCGCGAGGCTGCCGGCTCGACGCCACTCAGCCGCGACCTTGCCCGGGTGCGGGAGCAGCCGCGCCGACCAGCCATGCGAGCCGCTGGCCGCCGCTGCCGGCGGCCCCCAGCAGGCCCGGCAGCGCAGCGAGCGCTGCGGCCAGCGTCCGGTCCAGTTGCCAGGGCGGGTTGATGATCGCCATGCCGCAGCCGTTGAGCGTGCGCGCGGAGTCGGCGGGCCGCAGCAGCAATTCCGCCAGCAGGACTTCCGGCATGCCGCAACCGCGCAGCCAGCGGTGGAACGGCGTCACGTGGCGCCGCAGCTTGATCGGATACCACACCGCGTACATGCCCTGCGGGAAACGCCGGAAGGCGGCGGCCAGCGCGGCCTCGATGGCGCGGAACTCGGCGTCCTGGGCTTCGAAGGGCGGGTCGATGAGCACCAGGCCGCGGCGCTCGCGGGGCGGCAGCAGGGCAGCAAGCGCGGCGTAGCCGTCGCGCCGATGCAGCGCCGCCCGCGGGTCGCCGGCAAACGCAAGCCGCAGCGCGGCGCAGGCCGTGTCGTCCACCTCGCACAGGAGCAGGCGATCCTGCGGACGGAGCAGGCGGGCGGCGATCAGCGGCGAGCCGGGGTACTCGCCCGGCGACCTGCCGTCGGCCCGGCCCGCCGCCACGATCCCGACGTAGTCGCCCACCGCCGGCGGCAGCCGGGGCGCCTGCAGCACGCGGTCGATGCCCGCCTCGTGCTCGCGGGTCTTGGCGGCCTCGGCGCCGGCGAGGTCATAGCGCCCGGCGCCCGCGTGGGTCTCGATGTACGCCAGCGGCGCTTCCTTGCGGGTCAGCGCGCGCAGCAGGGCGACCAGCACCGTGTGCTTGAGTACGTCGGCGAAGTTGCCGGCATGGAACGCGTGGCGGTAGTTCATGGGATCCGGATCGGCGGGCCGGCAGTATAGGGCTGCATCGCGGTGCCCGACGGCGGCTGGCCCGGCACCCCCGGCGTCCTGCTAGATTGCGCGCTCTCCTCGATGGGGCCAAGGCGATGAAGCGCATCCTGAAGTGGTTGGGCGGCCTGCTCGGCGTGGTGCTGCTGCTCGGCGGCGCGTTCTTCGTCCACGTCTGGTACTTCAAGCCGGCCAAGATCGACTGGTTCTACACCCGGGTGTTCGCGCAGTTCGCGCTCGACAACCCCGAGATCCTGACCAGCCTGCGCATCCTCGACCAGTACGGGCTCAACTTCACCGCCGACGAGCTCTCCGACACCTCGCCGGAGGCGGCCGACCGCCAGCTCGAGAAGCTGAAGGCCGACTACGCGGTCTTCCGTTCGTATCCGCGCGAGGACTACGAGGGCCAGGAGCGGCTGTCCTACGACATCTGGGACTTCTTCATGAAGAACCAGGTCGACGGCGAGCGCTGGAAGCACCACAACTACCCGGTCAACCAGATGTTCGGCATCCAGTCCGGCCTGCCCAACTTCATGGCCGACCAGCACCTGGTGTTCAACCAGCGCGACGCCGACAACTACGTCGCGCGCCTGACCAAGTTCCCGCAGGTCTTCGACGGCGTGATCGCGGGCCTGAAGCTGCGCGACGAGGCGGGCGTGCTGCCGCGCCAGTTCACGGTCGAGAAGGTGCTGACCCAGATGCGCGGCTTCATCGAGCCCAAGCCCGCCGAGCACATGCTGTACACCACATTCAAGACCAAGCTCGAGAAGGTCAAGCCGGAAGAGATGGACGAGGCCGCGCGCGCCGCTGCACTGGCCGCCGTCGAGAAGGAGATCGAGGCCTCGGTCTACCCGTCCTACCGCAGGCTGATCGCCTACTTCGAGGAAATCCAGCCGCGCGCGACGTCCAACGACGGCGCCTGGAGCTTGCCGGACGGGCTGGCGTACTACGACTACGAGGTGCGCTCCAACACCACCACCACCATGAGCGCCGACGAGCTGCACGAGATCGGCGTGCGCGAGGTGGCGCGGATCGCCGCCGAGATGGACACGATCCTGCGTGAGGCGGGCTACGCGGAAGGCACCATCGGTGCGCGCGTGCGCGCACTCGGCGACGACCCCGCCCAGCTCTACCCCGACACGCCGGAAGGCCGCGAGCAGATCCTCAAGGACTACATGCGGATCATCGCCGAGATCAACGCCGGGCTCGACGACTGGTTCGCGGTCAAGCCCAAGGCCGGGGTGCAGGTGCAGCGCGTGCCGGAGTTCTCCGAGAAGACCGCGCCCGGCGCCTACTACCAGCCGCCCTCGCTCGACGGCGCGCGGCCGGGCACGTTCTACGCCAACCTGCGCAACGTCGAGGAGATCACGAAGTTTGGCATGCGTACGCTCGCCTACCACGAGGCGGTTCCGGGGCATCACTTCCAGATCGCGATCGCGCAGGAGCTCGAGGGCCTGCCGATGTTCCGCAAGCTGATCCCGTTCACCGCCTACGCCGAGGGCTGGGCGCTGTACTCCGAGCAGGTCGCGTGGGAAGCGGGCTTCCAGAAGAATCCGCTGGACAACCTGGGCCGACTGCAGGCCGAGATGTTCCGCGCCGTGCGCCTGGTGGTCGACACCGGGCTGCATGCCAAGCGATGGACCCGCGAGCAGGCCATCGGCTACATGGTCGATTACACCGGCATGGGCGACGACGAGGTCACCGCCGAGATCGAGCGCTACCTCGTGCTGCCCGGCCAGGCGTTGGCCTACAAGGTGGGCATGATCAAGATCCTCGACCTCCGCCGGCGCGCGCGCGAGGCGCTGGGCGAGGAGTTCGACGTCCGCGACTTCCACGACGTGGTGCTCAAGAACGGCTCCATGCCGATGACGGTGCTGGAAGGCGTGGTCGACGAGTGGATCGCGCGCGAGCGGGCCGCACCCTCCGAGCTGGCGATGCGGTGATCGCACTGCGCGAGGTGGCGGGGCCGGAGGTGGCCCCGTGGCTCACCGAGGTCGCGCGTCTGCGGATCGCGGTGTTCCGCGAGTTTCCGTACCTGTACGATGGCGACCTCGGCTACGAGCGCGACTACCTCGCCACCTACGCGCGCTCGCCGGAGAGCCTGTTCGTGCTGGCCTTCGACGGTGAGCGGTTGGTCGGCGTGTCCACCGCGGTGCCGCTGGTCGACGAGATCGACGCCTTCCGGGCGCCGTTCCGCGGCGCCGGCATCGACGTGCGCGAGGTGTTCTACTTCGGCGAATCGGTGCTGCTGCCGGAGTACCGTGGGCGCGGCATTGGCGGTCGCTTCTTCGACGCCCGCGAGGGC
Organism: Proteobacteria bacterium UBA4656; assembly: GCA_002405525.1. Lineage (GTDB taxonomy): Bacteria > Pseudomonadota > Gammaproteobacteria > Xanthomonadales > Ahniellaceae > UBA4656. The sequence goes on from DHLY01000102.1 coordinate 48,793, forward strand.
CGCGCCCGCGCGCTCAACCGGTTCCGCTGGACCGCCTTCTGCGCCGTGGTGCGCGCCGACGACGACCCGCGGCGACCCGCGGGCCACCGCGGCAACGAGACGCTGTGGACGCGGCGCGGCTATGCTCGCCGCGACGACATGCGCGCGCACCTCGAATGGAAAGAACTCGGCGCCGACAGCGCGGTGATGCACGACCTCGCCTTCTGGCTGCGCCCCTTGCCCGCGTAGGAGCGCGCCCCGCGCGCGACCGCCACCTCGCGCACCGCGGCTAGACCCGGGCTTGCGGTCGCGAGCTGCGCTCGCTCCTACAATGGGTCGATGAACGCCGTCGACGCCCCGATCGTCCGCCGTCTCCACGCCGCCGATGCCGCGGCCTGGCGCGCCCTGATGCTGCTGGCGCTGCAGCGCGAACCTGACGCCTTCACCAGCGATGCGGCGGAATCGGCCGCGCTGCCGGTGGCGTGGTGGGAACGGCGCACTGCGGACGAGGTCGTGCTCGGGGCCTTCGAGGGCGGCGAACTCGCCGGGATGGTCGCCCTGCAGCCGCAGGCGCGCCTGCGCGTGCGGCACAAGGCCACCGTGTCGGGCCTCTACGTTCGTGAACGCAGCCGCGGCGGCGGGCTGGGTGCGCGCCTGCTGGACGCCACGATCGACGTCGCGCGCGCGCGCGACGGCCTGCGCGTGCTTCAGCTTCAGGCTTCCGCGCACAATGGTGGCGCCCTGCGCCTGTATGGGTCGCGCGGTTTCGTGGTGTTCGGCACCGAGCCGCTGGCGGTCCGCCACAGCGAGGGCTTCGTCACCAAGCTGCATCTGTGGCGGCCGCTGCCCTGAGAAGCTGCGAAAAGACAGCCTCCCAGGCAGGTCATGGATGGCCCGCGCGCGGGTCGTGTACGCAAGGGCACGATTCGCGGGAGAGAGTCCGGTCCTGTGCCGGACTCGTGACTGGAAGAAGCCGCAGGATGTGGGTCTCTTCACAGGCTCCGAGCGGCGCGGACAGCCGCGCTCAGAGCAGTGCGACGAGTTCGATCGACGCCAGCGCCAGCACGCAGCCGATCACGGTCGCCGCCAGCACGTCGCTCGGGTAGTGCAGTCCGAGCACGACGCGCGACAGCGCCACTGCCACCGCGAACGGAACCAGCATCAATGCCAGCCAGGGGAAGTACCAGCAGGCGACGAGGGTGAACGCGACCGCATGCAGGGTGTGGCCGGAGGGAAAGGAGAATTCGTCCAGCGGCGCGACCCAGGCGGTGATCGCAGTGTGGCTGGCGAAGGGACGTGGGCGCCTGGTCCAGCGCTTGAGCCTGCCGTAAAGCGCCAGCGAGACCAGCGCCACCGCCGCGAGATGCAGGCTCGCCTGCGCCCCGTCGACGCCACCGAGCAGCGGCAGCAGGCCGATCAGCGCATACCAGACGTAGCCATCTCCGAGCCTGCTCACCACGGCGAACAGGCGCTGCACCCGGCGTCGTCCGCCCCAGCGATTGAGATGAACGCACCAGTGGAGTTCGCGGGCGCGCGGCGACATCAGGCGGCGCTCCGCCCGCGCAGGCCGTCGAGCAGGTGGGCGAGCGCATGCGCAGCGGACTCGCGGGTCAGTCCGACGACGGCGCTGCGGGCGGCGAGACCCATGCGCTTTCGAGTGGCCGTGTCGCCGGCCAGTGCGACGGCGGCGTTCACGAAGGCGGCGGCGTCGGTCTTGTCCACCGTGCGGCCATGCGCTCCGTCGACGAGGTGCTCGCGCGCCGCGCCATAGTCGAAGGCCAGCGTCGGTACGCCAGAGGCCATGGCCTCCAAGGTGACGTTGCCGAAGGTTTCGGTCAGGCTCGGGAACAGGAACAGGTCGAGACTGGCGAAATGGCGGCCGAGGTCCTCGCCGCACCGCTGGCCTGCGAAGACGTGGCCGCAATGATCGCGCTCGAGCCGCGCGCGTGCGGGGCCGTCGCCGATCCAAACCATCCGCGCCCCGGGCACCGCGGCGGCGATGGCGTCGAAGGCGCGGAGCGCGAGCCCGAGGTTCTTTTCCGGCGCGATCCGGCCGACGTGGCCCACCGCGAGACCTTCGCGGCCGACGCTCCATGCGGTACGCAGGTCGTCGTCGCGGCGCGCCGGGTCGAACAGGCAGGTGTCCACGCCGCGAGAGAGCACGCGCACATCGTGGAAGCCGCGCGCCACCAGGTCGTCGCGCAATTCGCGGGTCGGCACCACGGTGGCCTGCGCGCGGTTGTGGAAGCCGCGCAGCCAGGCCGTGACCGCGGGCGCCAGCAGCCCTGCACCGTAGTAGGCAAGATAGTCGTCGAAGCGGGTGTGGAACCCGGTCGCGACGGGGATGCCCAGCGCGCGCGCCACGCCTAGCGCGGACCAGCCCAGCGGGCCTTCGGTGGCGATGTAGGCCGCGTCGGGACGGCGCTGCCGCCAGGACGCGCGCAGTCGCCGGGCCGAGGGAAGTCCGAAGCGCAGCCCCGGATAACGCGGAATGCCGGCGCCCGCGACCAGGATGTCCCCGTCGCTGCCGGGCATGCCGCCCGCGTCGGGCTGGCGCGGGCGCACCACGTCGACGGCGTGGCCGAGGCGCTCGAGGTGCTCGACGAAGCCGCGCACGGTGAGCGCGACGCCGTTGATCTCGGGCGGATAGGTCTCGGTGATGACGGCGATGCGCATGGCCCGTGCTGCCGGTGGTTCGGGGCATGTTGGGCATCGCCGGTTGCGGGGAGTTGACGCGCGGATGGCGCGTGGATGACGGCCCTCAGGGCAGGAAGCGCCAGTGCCAGGGCTCGTAGAGGATGCCGTGCGGGTTGTCTCGCGGGTAGCTCATGCGCAGGCGCAGGGCGGCCGCGTTGGCGGCAAGCCAGCGGAACGCAGGCGTCTGCTCGAACGAGACCTCCACCGGCGGCAGGCCCGGTGCGCCGAGGTCCACGGCGACGCCGGCGTGGTGTTCGCTGAAGCCGGGCGCGGCGTTGACCGCGAGGATGCGGTCCATTGCCTCGCCGCGCGCGCGCTTTCGCTCCAGGATGCGCGCCTGGTAAGCAGCGCTGCGGAAGCCGGAGACCAGTTCCATCCAGACGCCGTCGCGCGCAGCCTGCATGCGCAGCGCCCGCCAGCGGTGCGCGGCGTCCGGATGCAGCCAGCACTCGCGCCCCGAAAGGTCTGTGCCCGCCAGCGCCAGCACCCGCGCTTCGGCGACGCGCGGCAGCGCGCGCGTCGTGCCGTAGTCGCCCGGGACCTCACGCAGCACCGCCGCGATCGCCGCCCGCGCTGCGGCCGGACCGGCGGCGGGCTCGCCGCCGGCGCGGAACGGCGGCCCACCGCGCCCGGTCAGCGGGGTAGCGAGCCGGCGCCGACCGAGCGTCACGCCGATGTGCAGGCGCGCGCGTGGGAAGGCGCGGGCCAGCAGCGGCGCGAGTTCGGCCAGCGCGGCGCGCAGACCCGCCCCGGCGCGTGCCGGGGCGGCGAGCTGCAGGTGAACGGCGTCGCCGACGAAGCGCCATGCGCCATTCGCAAGCGCGCCGCCGTCGATCTTGCGATGCAGGGCGATCGTGCCGGCGCGCGGCCCGCCGCGCAGGAAGGCCTCGAAGCGCGGCGCGTTGAGGCGCAGCGGGAAACGTCGGTGGTCGCGCGGAGCCGTCATGCAGCGAGGTTATCAGCGCGCGTTCAGGGCGCCGAGACGCGGCCGATCCAGCCGGCGATGTGGTCGCCCACTGCGGCGTCGACCGTCCCCGCGCGCAGGTAGTCGCCCGGGCCCGGCGGGCCTTCGCCGGCGATGAACAGGTGGTTGAGCGGCGGGAACAGCACCAGTTCGGCGCGCTCGTCGCCGTCGAACGCCGCCTGCCAGCGCGCGAAGTCGGCGGCCGGCGTGACCTGGTAGTCGCGCCCGCCCTGCAGCACCAGCAGCGGCAACGTCGATTTCCGTTGCACCGCGACCGGGTCGTAGCCAGCGAGGTCGCGCCAGTAGGCCGCGGGCAGGCCGAGCAGCAGCGAGTCGCGCGGCGGGTCGGTGTCGCCGAGCGCGCGGGTCGCCGCCGCCTGGGCGTCGATCAGAGCGATCTGCGCCTGCTCGGCGTCCGACATGCCGTCCTCCAGCGCGGCGAGGTAGCGCACCTGCTCGGGCACCACGTCGACCAGCGGGCGAGCCGGGGCCGCGAGCAGCACCACGCCCGCCAGCCCCTCGGCGCGCGCGGCGATGCGCGGCGCCATCATCGCGCCGAGGCTGTGCCCCACGAGGTAGACGCGCGCCGGATCGATCGCGCGGTCGGCCCGCAGGGCGGCGATCGCGGCCACTGCGTCGTCGACCGTCTCGAGATCGACGGTGAAGTCGCCGGCGAAGTCCTTCGGGCGGGCGAAGGTGCGCTTGTCGTAGCGCAGCGCCGCGATGCCGCGCGCGGCCAGCCCGCGCGCCAGGTCGCGGAACGGTTTGTTGGGCCCGATCGTCTCGTCGCGGTCGAGCGGGCCCGAGCCGTGCACCAGCACGACCGTCGGGAATGGACCCTCGCCGCGCGGCAGCGCCAGCGTGCCCGGCAGGCCGTCGACCTCGAAGTCGATTTCGGCGTAGGGCGCATCGGGCGGGGGTGGCGCCGCGGGCTGGGGCGCAGCGGGCACCATGCGGAAGGTGTGGATCGCCCCATCGGCATCGAATCCGATGCGTGCCTCGATCGGCATCATCGGGTACTCGATGCGAAAGGCGACCAGCGGCGTGCCGCCGACCGCGATGCCGCGCGCGGGACCGCGACGGCCCGGGCCGCCGAGCTGCTTGGGCAGGGTGTTCCAGACCTCGCCCAGCTTGTCCGGCGGCAGCGCGGCCTTGGCACGCGCATCGAACATCGCGTGCGCGTCGTCGAAGGCGCCGCGCTCCATGGATTCCATGAAACGCGTCGCACGCTCGGCCTGCTTGGCATCGAGCGGCGCCTGCGCCGCCGGTGCCATTGCCTGTCGGTATTGCGCGTACACCCAGCTGGCGGCGCCCAGCAGGGCGGCCACGATGGCGAGCGCGATCCAGGTCCACTTGCGCATGGCTTGTCTCACGTCCTCAGGCAGGTCGTTTGAACACCAGGCGCAACCCGCCCATCGCGGTCGTGCCGGGCACGGTCAACACCAGTTCCCAGCCTTGCGAGCCCTGGCGGTCGAGTTCGGACTGCAGGTCGGCGGTGGGGATGATGGCTTTCCACATGCTGTTGGGCTTGATCTCGACGACGTGGTAGCGCCAGCGGTCGGATGGCATGGGGTCAATCTCCGGGTTGGGTCGGGTCTTCGGGAGGCGCGCCGCGCTCGTCGGCGGGCGGTGGCTTCGGCAGCCGCCCGGCGCGCCGCAGCGCGTCGCGCAGCACGTATTCGATCTGTGCGTTCATGCTGCGCAGTTCGTCGTCCGCCCAGCGCTGCACGGCGTCGATCACCGCGACGCTGATCCGCAGCGGATAGGCCTTCTTCTCGCCCATGGCCTCAGCGCCGGTACAGGCCTTGCAGCCGCTGGTGCATCGCGAACAGGCTTCCCACCACCGGCACGCAGACCGCGATCGTGACGATCCACTCCTGCCGGACCGGCGCGGTCGCGGCGACCAGGAACACACCGAGCAACAGGTGCGCCGCCCCGATCGCCGCCACCGACTGGCCGACGATGGCCGCCACGCGCGGGTGGTCGCGTGGGTCGATGCGCGAGAAGTCCACGCCGTTGATGAGGCGCGTGCTGCCCGAGCGCGTGAGCCAGGCGCCGAGCGCAAGCAGCCCCATCGCGCTCGCCACGAGCACCCAGCCGCCCATGCGCTGCTCCACGAGCGCGTCCATCTCAGCCGTACAGCGTGCCGGTGTTGACGATCGGTTGCGTGCCGCGCTCGCCGCACAGCACGACCAGCAGGTTCGACACCATCGCCGCCTTGCGCTCGTCGTCGAGGCTGATCTTGCCCTCGCGCTCGAGATGCTCGAGCGCCATGTGCACCATGCTCACCGCGCCCTCGACGATCTTGGTGCGCGCGGCGACGATCGCGCTGGCCTGCTGGCGCTGCAGCATCGCCTGCGCGATCTCCTGCGCGTAGGCGAGGTGGCTGATGCGCGCCTCGATCACGGTCACGCCGGCCTCGCCGAGGCGCTCCTGGATCTCGCGCTGCAGGTGGGCGTTGATCTCCTTCGAGTGGCTGCGCAGCGATACGGTGTGCTCGTCCTGCAGGTCGTAAGGGTAGGACGTCGCCATCTGGCGCAGCGCGGCTTCCGACTGCACGTGGACGAAGTTCTCGTAGTCGTCGACCTTGAACACGGCCTCGGCGGTGTCGTGCACCTGCCAGACGACGATCGCGCCGATCTCGATCGGCGAGCCTTCGAGGTCGTTGACCTTCAGCTTGCCGCTTTCGAAGTTGCGCACGCGCAGGCTGATCGGCTTCTTGGAGTAGAACGGGTTGGCCCAGCGCAGGCCTTCCTCGCGGCTGGTGCCGACGTAGCGGCCGAACAGCTGCAGCACCACGCCGGTGTTCGGCTGCACCATGAAGAAGCCGAACAGCAGGAAGAACAGCACCACGCTGCCCAGCACGTTGGCGATCAGCGGCGCGACGCCGGCGCCGTTCTGCGCCAGCCACACGTAGGCGTAGATGTTGGTCGCGCTCAGGGCCAGCAGGGCGATCAGCACCGGGATGCCGGACAGGGTGGAGGTCTTGGACTCTTGCATGGGCTTTCTCCGCGCCGCGCCGTCGCGGCTTCGAAGAACGATATCAGAAAGATATCAATCTGCAAGACTGAAAGTCACGGCCACCATGGCGTCAGCGCCAACTCACTGAAAAAAAAGATTTTCTGGCCGGAGGGCGGTGGCTGGGTGAGAGTCACCTCGGGGCTCTTCGGGCGGGTCGGGTACCCCGTGGAGCCCGACGAGGTCCGCGGCGAGCCCCGCTGCGCGCCGCGCAGGGCGCGCTTGCCGCGGTTCAGCGCGGGTCGAACCGGACCAGCGGCGCGGGGAGTTTCTCGGTGCCGATCCAGATCCGCTCGCCGTCGCGGTCGAAGGCGATCGCTTCGGCCTGCACCAGCGGCGGCATGCGCAGGCGTTGCGGCGCGCGGCGCAGGGCCTCGAGCCACGGCTCGCCGGCCGTGCGCGACATCAGGTAGGCCTCGCGATAGGTCAGCAGCACCAGGCGCAGCCCGTCGGGACTGAGGTCCGCGCTGGTCACCTGGCTCATGTAGCGCGCACCGGGCGGCGCGCGCCGCAGGTCGTCGTCGGTCGGTTGCGGGATGCCGGCGATGCTGGCGATCGGCTCGGCGACGACCGCCGACGCGGGCTCGCCCGCGCGCGGCAGGGGCACGCGGAAGACCTGGGTCGGCACGCGCTTCTTCGCCACCAGCAGGATCTCGCCGGCCGCCACGTCGACCGCGATCGCCTCGCAGTCGCGCGGGCCATCGGGCCAGCGCACCTCGAGCCGCCACGCCACCGGCACCGGCGCCGGCGCTGCGGTGGGGTCGGGTTCGCGTACCGCGATCAGTTCGATCGACTCGCGCAGGCCGCCGTTGTCGCCGGTGTCGGCGATCAGCAGCCAGGCCTCGCCGTCGCGAACGAACGACGACAGGTCCTCCCAGTCGTAGTTGCGCGCGCCGTCGACCGGCCAGGTGCCGATGCGCCGGCCGTCGGTGG
>DHLY01000102.1:56612-59754 GCA_002405525.1 Proteobacteria bacterium UBA4656
CCACGCCCGGCGTGCGATGCCGGTAACCTGCGTCGTCGAGCCGGCGCAGGTTGAGTTCCAGCGGCACCGGCCCGGCGGCCAGCAGGGCGCCGGCGAGCGCGAGCAGCAGCAACCCGGCCAGTGGCCTCACGGCGTGTCGCCGTGTGCGGGCGCGGGCGCGGGCAGGGCTTCGGCCGACAGCACCTCCAGGTTGCCGAGCACAGAGACGCCGGCATAGAAGCCCGCCGCGTCGCCGTCGCCGACCGACAGCGCGATGTGGCCGGCATCGAAGCCGGGCAGCGCCGCGTCGTAACTCACCCAGCGCCGCCCGTCCCAGGCCTTGATCCAGGCATGCGGCACGAAGACGTTTTCGCGGCCCGCGAACGCGGGTGCGTAGGCGAGGCCATTGACCACCCGCGCCGGCACGCCCAGCGCGCGCGCCAGCGCGGCCAGCAGCACGGCGTGCTCGGTGCAGTCGCCTTCGCGCGAGGCCACGGTCTCGGCGGCCGATGCATAGCCCACGCGCATCGACTTGTTGTCGATGTAGCCGCGCACGAAGCGCTCCAGCCGGCGCATCAGTTCGGCGCGGTCGGACGGCGGCGCTTCGCCCGCGGCCTCGCGTGCCAGCGCGCTCACCGACGCCTCGTCGTGGTTGAGCCAGCGGGTCGCCGCGGTGTCGTCGGCGACCGGCGGATCGTCGCCGCCGCGCGCGGCATCGCCCGGCCGCACGTCGACGTGCCAGCGCGCGTCGTCGCGCTCGGCCCGCTGCTCGGCGAGGCTCGGAACCGGCGCGGCGTCCTCTCCGCGGATGCGCAGCACGTAGGCGAGTCCCGCGGCGCGCTCGTCGGCCGCCAGCGCGCGCGGTGCGGCCACCATCGATCGGTCGAGGATGTCGGTCGGCTGGTTGGGCGCAGTCGCGCACGCCTTGCTGCAGGCCACCATTTCGAAGGTCGTTCCCAACAGCGGCATGGTGGCGCGGAGCACGACGTGGTCGGCGTCGACCCAGGCCGACATGCGCAGCGGCGTGCCCTGCAGGTCGGCGACCTGGTCGATCCGCGTCAGCCGCCGGGCGAGACCGTCGACCGCGATGCGCTCGCGCGCGCCGACCTCGACCTGCACCGGCAGCGCCGACAGGTTCGAGGGCTGGAAGGACAGCACCTCGTAGCGGGTGCCCTCGCGCAGCCCTTGGCGCTGCTCGGCCAGCCGCGCGCCCTCGGCCAGCACGGCGCCGGCGGGCCAGCGGATGCCGCGCCGCTGCTCGCTGGTGCCCGAACGCAGCACGAGCGCGACCTGGCCGTCGTCGTCGACCCTGCCCTCGACCGTGCTTTCGAGGCCCGACAGGCTGGTCCTCGTCATGAAGCCCAGCGGCCGGCCGTCCACGGTCTCGATGCTGCGTTCCTCGGTCGTCACCGGCAGACTGACGCCCGCGCGGTCGAGCACCATGCTCAGGCGCTCGGTGCTGGTCACGCGGTCGCCGGCCACCTGGCGGGTCGACTCCAGGTGGCCGACCTTGCGGCCGTCGAGCAGGACCTTCATCCACCGGGTTTCGCTCCCGGCATGGCTGGCGGGATGCCAAAGCAGGACCAGCGCGGCAAGCGCCGACAGCAGAAAGTGCTTCATGGACGTCACCGGCGGGGGACGCCGCGATTGTGCCAGCGAACCCGGCTGCCCGGGGCGGCGGGAAAGGTAAACTCGGTGCTCGTCCCGGAGCCCTCCCCATGACCGCGATCGGCACCCCGCTCAGCGACACCGCGACCCGTCTGCTGCTGCTGGGAGCGGGAGAGTTGGGCAAGGAGGTGGCCATCGAGGCCCAGCGTCTCGGCGTCGAGGTCATCGCCGCCGACCGCTATGCGAACGCCCCTGCGATGCAGGTCGCCCACCGCGCCTACGTGATCAACATGCTCGACCCGGACGAACTGCGCGCGCTGATCGCGCAGGAGCGCCCGCACCTCGTGGTGCCCGAGATCGAGGCCATCCACACCCCGACCCTGGTCGAACTGGAGCAGCAGGGGCTCCGCGTTGTGCCGACCGCGCGCGCGACGCGGCTGACCATGGATCGCGAAGGAATTCGCCGCCTCGCCGCCGAGGACTTGCGGCTGCCGACCAGCCCGTATCGCTTCGTCGACACCCTCGCCGAATACCGCGCGGCGGTCGCCGCGCTCGGCCTGCCCTGCGTGGTCAAGCCGGTGATGTCGTCGTCGGGCAAGGGGCAGAGCATCGTGCGCCGCGCCGCGGACGTCGACGCCGCCTGGGACTACGCGCAGAGCGGCGGCCGCGCGGGCGCGGGCCGGGTGATCGTCGAAGGTTTCGTGCCCTTCGACTACGAGATCACCCTGCTCACCGTGCGCCACCGCGACGGGACCACGTTCTGCGAGCCGATCGGCCACTTCCAGGAGGACGGCGACTACCGCGAATCGTGGCAGCCGCAGCCGATGGCGCCGACCGCGCTGGCGCGCGCGCAGGAGATCGCGCGCGCGATCACCGACGAACTGGGCGGCACCGGCCTGTACGGCGTGGAACTGTTCGTGCGCGGTGAGGAGGTGCTGTTCAGCGAGGTCAGCCCGCGCCCTCACGACACCGGCCTGGTGACGCTGGTCTCGCAGGACCTGTCGGAGTTCGCCCTCCATGTGCGCGCCATCCTCGGCCTGCCGATCCCGACCATCCGCCCGCTGGGCCCGAGTGCCTCGGTCGCGATTCTGGCCGACGGTCACGGCCGCGCGCCCCGTTTCCACGGCATCGCCGAGGCGCTGGCCGAGCCGGACAGCGCGCTGCGCCTGTTCGGCAAGCCCGAGGTGCGTGGGCGGCGTCGGGTGGGCGTGGCGCTGGCGCGTGGCGACACCATCCTGCAGGCGAAGGAAAAGGCGCGCCACGTGGCCGAGCAGATCCGGATCGAACTGCAGCCTGGGTGATCCGCACGCCTGTGGGAGCGAGCAACGCTCGCGACCCGGGCCTGCAGGGTTTCCGGCACGCATCGATGCCGCGGGCGCGAGCGCTGCTCGCTCCCACAGGAACCGCTGTGGCGCTCGCTCCTGCAGTGCCGGTCCTGTTGCGTGCTTCCACAAGCCCGGCCGCAATGCTCGTGTGGGAGCGAGCAACGCTCGCGACCCGGGCCTGCGGGGTTTCCGGCACGCATCGAGGCCGCGGTCGCGAGCGCTGCTCGCTC
>DHLY01000102.1:59892-70790 GCA_002405525.1 Proteobacteria bacterium UBA4656
TGCTCGCTCCCACAGGAACCGCTGCGGCACTCGCTCCCACAGGGGCGGCCGTGGCGCACCGAGGAAGACGGTGACTACGCCGTGGCGGGTGCGGTCAATGCGGCATCGGCCTCGATCACCGGCGGCAGCAGCGAGTACATGACCGGGGTGACGATGCGCGCCAGCAGGGTGGAGCTGATCAGCCCGCCGATCATCACTACCGCCAGCGGCGAGTACAGCGCGGAATCGGCCAGCGCCAGCGGCGTGAGGCCGCCGATCGCGGTCACCGAGGTCAGCAGCACCGGCAGGAAGCGCGTCTCGCCGGCGCGCTCGATCGCCTCGCGCAGGGCTACGCCCTGCCGGCGCAGCTGGTTGGTGAAGTCCACCAGCAGGATCGAGTTCTTGATCTCCACCCCGATCAGGGCCACGAAGCCGATGATCGCGACGTAGGACAGGGTATAGCCGGACGCGAACAGCGCGGCCAGCGCGCCGAGGATTCCGAACGGGATCACCCCGGCCACGATCAGCACCGAGCGAAACGAACCGAACTCCAGCACCAGTACGGCGAGGATTCCGAACACCGCGATCAGCACCGCGGTGCCCAGCCCGGCGAGGCTGCGCGCGGCGGCCTGCGCTTCGCCGCCGAAGGCGATCCGATAGCCGCGCGGCAGGTTCAGTCCGGCGAGGCGCTGCTCGATGTCGGCCGTGACGTTGCTGGTCACGAAGCCGTCGCGTACGTAGGACGTCACCGTGACCAGCCGCTCGCGGTCGTAGCGCTCGATGCGGTTGGGCCCCGAAGTGAAGCGCGGCTCGGCGATCTGCGCCAGCGGCACCGACGCCCCCGTGGTGCGACTGGTGAAGCGAAGGTCGTCGAGCAGCGCGTCGGTCGGCCGGCCCTCCATCGGCAGGCGCAGCACGATGTCGAAGGCATCGCCGTCCGATTCGCGGAAGGTCGCCGCCGGGAAGCCCGCCACCGCCAGTCGCGTCGCGCGGTCGATGTCGGCGCTCTGGATGCCGAGCAGTCCGGCGCGCGCGAGGTCGACCCCGAGGTCGAGGTCGATGCGCGGCAGGCGCATGGGATTGGTGACATCGCGCGTTCCCGGCGTTCCCTCGACCAGCGATTCGACTTCGGCCGCCAGGCGTTCCAGCACCGCGAGTTCCGGGCCGATGATGCGCACCGCCACGGGGGCCTCGATCGGTGGCCCGTTCTCGAAGCGGCGCACCACGATCTGCGCGTCGGCGAAGTCGGCGAAGGCAGCGCGCAACTCGTCGAGAAGCGCCAGCGATTCGGCGCCGCGCCAGGCGTCGAGGGCGACGAAAACCTCGGCAGTGCTGGAGCGCTGCTCCAGCGGGAACACGTTGTAGTAGACCAGCGGGTTGCCCTTGCCGAGGTTGGCCATCGCGTGCCGTACCTCGGGGTGCTTCGCGAGTTCGTGCTCGACCAGCCGCAGCGCGCGGTCGGTGGCGTCCAGCGCCGCGCCCTCGGGTGCCTTGACCGTGATCAGGAACTGCGGCTTGTCGGCCGGCGGGAACAGCGAGAAGCCGATTGCCGGGACCAGCCCCAGGCTGGCGCCGAACAGCCCGAAGCAGACCGCCAGCGCCGTCCATGGGCGCAGCAGGGCGCGGTGCATCAGCGGCTGGTAGAACGCATGGATGCCCCGCTTGACCCAGCGCAGCGCAGCGTTGCCTTCGGGGTCGGCGTGGCGCGGCAGGAAGCGGCTGGCGAGAAAGGGCACGATGGTGAAAGCGACCAGCAGCGAGGCGAGGATGGTCAGCACCACCGCCAGCGGCAGGCCGCGGGTGAACTTGCCCGCGCCCTCCGGCAGGTTCAGCAGCGGCAGGAAGGCGAAGATCAGGGTCGCCGTGCAGCCGAGCACGGCGAGCGAGATCTGATCGGTGGCCACGATCGCGGCCTGCGCGCGGGCGTAGCCTTCGCGCAGGTGGCGCGCGATGTTCTCCACCACCACGATCGCATCGTCGACCAGCAGGCCCAGTGCGACCACGAAGCCCGCGATCGAGATCTGGTTCAGCGAGAAGCCGAGGAACCACAGGCCGGCTAGCCCCATCGCCAGCGACAGCGGGATCGCCACCATCACGATGCCGGCCGCGCGCAGGCCCAGCGGCAGGAGGGTCAGCGACACCAGGGCGATGGCGATCAGGAAGTCGATGCCCAGCCGGGTCAGGCGATCGGAGACGTTGGCCGCCTGCTCGAAGCCGAGCACCAGTTCCAAGGCCGGCGGCAGGTCCGCCCGGAACGCCTCCATGCGCCGGTCCAGCGCGCGCTGCACGTCGAAGATGTTCTCCCCGTCCTTCATGTTGGCAGTCACGAAGGCCGCGCGCCGGCCGTTCCAACGGCCGAGGTAGCGCGTTTCCTCGGTGGCCCAGCGCACGTCGGCCACGTCGCGCAGGCGCACCACGCGGCCATCGCGTGTGGAGACCACGGTGTCGGCGATCTCGTCGAGCGATTCGAAGTCGCCGGTGGCCTTGATGTTGTACCGGCGTGCGCCGACCTCGACCGCGCCGCCGGGCACGCTCGCGCCCTCGCCCTCGACCGCCGCCGTCAGGCTGCCGAGATCGACGCCGAGCGCGGCCATCCGCGGCAGGTCGAGAGCCACCCGCACCTCCGGTTCGGGGAAGGCCCAGCGGTCGGCGCGCCGGATGCCGGGCACGGTCTCGATCGCTTCCTCGAGGTCCTCGGCCACCCGGCGCAGGGTTCGCGCATCGACGGTGTCGCCGACCAGCGCGTACTGCACGATGTTGACCAGCGACGGGTTGGTCTTGCGCAGGATCACCTCGCGGATCTCCGCCGGCAGGCTGCCGCGCAGCGCGTTCACCTCGCGCACCACCTCGTCGTACTTCTTGTCCGGGTCGGTGCTCCAGTCGAACTCGACGCGGATCACGCCGAGGCCGTCCTCGCTGGTCGAGCGGATGTCGTTGACGTCGTCGAGTTCGGCGATGGCGTCCTCGATCGGGCGCACCGCGAGGCGCTCGACGTCCGCCGGATCGGCGCCCGGGAAGACCACGATCACACTGGTCACAGGGATCGGGAACGACGGGTCTTCCTGCCGCGGGATGGCGCTGAAGGCGTAGGCGCCCAGCGCGACCAGCAGGGCGAACACCACCAGCGTGAACTGCCAGCGTTCGACGGCGAACTTCCAGATCCGCATGGCGTTGCTCCTCGACGCGCCGGGCGCGGGCCGGTGGGGTGGGGGACTACTCGCTGACCAGACGCACGGCTTCGCCGTCGTCGACGTAGGCCGCCCCGCCGACCACCACCGCGTCGTCCCTTGCGAGCCCGGAAATCACGGCGACACGGCCGTCGGCGATGGCGCCCAACACCACCGCGCGCGACCGCGCGCGACCGTCGGCGACCACCAGCACCTTGCCTTCGCCGCCGTCGGCGCGGAGCAGGGCAGACACCGGTACCGACAACATCGACCGCGCGTCGGCGGGGGTCGCCTCGACACGGGCGACGAGGCCGCTGCGCAGCAGCGAGTCCGCGTCATCGACCGCGAACTCGACGTCGATTGCGCCGGTGGCGGGGTCGGCCGCGCCGGCGATTCGCGCCACTCGCGACGGGAAACGGCGCCCCGGCAGCGCGTCGACCCGCACTTCGGCGGCATCGCCGGCGGCGAGGCGCAGTGCGTCGCGGTCGGCGAGCGCGGCGCGCAGCAGCCATCCCCTCGATTCTCCGGCCAGGGTCAGCACGGGTTGGCCGGCGGCGACCACCTCGCCGGGCTCGGCCAGGCGAGCCTTGATCCGGCCGCCGGCGGGCGCGACCACGGTCGCGAACTGCTGGTTGAAGCGCGCCGCACGCAGGTCGGCCGCTGCGACCTCCCGCGCAGTGGCGGCGTTGTCCCGGGCCTCGCGGGCGATCAGGCCGCGCGCGAACATTTCCTCGGCGCGCGCCAAGTCGCGCTCGGCCTTTGTCAGCGCCTGCGCCGCGCGCTCGACCGCGGCGCCGGTCTCGGTGCGGTCGAGGCGCGCCAGCACCTCGCCGGCGCGCACGTTGTCGCCCGCGTCGACCGCCACTTCGGCCACCACGCCCGACACCTTGAAGGACAGCCGCAGTTCATCCGAGCCCTCCAGCCGGCCCGTGGCGCGCACGGCCGCCGCGGCACCGGCCGGCGACGGGGTGGCGACCACCACCGGGCGCGGCGTCGGCGCCGCATCGGCATCGGGGTCGGTGGCGCGGGCACCGCAGCCGGCCAGCCCGGGCAGGCCGACGAGCAGGAGCGGAAGCATGTGGCGGCGGAATGCAGACATGGCGGATCCTTTGCGTTGAGGCATTTGTCCAGCAACTGGATGGGTGTCGATCATCGATAGCACGTCAGGCCGTTCCGGGCGGCGTCAGCGCCCGGCGCAGCATCAGGAATGCCTGGTCGATCACGGCGCCGGTGCTCACGCCGCGGCGCGCGATCAGCGCGGCCTTGGTCGCGGCGACCTGGATGATCCCGTGGGTCATGCCCCACAGCGCGATCCCGATCATCCGCGGGTCGCCGGCGTCGGTGCGGATCGAGCCGTCGGCGATGCCGCGTTCGATCGCCTGCTCCATCAGGGTCTTGATCCGCTCGCCGCCGTCCAGCGCGCGAAGGTCCGCCGACTGCGGATCCGAGGTTTCCGGCTTGCGCGCCTCGAAGCGGCTCATCGCTTCGAAGAAATGCGGCATTTCGGCCGCGAAGGCAACATAGGCGCGACCGATCGCCTCGCACTGGTCGCGGCCACAGGCGTGCCGCGCCACGGCGTCGGCAAAACGTTGGTGCAGGAAGGCGCCGGCGACCTCGCACAGCGCGGCCTGCAGCGCGGTCTTGTCCTTGAAGTACAGATAGACCAGCGCACGCGACAGCCGCGCCTGGCGGGCCACGGCGTCCATGGTCACCATGTCCCAGCCCTGGCGCAGGGCAAGTTCGGCCGCGGCCGCCACGATCTCGCCGCGGCGGCGTTCCTTCTCCTCCTGGCGGCGCAGGGCGGTGTTCACGGCGGGCAGTCTGCGCCCGACGTTAGACGCGTGTCAAGTGATTGGACGGGTGGCGGAAGTCATGCGGTTGGGCAGAGCCCAGGGCCCTAATCGGCGCGCCACGCTGCGGCCAAAGCCTGCCACCCCGACGGCCCCACCCGCCGCAGCGTCGCCAGATTCCGCTCAACGATCGCGTCGGGATCGGGATACGCCTGCACCGCGCGATCGATGCTCTCCTCGCGCAGCAGATGCAGCAGGGGCACGGGCGACCGGTTGCTGGCGTTCGCGACGTCGTCCGGGTCGCTGCCGGCGAACACGTAGTGCGGATGGAAACTCGCCACCTGCAGCACGCCTGCCAGTCCGAGATCCTCGATCTCGGCGTCGGCCACGTCGAGGAAGTCGTTGTAGTCGAGGAAGTCGGCCAGTACGTGCGGATGCAGCAGGAGGGTCGTCTCGACCGCATCGATCGGCGCGGCGGCCAGCGCTTCCAGTTCGCGCCGCAGCTCGGCGCGCAGCACCTCGGGATCGCGCGCGGCGCTCACCACCCAGCGGATCCGCCCCCGTACGTGCACGGCCTTGGCGAAGGGGCACAGTTCGAGCCCGATCACGGCCTGTTCCAGCCAGGCGCGGGTGCGCACGAGCGCGTCGTCGGTGACGGGGTCCGGGTTTGCCATCGCACGCAGCGTTCACGCGGGCTTATCGCCGCGGCAGGAAGTATCGCGCGCTGGCGACCGGGCGGGTGGGGTGCGGTGGACGCGATCAGGCTCACCGCCCTGCACCGCAGTGCGATTGCCGAGTGGCTGCGCAGCGCCCCGTGGGCGTGGCCGGTGTTCGAGGCGCTGCACATCGCGGGCTTCGCGCTGCTGTTCGGCAGCATCGCGGTGGTCGACCTGCGGGTGCTGGGCTTTGGCGCCAGGCTGGATGCGCGCGCGCTGGGTCGATTCGTGTTGCCGGCCACGCGCGCGGGTTTCGCGCTGGCGCTCGCCACCGGCGTGCCGATGGCGGTGGCGCAGGCGACCGAGCTGTGGTTCAACCGCGCGTTCCGCCTGAAGCTGCTGCTGCTGGCGATCGCGCTGTGCAACGTGATCGTGTTCCACGCGCGTCGCGGGCTGAATCGCCGCGACGCTCCGGCCAAGGCTCAGGCGGCGCTCTCGCTGGCCTGCTGGTTCCTGATCATCGCCGCCGGAAGGGGTATCGCCTATGTCTAGACTCGCCACGTTCGTCGCCAGCCTCGTCGTCGCCAGCGCCGCCTTCGCCCACCACGGCTGGAGCAGCTACGACGAGAAGGCCCCGATCTACCTCGCCGGCACCGTGCAGTCGGTGGGTTGGCAGAATCCGCACGCCGAACTGGTGGTGTCGCCCGGGGTGCAGTCGCTGCCGCCGGGCCTCGCGACTCGTGTCGTGCCGGCGCAGGAGCAGCCGGTCGATGGTCCGACCGTGCTCGCCAACACCACGCTCGCCGCCGACCTGTCCGGCACCTGGACGGTGGAACTGGCCCCACTGACGCGCATGGACGCCTGGGGCGTGGCGCGCATCCAGGCCGGCGCGAAGGTCGAACTGGTCGGCTACACCTTCCCCAAGGGCGGCAGCACCGAGCGCCGCATGCGCGTCGAGTTCCTGTTCGTCGACGGCCAGGTCTACAGCATCCGCTCGATGCCGAAGCGCTGAGCGCCGACCGGCGCGCCGCCGCGCGCGGTTTGCACGGCGCCGCCGGCCGCGTTCCAATGGCGACCCGCCTTCCCGGAGCCGCCGTGCGCCCGCGCATCGTCCGTCGCCGCTCGCCGATCCACGGCCACGGCGTGTTCGCCAACCGCGACCTGCCCGCGGACACGACCCTGATCGAGTACACCGGCGAGCGCATCACACCCGACGAAGCGGCCGCGCGCTACGGCGCCGACCGCGGCAGCGGCCACACCTTCCTGTTCACCGCCAACCAACACTGGCTGATCGACGGCAACCGCGGCGGCAACCTGTCGCGCTGGATCAACCATGCCTGCGAGCCCAACTGCAAGGCGGAAGTCCACGTGAACATCGACGGCGACGAGCGCCGCGACAAGGTCTGGATCTCGACCCTGCGCGAGATCGCCGTCGGCGAGGAACTGACCTTCGATTACGCCGTGATCATGCCCGGCGCGGTGACGCCGGAGGAGCGCGCACGGTGGGCTTGCCGCTGCGGTACCGCGGCGTGCAGCGGGTCGATGCTGGACACGCCGCTGGGCCGGCGCCTGCACGGCGGCGGCTGAACGGCCGACAGCGCGTCAGCGCGCCTCGCCGGGCAGGGGCTGCGCGGCCAGCGCATCGAGCGCCGGCCCCGCAACGCGCTGCACGGTCCACTGGTCCATGCCGATCGCTCCGATCGAACGGTAGAAGTCGATTGCCGGCCGGTTCCAGTCCAGCACCCACCACTCGAAGCGCCCGCAGCCGCGCGCCTTCGCGGTGCGGGCGAGGTGCACCATCAGCGCCTTCCCATAGCCCCTGCCGCGCGCTTCGGGCACCACGAAGAGGTCCTCCAGGTACAGGCCCGGGCGGCCGAGGAAGGTCGAGAAATTGTGGAAGCAGATCGCCATGCCGACCGCGGTGTCGGCCTCGAACGCCAGCACGGCCTCGGCGCCGCGCGGGGCGTCGAACAGGTGCTCGCACAGCAGGCTTTCGGTGGCCACGACCTCGTGCGCGAGCTGCTCGTACTCGGCCAGCCGCCGGATCATGTCCAGCAGCAGCGGCACGTCGGCGCGCGTGGCCGGGCGGATCGCGAAGCCGGGTCCGGTCCGCATCGGGCTCAGGACTTCGGCACGCCCAGCCGGCGGCCGACCCGGGTGAAGGCGTCGATCGCGCGGTCGAGGTGCTCGCGGGTGTGCGCCGCGCTCATCTGGGTGCGGATGCGCGCCTGGCCCTTCGGCACCACGGGAAAGAAGAAGCCGACCACGTAGATGCCCTCGTCGAGCAGTTCGGCGGCCATCCGCTGCGCCAACGGAGCATCGTACACCATCACCGGCACGATCGGGTGCGTGCCGGGCTTGAGTTCGAAGCCCGCGGCCGCCATGCGTTGGCGGAAATGCGCGGTGTTCGCCGCGAGCCGCTCGCGCAGTTCGCCCGCGGCCGCGAGCATCTCGAAGGCCTTGCTGCCCGCGGCCACCACGTGCGGCGGCAGCGAATTCGAGAACAGGTACGGCCGCGAGCGCTGGCGCAGCAGTTCGATCACCTCGCGCCGGCCGGTGGTGAAGCCACCCAGCGCGCCGCCCATCGCTTTGCCCAGGGTGCCGGTGAAGATGTCGATGCCGCCCATCACGCCGTTGACCTCGGCGCTGCCACGGCCGGTGTGACCGAGGAAGCCGGTGGCGTGGCATTCGTCGACGTGGACCAGCGCGCCGTACTGGCGGGCGAGCGCGGTGATGCGGTCGAGCGGCGCGATGAAGCCGTCCATCGAGAACACGCCGTCGGTGGTGATCATGATCGTGCGCGCGCCGTCCGCGCGCGCCTGCTGGAGCTGTTTCTCCAGGTCGGCCGTGTCGCAGTTGGCGTAACGGTAGCGCTTCGCCTTGCACAGGCGCACGCCGTCGATGATCGAGGCGTGGTTGAGGGCATCGGAGATGATCGCGTCCTCCTCGCCCAGCAGCGGCTCGTAGAGCCCGCCGTTGGCGTCGAAGCAGGCGGCGTAGAGGATCGTGTCCTCGGTGCCGAAGAAGCGCGCGATGGTGGCTTCCAGTTCCTTGTGCAGGTCCTGCGTGCCGCAGATGAAGCGCACCGAGGCCATGCCGAAGCCGTGGGTGTCGAGCGCCTGCTTGGCGGCCGCGATGATGTCCGGATGGTCGGCCAGCCCGAGGTAGTTGTTGGCGCAGAAGTTCAGCACCCGGCGGCCGTCGGCGAGCGCGATCTCGGCACCCTGCGGCGAGGCGATCACGCGCTCGCGCTTGAACAGGCCCTGCGCCTCGATGGCGTCGAGCTCGGCCTGGTAGCGGTCCTGTCCGATGTAGCTCATGGGCGTCTCCGGCAAAGACGCGCATTGTCGCCGATCGGCGAGCGCGACGCCGACCGGCCGCCGATCACGCTCCAGCGTGCGACCCGTCGGGTCTCACTCGAAGCCGTCGCGCAGCAGCAGGTCGGCGTCGGCCAGCGCGTCGGCGTGGAAGCGCCAGAAGCCGTCGCCCATCGCGGCCAGTACCTCCGGCATCGAATGGCCGACGCCGGGCAGTTCGTACCATTCGTGCCCCAGGCCGATGGAGAGCAGATGCTGGTGGAAGATCCGGTTGTACTGCACGGTGAAGTCGGCGCTGCCGATGATCTGCCGCAGGCGGAAGGTCGCAGGCAGGTTGCCGACCGCGGCCTCGGCCAGACGCCAGGGACTGCGCGCCTCGAACACCGCCGGATCGTTGCCGTAAACTTCGGCCAGGATCGCCCGGCGCAGCTCGATCGGCTGCAGCGCCGGGTCGTCGATCAGGAAATCGAGCTGCAGCGGGCCGGCGCCGACCATCGACGCCGCACCGAAGAGGGTTGCCCGCGACAGGCCGAGGCGACCCGCGCCGTAGCCGCCCATGCTGAACCCCTCGACCATGCGGGCGCGCGGGCCCGGCAGGGTGCGCCACTGCGCGTCGATCTCCGCCACCAGGTCGGTCACCACCATCGATTCCACCGGCTGCAGTCCGCCGACCGCGTCGCACCACATGCCGAGCGGCAGGCCGTTGGGGAACACCACCAGGGCCTGGGGCATGAGCCCGGCGTCCATCGCCTGCCGGTAGGCGGCCGAAATCTGGGCGATGCCCGCGGTCGCGCTGTTGCTGCCGTGCAGGTAGTACACGACCGGATAGCGACGTGCCGGCGCGCTGGCGTAGTCGAACGGCAGTAGGACGTGGTAACTCACGGGCGCGCCGACCGCGGCGCTGTCGAACACCCGGAAGACCACGCGCGGCGCGGTCACCTGCGGCGTCACCCACAGCGGGGCGCCGGCGCTGGCCGCCGAGGCCGACGCCCAGGGCAAAGCCGCCAGCACCGCGATGCCGGCCAGCAGCAGGCCGGCAAAGGCCCGGGGCACGGCGGGACGGCGGCGATCGAGCGGGTCGTGCATGGTGGTTCTCCTGGCGGGGCCGACGCAGGAACCTCAACGCATTCCCGCGCCGTCCGCCGACAGGGTACGGTATCGCGGCAGGCTTGCGGCGCCATCGTCGGCGTGGCGACGTGCGGCGCCATTGCCGAGCCTGCGGGACCCGACGGTGCTTGCCGCCATCCCGGGCGATGGAACACGGCAGGCTTGCCCGGTCCCGGGCGCGGGTCCTCTTCCGACGCCCCGGCCGCGCGTCCAGCGCTGCCCGCGGGCCACGTGATGCGGCACGGCAGGCCCGGCCAGGTAAGCGCCAGCGGCGCGCGTCGTCAGCGCATGGGCGCGTGTCGTTGTGACGCGCCGCGTGCCCGATCGGTCATCCGCGCAGCCAACACCGCAACACCGGGTAGCTTGCCGCAGCCGGCGCGCCTGGCGGTGCGGCAAGGCCTGCCTGCACCAGGCCGTGGTAGCCCGCGGCCACGCCGAAAGCAGCGGTGGTGATCAGGTCCGGCGCGTGGCCTTGGTGGCCGCTGTCGTGGAACAGCTCCGCGGTGTCGAGCCGCAAGAGGACCAGCGCGGCCCACGCCCAAGCCGTGACGGCCGCTTCCCCGCCCGCGCGGCGCTCGGACTCTCGGCCAGATCATCGTCCATGGACTCGCGCTGGGTGCCGGGCATCACTGCCAGGTGGCTCGTCTTGGTGCGGACGCGCGCGGAAACGACGCGGGAGTGGATGCGTGTTCAGAGGCTCCCAAGCCGATGCCGCGCAGGAATCCGACGGTTCGATCGCGCACGCCATCCTGCATGGGGAGCATCCTGCGCCAAGCGGCGCGCCCCTGCGATCCCGGAATCCGTGCCCGCCACGGCTCGCGCGGCCGCGACCCTGGCCGGCAGCGTGGACCGGTGTCGGGCTCCTCCGCGCCGCGCAGTTGT
>DHLY01000049.1 GCA_002405525.1 Proteobacteria bacterium UBA4656
CCCACTCGGATTTCAAGAGAGGCTCCGATTTCGACAAGGGTTGGTGGGAAACCTAGCCTTGCTAGAAACAGCGCCCGATGGCGCATCCTGTAGGCCGCGTCACCCGGCCTTCCTAGCAATACTCGGAAAGCAGCACCGAAATCGATCACGTAGCCTCCTTGCCAGGGGATTGGACCGCGGAACGAACCCTCGTTCGCGGGGCGCTTGTCCATGGCAAGGGAGAACGTATGGACGTTCGGGGAAATCCATCGACCAAGATGGCACGGGGCGCAAAGCTGTCGCTGTCGCGGGCGATTCATTTGGTGTTCGGGGTCGGACTGATGGCCGCGGCCATGGGCGCCGCTGCGCAGTCGTGCCCTGGCGGGAGTTGCCCACCCATCAATGTCTACGGGGGGCCGATCTCATGGGGCGGCGGTTGGGGGGGGGTGGCGGCGGCAGTTGGTACGGCGGTTGGGACACCTCGTATTACTCCGATCCGGGAAGCTACCAGCAGCCTCAGGTTGCTTGTGGCGACTGGGAGCGCGACCACCCGCGGCCTGATGGATGCTCATCGCCCCCAGGACCGGTGACCACCAACGGATGTGGGCCCGCCGGGTTCGGCTGGCTGGTGCCCGACGGTCCGTTCGGGGCCGCCTGCAATACGCACGACACGTGCTACTCCCAGTTCAATGCGGATCGGGCAAGCTGCGACAGTGCATTCAGCAGCAACATGATCCAGACCTGCAATGACAACTACGGCTGCTTCTACGATCACGAGAGCGGTCGCGTGCTCTGCGGTGATCACGTCCAACTGATGCAGTGCCTCGACTACCAGCAAGTCATCATGAATGGCATCGGCAGCGGCTTCGGCGCGGCCGTGATGCAATCCCGATTCGCGAGTCTTCAAATTGAGGCGACCTGTCGTGCGTGGTACAACGCCAGAAGTGTGGAGTCGACATGCGCGCAGTAGCTGCCCACGAAGGAGAAGGTCGAATGGCGAACGACACCGGGTCCTCGGAAAGCGGAAGAAGGTGGATCATCGTCGCCATCGCGGCTACCGCTGCGTTCGTGGCCATTGGTCTGGGCTGGGAACGCAAGACCGAAAGGGCCACGTTGGCGATCGGGGAGCCTGGCTTCATGTCGGCAACCCCGGGCGTGCCGACAGACGGCGGTCCGGCGGCCACGGGGCGTGCCGCGATTTCGACGCAAACCCAGGCAGCCCCGTCGGCACCAGCCGCCGACCCCTCGGCGTACCTGTCGCCGCCCGACCGACCACCATTGATGGCGCACCCGGAAGGCATCACGCCTGTGCTGCCGCCAGCGTCACGCTACGTCCGGATGGAAGAAGCGACGCTTTTCGACGCATTGTCGCCAGAGGATGCGGCGTGGCTTGCCGCGCATGGCTATCCAACCTGGGCGGAGGTGGAGGGCCTTAGTGAAAAGTCAGAGCCAGACCTCGCAGCTCGCGCAGCCAAGGGCGATCTCAGTGCCCAAGCTTTGCTTGGCATCAAGCAGAACGAGCAGCGCCGATACAGGGATGGATATTCCAACATAGAGGACGCTGCAGTACGAGGATCGACGTTCGCGCTTGCTGCGCTAGCCAAGGAGCAACTTCGCGCCGGCAATCTCATCGAGTCCGCAGCATGGCAACGTGTCGCGATGATGCGCGGCGACTGGCGCGCCGGAGAGTTCCTCGGCTACCAGGGCCCCAGCCTGACTGCCTGGCAGATGCAGCAGGCCGACCGCTACGCGATCCGCTATATGCTCAACTTGGAGCAGCGGCGTCGGGAACTCGGACTTGGACCGTTCAGCAATACGCTGCGCCCGGGATTCGATTGGCGGCGGCCGCAACTTGGCGAGCAGGTCGGAATCTACGAGCGCCCCGGCGGATGAACGGCATGCAAATGGGCGCGGAGTTCGTTGCTGCGCTCCCATGGACGAGCATCCCTGCGCGGTCGGTCGTGCCGCCGCGCCTGGCGCAAGCAACGCTGTCCCGTTCTCCGCTATCAGCAGCGACCATCGCCGTATCGGCGGCCTTGCCGATGGCGTGGATCGGGGCATGGGCGCATCTTCCCTCGCGCGCCAGAGGCGCGTCGACCTTGGATATCGCACATGTGCTGCACACGTCGCGAGCCATCCAGCGGTCGCGCGCCGCTGGCCGGCAATTGCATGGGCATATGATCACCGTGTGCGACCTGGAGGCCGCGCATTCCGTGGTCGCCGCAGGCGCACCCCGTGGACTGCGTCAGGTCCCCGCATGGTTCGGCGCACCTGGTCCGGACGCCACGAGGCTACTCGCGCCGGACGCAGAGCTCGTTCCTGACCTTGTCCGGGACCTATTGTCGTTTCTGACGCAAGCGCACGACTGCCACATCACGGTTTCGCTGGTCTGCCATGCACAGATTGGACTGATCCACCCGTTTTGTGACGGGAACGGCCGCATCGCGCGTTTACTCGGCAGATGGATTCTCCGTTCGAGCCCCAACGCTGCCCTTGCATTCGACTACTACTGCACTCAAGTCCGTTCCGACCCTTCGAGGTTCGGCGAGGCCGCGGCGTCGATGATGCTCGGCGAGCTGGAGCCCCTTCGACGCCTTTGGTCAACCGGTTGCGCAGATCTGCCGGCGACAGCGAACGCCATAGGCGTCGCGCTGGACGGCGCGGCGGCTGAAATGCGGTCTGAAGGGTTTTCCGCATCGAAGGCCCAACGCATCCTCCACTTGGCGGCGCGATCGCTGATGATCTCGACGCTGGATCTGCAGCGATCGCTCGGCTTGGGCGTGGTAGGCGCAAAGCGGGACTTCGCGTCGCTGCGTGCTGCTGGCTGGCTCGAGCTGATCGACAAGGCCGGGGACCGCTACCTGGTCCCGATGGCGCTTCTTCGGGCAATTGACGCGGCACACCGTGCCCCCGTCGTGCTGCCCGATTGATCGCTCCGCCCCGGGGGTTCGGCGATACCGGGATAAGCGCCGTACCGATAGGGCGACGGCTATGGTGCCGCGCCATGGTCTTCAGTCTGATGCGTTTCGCCTCACCCGCGACCCCCGCAGCTTCGCCACATCGAACGCCGCGATCTGCCCGCCATCGCGCGCGCGGCGCGGCTGGCCGGGTTCGGGCGCGAAGGCCATGGCGGTGATGATCTCCCAGGTCGCGGGCAGGCGGCCGTCGATGCGGTGCGCTTCGTAGGCGGCGCAGGCGGCGTCGATGCGGCGGCGGCCGCCGAGGCCGCCGGGGCGGTCGGTGGCGGCGTTGGTGGCGCCGAGGGCCTTGAGTTCGCGCATCAGCGCGCGGGCGTCGTCGTAGGTGGTGGTGAGGGTGTCGATGTCGACCACCGGGTCGCGGAAGCCGGCGGCGAGCAGGGCGTCGCCGATCACCGGCAGGTCGGGGAAGCGCGCGACGTGCGGGGCCTGGTCGACGGTCGCGAAAGCCGCGCGCAGTTCGCGCAGGGTGTCCGGGCCGAAGGTGCTGAACAGCAGCAGCGCGCCGGGGCGCAGCACGCGGCGGAACTCGTCGAGCACGGCCGGCAGGTCGGGGCACCACTGCAGGCAGAGGTTGGAGAACAGCAGGTCCACCGCGCCCTCGCGCAGCGGCAGGGCGCGCGCATCGCCCGCCACGCGCGCGAACTTGCGCAGCCAGCCGTGGTGGCTGCGCGCGGCGACCAGCATCGGCAGCGCGGCGTCCAGCGCGATGACCTCCGCCTTCGGCCAGCGCTTCTTCAGCGCCGCGCTCGCATGCCCGGTGCCGGCGCCGAGGTCGAGCACGACGTTCGGCTCGACCTTGGCGAAGACCAGGCTTTCGAGCAGTCGCGATTCCACCTCGCGCTGCAGCGCCGCCGCCGCGTCGTAGGTCGTCGCCGCGCGGCCGAAGTGGCGGCGCACGGCGCGGAAGTCGATGCCGTTCATGCGGGGAAGCGTCGCGCCAGCCACTCGTCGAGGGCGTGAAGCACGCGATCCGGGTGGCCGATGAACGGCGCATGCCCGCCGCCGTCGATGCGCACGGACGTGCCCCGCGGCGCGATCGCCGCCGCGGCTTCCATCGCCGAGGCCGGCACCAGCCGATCGCGCGCGCCGGCGATCCACAGGCTGGGGCACTCGAGTTCCGGCAGGTGCGGACGCAGGTCGGTGTCGGCGAGGATCTTGAGCCCATCGCCGAGCACGTGCAGCGCCGGCTCGCCGCGGTCGAAGACGTGCGCGCGCAGCGTGCGCAGCTCGCTGCGCGCGCGGTCCGAGCCCACGCACTCCAGCGCGAGGAAGCGGTCCAGCGTGCCGCGCCAGTCGGTGGCGAGGTCGCGCGCGAAGTCGTCGAACACCGCATGATCCACACCGTGCGGCCAGTCCGGGCCGACCACGAAGCGCGGGCTGGCGGCGACCAGCGCGATCCCGCGCACGTGCAGCGGGCGCTCCAGCGCGCCTTCCAGCGCCGCCAGGCCGCCGAGCGACCAGCCGATCCAGATCGCGCCCGGTACGGACTCCGCGAGCCGCACCGCGCTGGCGCGCAAGTCGAGCGGACCGGCGCGTTCGGGACTGCGGCCATGGCCCGGCAGGTCGACGAGGTGCACGGTGAAGCGCGCCGCCAGCGCCGGCAGCAGCGGCGCGAAGATGCCGCCGTGCATCGCCCAGCCGTGGACCAGGACCAGCGGCGGGCCCGCGCCGTGGGTTTCGACGTGCATGCTCAGCCTCGCAGCGCGCGGATCGCGGCGAGTGCGTCGTCGGCGTGCGCCTCGGGCACCAGCAGGTGGTCGTGGTGCAGGCCGGCGAGCACGTTGCAGGCGACGCCGGCGTCGGCCAGCGCGCGCGACACCGCGGCGGTGAGGCCCACCGCCGCGAGATCGGAGTACACGGTCAGCGTGATCCAGGCGGCGACGAAGTCGTAGGCGAGTCCCGCCGCCTCGGCGTCCTCGGCGCGCAACACCGCAGTCCAGCCTTCGTCCTCGCGGATCGTGGCCAGCGCGGGCAGGGTGGCGAGGCGCTCAGCCGGGGCGGCGACGAACACGAACCGCCCCGGCACGCGGCGGGCGTCGAGGTTCACGAGCAGGTGCTGCAGGTCGCGGATCGCTGGCATCGGGGGATTGTCCCAAGGCGTGGGCGAGGGCGTCGAGCAGGGCTTCGACCTCGGCCTCGGCGTGCAGGGAAGTGAGCGTGATGCGCAGGCGGGCCGCGCCCTCCGGCACCGTCGGCGGGCGCACGGCGGGCACGTGGAAGCCGGCGGCCTCGAGTGCCGCGGCCACCGCGACGGCGCGCGCGCTGGATCCGACCACCACCGGCTGGATCGGCGTGCGCGAGTCCGCGAGCGCGATCCCGCGCGCCGCGGCGCCGCGGCGGAAGTGGCACACCAGCACCGCGAGCTTGTCGCGCCGCCAGGCCTCGAAGCGCGCGATGCGGACCGCCGCGCGCGTGGCTTCCGCCAGCGCCGGGGGTAGGGCGGTGGTGAAGACGTGGGTGCGCGCGAACTGGCGCAGGCCGTCGATGAGGCGCGCATCGCCGGCGACGAAGGCGCCCACGGTGCCCAGCGCCTTGCCGCGCGTGGCCATGTAGACCGGCACCGCGTCGCCGCC
>DHLY01000109.1:0-25928 GCA_002405525.1 Proteobacteria bacterium UBA4656
CCCACTCGGATTTCAAGAGAGGCGAAAAAATCCCCAACCCGCGGGTTTCTCGAGTCGCGAGTCCGGCACAGGTCCGGACTGGCTCCCGCGAATCATCAACTTGCGTGCATGACCCGCGCGCGGGCCATCCATGGTCTGCCTGAGAGGCTGTTTTTCCACCGTCTCTCAGCGTGCCAGCAGCGCCTTCGCCACCGGCAGTGCGCGCTTCGCCCACAGCGCGTACTGCGCGGCTGACGGGTGCAGGCCGTCGGCGGCGATCATGTCCGCCTGCGCTCCGGGCTCGCGCGAGATCGGCGTGATGTCCACGAAGGCCACACCCTGGCCTGCGCAGATGGTCGCCGCGGCTCGGTTGAAGGCGTCGATCTCGGCGCCGACGCGTGCCTTGTCGCGCGCGGAATTCGCGGCGAACGGCGTCGCGCCCCAGTCGGGGATGGACAGCACCAGCACGCGGCCCGCGCGGTGGCCTGCGAGTTCGATCGCGCGCTCGAGCAGCGCGTTGAACTGCGCCTCGTACCCGTCGAGCGGCCGGCCGCGGTACTGGTTGTTGACCCCGATCAGCAGGGTCACCAGGTCGTAGTGCGGAGCGAGTTCGGCGTCGTCCATCGCCGCAGAGAGTTCGTCCGTGGTCCAGCCGGTGCGGGCGACGATGGTCGGCGGATCGACCGCGATCCCGTCCGCGCGCAGCAGGGCGGCGAGCTGCACCGGCCAGCGGCCGACCTCGGCCACGTCCTCGCCGATGGTGTAGGAGTCGCCCAGCGCCAGCAGGCGCAGCGGCGCGTGGTCGGCGCGCACGACCGTGGCCGCCGCGGCCAGCAGCAGCGCGCTAGGCCACCGCCACCTGGCGCGCACCGGCGTGGCGCGCCGCGTGGCGCTCCAGCGAGCGCTCGATGCGCGCGAACACCTCGGCGATCACCGGCGCCTGCGGCAGCACCGTGACCCGGAAGTGGTTGCGGTAGGGCACGTTGAAGCTGGAGCCCGGCACCAGCAGAACATTTTCGGTCTCCAGCAGGTCGAGCGCCCAGGCGTGATCGTCGACCGGACCGCTGCGCGCGGTGTCGATGCCGGGGAAGGCGTACAGCGCGCCGGCCGGCCGGGACACCGAAAGGAAACGGCTGCGCGCGACGGCGTCGAGGATCGCGCGCCGCGATTCGAACATGCGGCCGCCGGGGCGCGTCAGTTCGCTGATCGTGTCCGGGCCGGTCAGGGCCGGCACGATGGACCACTGCGCGGTGACGTTGCTGCACAGGCGCAGCGCGGCCAGCAGCACCAGTCCGTGGACGTAGTCCTGGGCATGCCGGACGTCGCCCGACAGCGACAGCCAGCCCACGCGGTAGCCGCAGGCCCGGTGCACCTTGCTCAGCCCGGACAGCGTCAGCACCAGCGTGTCGGGCGCCAGTCGCGCCATCGGCTCGAACGTCGCGTCGTCGTACAGCACCTGGTCGTAAATCTCGTCGCACATCAGCACCAGGCGGTGGCGGGTGGCGATGTCGGCGAGCCGCTCCAGCAGGGCGCGCGGATAGACCGCCCCGGTGGGGTTGTTGGGGTTGATCACCACCAGCGCGCGAGTGCGTGGCCCGATCTGCGCCTCGAGCGCATCGGGATCGGGCAGGAAGCCGTTGCCTGCGCTGCACTCATAGTGCACCGCGGTGCCGCCATTGAGGATGGTGCTCGCGGTCCACAGCGGATAGTCGGGTGACGGCACCAGCACCTCGTCGCCAGGCGCGAGCAGGGCGCGCAGCGCGATGTCGATCAGTTCGCTGACCCCGTTGCCGATGAAGGTAGTCTCGACCGCAACATGCAGGGCGCCGCGCCGCTTCTGCTGCGCCACGATCGCTGCGCGCGCTTCGTTCAGTCCCTGCTCCACGCAATAGGCCTCGCTGCGCGCGAGGTTGCGCTCGATCGCCTCGCGCAGGTGGGCCGGCACGCTGAACCCGTAGACGCCCGGGTTGCCGATGTTAAGGCGCAGGATCTCTTGCCCGCGGGCCTCCAGATCGCGCGCGCGATGGGCCAGTTCGCCGCGGATCTCGTAGCGGACCTCGGAAAGCCGCGGGCTGGCGGCATAGGCGCGTTGGTGCATGGGCGGATACGGCAGCAGAGACGGTGCGATGCTATCCGGTTTCCGTCGTTCCGCCGCATACCGGAGGCGACTGCCAGCGCGCCGCCCCACCGCCGCCCGGAAGCGGCCGTCAAGGGGTTCCAACCCTTCGCTCGCTCCTCGCATCTGACGGAGCTGGATGCGGCCTTGTGGCGGCTTCCGACCGGCTGCATGGATGGAAGTCATTGAAAAAATGGTGAATCGGGGCATGACTTCCGACCCATGATGACTTGCTGATCTGGTGTTATGGTTCGCTACAACACCGTAGCAAAAAGTGCCCAGGAGGCCATCATGCATTCGATCGAAGAAGTTCTGTTCAAGGCCATGCTGCCGATCTTCGAGCGCGCCGTCGCGAGGGTACGGCCGGCGGCCGGCGTTCCGCCTGCGCCGCTGGCCGCGCCGGCAGCGGCGTCCGTCGACCTGCCGCGGGCAGCGTGAGCGTGTGCTGCCTGCGCCGAGCGGCGCTCGCAGGCGTGCTGGGGCTGGTCGGCGCGGGTGCGCTGTCGGCCTGCGGCGGGCCAAACCCCGCCGAGGCCGCTGCGGCAGTCGCTGCGGCACCGACCGGGACGCCGGTGGAGGTGTCCGAGGTTGTTCGCGGCGACCTGTCGCCGACCTACATCGCCACCGGCACGCTGGAGGCGCGGCGCGAGGCCGTGCTGCTGGCCGAGGTGCCCGGCGAGCTGGTGTCGATCGAGGTCGAGGAGGGCGACCGCGTGGTCGCAGGCCAGGTGCTGGCGCGCATCGACGCCACCCGCCTGGCGCTGGAACTGCGCCGCGTGGCGTCCGAGGCCGACCGGATGACCCACGACGTGGCCCGCAACGAGCGCCTTGCCGCGCGGCAGATGGTCAGCCGCGAGGTCTTCGATCGCTCCCGTTACGAGGCCCAGACGCAGGGTGCGGTGGTGGCCCTGAAGCAGCTCGAACTGGACAAGGCTGCGATCCGGGCCCCCTACGCCGGGGTGGTGACGCAACGGTTCGTCAAGGACGGCCAATGGCTCAAGGTGCAGGACCAGGCCTTCGCGATCGCCGACGTCGATCGCCTCGAGGTGCGGATCGACGTGCCCGAGCGCTTTGCGCCTCGGGTCGTCCCGGGCGCGGCGGTGCACCTCGAGGCCGATGCGCTGCCGGGTCAGGCGTTCGCGGGGGTGGTGGCGCGTGTCGCGCCGGTGGTCGACCGCGCCAGCGGCACGGTGGCGGTGATGGTCGATGTCGAAAACGCCGGCGCCGCGCTGCGCCCCGGCCTGTTCGTGCGCCTCGGCATCGGCTACGGGCGGATCGCAACCGCAGTGCTGGCTCCGCGCGCGGCGCTGGTCGGAAACGACGGTGCACACCACGTGTTCGTGGTCGCCGGGGGCAGGGCGACCCGGCGCGAGGTCCGTCTCGGACTGACCGATGGCGACCGCGTGCACGTTCTCGAAGGTCTGACCGACGGCGAACAGGTGGTGGTGGTCGGCCAGCATGCGCTGACCGATGGCGCCCCGGTCCAGGCGCTGGCGCCATCGCCATCGAACGACGGATCTCGGCGACCGGCCGACGCCACCTGACCGGCCGCTGCGCCCCGGGGTCGCGTCGCCGATCAACGGCGGCGCGTCGACAGCAGCACGGCGATGGCCAGCGCGGCCAGGCCAAGTTCCAGGCCCAGGGCGATGCGCAGGAAGCTGCTGTCGGCACCGTTCGCGAGCATGCCGATCAGCCTCGCCAGCCCGATCCCGCCATAGGCCGTCGCCATCAGCAGCAGCCCGTCCGCGCGCCGCGCACTGCGCATCGCGCAGGCGACGAGCAGGCCGCCCAGCGCGATTTCAAGCCCGCCGTAGAACGCCATCACCTCGGTCGCCGCGACCGCACCCTGCAGGTTCAGCCCGGCGAGCGCGAAGGTCTGCAAGGGGGCAAGCAGGAAGGCCGTCCCGAACCCCAGGAACCCGAGGCCGCCCAGCCAAAGCGCGAAAATCCCGAACCGATGCATGCGTGTCTCCTGCCGAACAATGACGGTAGCCCCGCCGCTGTCGACGCCGTGCGAGGGCCCGCACGCCGGTGCCGGTCGGCGCAGGAGGCGTCCGGCGTGGCTGCCCGCCATGCCGTCGGGCGACAACCCCCTGCCGTGTGGCGCAGATTTCTCGCCCGCGGACGCACGGCGCAGGCGACCGAAGCCGACGACATCGACTCCGGGATGGCGCCGGACTCGCGGCATCGACCACGGGCAGGACCGCGCTTGCCCGAGATCCCGCTAGACTCGTGCTGTGGAGCCTCCCCTCGACCCGTGCGCGTTGGCCCGCATCGGCTGGCGTGCCGATGATGCCGGGCTGACCGGCAGCTTGGCCGAGGGGCGCCGGCTCGCGCGGGTGGTCGAGCAGCACCGCAGCGGCTATCGGGTGGACGTCGGCGACGCGGTGTTCGCGGTCGCCGCGCCCGCCGCGATGGTGCGCGCCGGCGTGGACCCGCGCACCCGGCCGGCGGTCGGTGACTGGGTGGTGCTCGCGCCGGGCCGCCCACCGAGGCTGGAGCGCCTGCTGCCGCGCCGTTCACTGCTGGTGCGCGCCGCGGCCGGGGAACGGCACGCTGCGCAGTTGATCGCCGCCAATGTCGACGTGGTGTTCGTGGTCTGCGGCCTCGACGACGACTTCAATCTGCGGCGGCTCGAACGCTACCTGCTTCTGGTCGAGGGCAGCGGGGCGCTGCCGGTGGTGGTGCTCAGCAAGGCCGACAAGGCCCCGGACGCCGACGCCCGGCGCCGCGAGGTGGAGCGACTCGCCCCCGGCGCGGTGGTGCTGGCGGTCAACGCCAAGGACCCCGCCACCGCCGAGGCGCTGGCCCCGTACCTGCGACCGGGCAGCACCGCGGTGCTGGTGGGTTCGTCCGGCGCGGGCAAGTCGACCCTGACCAACACCCTGCTCGGCATCGAGAAGCAGAAGACCGCCGAAGTGCGTGCGGCCGACAGCCGCGGGCGCCACACCACGGTGCATCGGGCACTGATCCCGCTGCCGGCGGGCGGCTGCCTGATCGACACCCCGGGGATGCGCGAACTCAAGCTGACCGGCGCCGAGGACCTCGACGCCGGGCAGTTCGCCGACATTGCGGAACTGGCGGCGGGCTGCCGCTTCCGCGACTGCGCGCACGCCGCCGAGCCCGGGTGCGCGGTGCGCGCCGCGCTCGCACAGGGCCGGCTCGAACGCGGCCGCTGGGACAACTGGGTCAAGCTGCAGGGCGAACTGACTGTCGCGCGCGACAGCCTTGCCGCGCAGCAGGTGCGCAAGCGCCACGAGAAGACGCTCACCCGCGGGCCCGGCAAGCGGCTCACCGACAAGTACGGGTCGCGCTGACGATGGCCGAGGACGAGGCGCGCACCCTGCAGGAACTGGCCGCGCTCGACCGCCGCCTCGTGCAGGCCGCCAAGCCCATCAAGCTCCTCTCCGCGGTGTCCTGGCCGGCGCGCATCCAGGCCGAGTTCCTCGAGCGCTGGCGCCATGGCCGCGTGCATCTGCCCGAGATCACCTATCCGCGCGCCGACCATTCCGACACCCGCACCGAGATCGAGTCCGTGCAGGAGACGGCACACGCCTTCGGCGACCACCCGGTGGCCGACTACATCTGGCGCACTGCGGAGTCTCTCGACATCGCCACCCGCCTGCTCGATGCGCTGGGCACCGAAGAAGTCGCCGAGCACTCGATCCGCCTGTTCGGCAAGCCGGGCGACGAGCTGCCCGGATCCGAGGTGCACAACATCGACGCCGCGCGCCACTTCATCGGGCTGGCCGACGAGCTGTCGCACGAACTCGCTGCACAGGAGGCCGACTACTGCCTGTCGGCCGAGACCCTGCAGACCGAGCTGCAGGAACAGATCAGCCGCTTCTTCGTGCACCATAAGGTGCGGGTCGAGATCGACCCCACCCTGATGGCCAAGGCCGCCGCGGGCCCGACCCGCATCCGCCTGCGCTCGGCGACCGCGTTCTCGGAGTACGACCGTCACCAGTTGCTGGAGCACGAGGCATTCGTGCACTCGCTGACCGCGCTCAACGGCCGCGAGCAGGCCAATCTGCCGACGCTGGGGATCAACTCGCCGCGCATCACCGCGACCCAGGAGGGGCTCGCGACCTTCGCCGAACTGATGACCGGCAGCATCGACATCGGGCGCATGAAACGCATCTCGATGCGCATCATCGCGATCGACATGGCGCTCAAGGGCGCCGACTTCATCGACGTCTTCAAGTACTTCCTGGACAGTGGACAGTCGGAGACCGACTCCTTCACCTCCGCCCAGCGTGTGTTCCGCGGCGTGCCGCTGACCGGCGGTTCGGCGTTCACCAAGGACACGGTCTACCTGCACGGCCTGCTCAGCGTGCATACCTTCTTCCGCTGGGCGCTGAAGAACTCGCGGCTGAAGCTGATCCGCCACCTGTTCGCCGGCAAGCTCACCCTGCACGACGTGATCGCGCTCGAACCGTGGTTCGATTCGGGCTGGCTGCGTCCGCCGCTGTACATCCCGCACTGGATCTCGCGGGCCAACGGACTCGCCGGGATGCTTGCCTTCTCGCTGTTCGCCAACCGGATCCGGCTGGATCGGGTGCAGGCGGAGGACCTGGTGCTGGGGCTTTGACGGGTAGGGCCCAGAGCCCAGGGCCCCGGGTCCGGAAGGCGCGGCATCGTTGCGCGGCTGCCCCATACCCTTCGCCCTACACCCTGAAGACAGGCCGCGCGCTCCGGCCCGCGGCTCGATCGGTTCGTTCCGGGCCCTGGACCCTCTACCCGACACCACTGCGGACACCCGTCTGGCGTCACCAGGTCCAGGTCACCGTCAGGTCAACCTGTCGCGGGTCTCCGAGGATGTGGCACGCGCCAGATCGCGCCGAGCCACGGGTTCGCCCGGCGACCACCCGACCTCGACCGCGGCACCATCGATCCGGGCCGCGAAGGGTTCGAGGATCGCCGCGCCGATCGAGCCGTTGATGCTGGTGCGGTCGCGCCACCCGGTGCGGAACGCGCCGACTCGCAGCCCGAGCCGGTCGTCGCGCCGGCGGCTGCGTCACCACGGCTCCTCGGGATCGAGCGTCGCCGGCGCGTATTCGCCGACGACCCTGCTGTCCGGGGAGCCGCCGCTGCGATACGCCTCGCTCCAGGCGGCGCCAATCGCGTGCGCGCGAAGTGGCGCGTGTTCCTGCGCTGCTCCGGCCGCGGAGTGCGGCTGCGACCGCAGGTTACGCGGGCCCTGGAGCCAGACAATCCGAACGGCGCGCGCAGGGGAATCGCGTGCGGTCGCGCGTCCCAAGCCCTGCGCGGTCGATCCGCGCAGCGGGCGCCGGACGGCACGCTGTGCTAGCCTCCGCGCCTTCTTTCCCGCTCCCCGGCGCCCGCGTGCGCCGACCCTCGCGCAACCATGCAGACGATCGGCGAATGGTGGATGTGGACGGCGTTCGCCGTCTTCGTGGTGGTGGCCGTGATCGTCGACCTGCTGGTCCTGCGCCAGCAAGGTTCGCACAAGGTCTCGGTGCGCGAGGCTCTGCTGTGGTCGCTGGTCTGGATTGCGCTGTCCTTTGTGTTCTGCGGTCTGCTCTGGTGGTACCTCAGTGAGACCCAGGGCGCGGAGATCGCCGGTGTCAAGGCCGGCGAGTTCCTGACCGGCTACCTGATCGAGAAGTCGCTGTCGGTCGACAACGTCTTCGTGTTCCTGTTGATCTTCACCTACTTCGCGGTGCCGCCGGAGTTCCAGAAGCGGGTGATCATCATCGGCGTGGTCGGCGCCATCGTGCTGCGCGCGCTGATGATCCTGATCGGCGCGATGCTGATCGCGCGCTTCCACTGGATCCTGTACCTCTTCGGCGCTTTCCTGCTGATCACCGGCGTCAAGATGCTGGTGTTCGCGGACCAGAAGCCCGACCTCGACGCCAACCCCGCGCTGCGCTGGATCCGCGGCCACCTCCGGGTCACGCCCGGCTTCCACGGCGAGCAGTTCACGGTGCAGATGGACGGGGTGCGCTGGTTCACACCGCTGTTCGTGGTGATCGTGATGGTGGCGATCACCGACATCATCTTCGCCGTGGACTCGATCCCGGCCATCTTCGCGATCACCCACGACCCGTTCATCGTGTTGACCTCGAACGTGTTCGCGGTGCTGGGCCTGCGCGCGCTGTACTTCCTGCTGGCCGACATGGCGGACCGCTTCCACTACCTGTCGGTAGGGCTGGCGGTGGTGCTGGTGTTCGTCGGCACCAAGATGCTGCTCGCGCCCTGGTTCAAGATCCCGGTGTTCGTCTCGTTGGGGGTCGTGGCGGCCATCCTGGTCACGGCGGTGGTGGTCAGCCTGGCCCGGCCGCAGGTCGAGGCCGCCGACTGAACGGCGGTTAAACCCGAACCTGATCAATGACCTGGATCAGGCGGTCTGGCCCGGAGGCGAGGCTTCCGGCGGGGCCTTGAGGCAACCCTCACGGGAACTTCGGGTACGATTGGCACTCCAAGGATGCGTCTGCCAAATGCGCAGCCTGACCCCCAGGAGGGCCACGATGAGTACGGCACTGGTCGCCCGCAATCTCCCGGTCCCGAGCGCGCTCGGGACTCTCGACGCGTACATCGCGGCGGTGAACCGGATTCCGGTTCTGGACGCGGACGGCGAGCGTCAGCTGGCCCAGAGATTTCGCCGTGAGGAAGATCTCGAGGCGGCCCGCCAGTTGGTGCTTTCGCACCTCCGATTCGTCGTTCACGTGGCGCGCGGGTACAGCGGCTACGGGTTGCAGCTCGGCGATCTGATCCAGGAAGGCAACATCGGCCTGATGAAGGCGGTGAAGCGTTTCGACCCGGAGCAAGGGGTGCGCCTCGTGTCGTTCGCCGTGCACTGGATCCGCGCCGAGATGCACGAGTTCATCCTTCGCAACTGGCGTATCGTCAAGGTCGCCACCACCAAGGCGCAGCGCAAGCTGTTCTTCAACCTGCGTAAGTCGAAGACGCGCCTGGGCTGGATGAATGGCGACGAGGTGCGTGCGGTGGCCAAGGACCTCGGCGTGCCGGTCGAGACCGTGCTGGAGATGGAGTCCCGCCTGAGCGGCCGCGACGTGGCCTTCGACTCGCCGGTGGACGCCGACGACGACGAGCGCCCGGCCCCGGTCGCCTTCCTCGAGGACCATGGCGCCACGCCCGACCAGACCTACGCGTCCGCGGACGACAGCGAGCACCGCCTCGAGGCGCTGGGCCGGGGTCTCGCCCTGCTCGACCCGCGCTCGCGCGACATCATCCGCCGCCGCTGGCTGGACGAGGACAGCAAGGTCACCCTGCAGGAACTGGCCGACGAGTACGGCGTGTCCGCCGAGCGCATCCGCCAGATCGAATCCAACGCGATGAAGAAGATCCGCGCGCTGGTCGAAGCCTGATCCGGTTCGATTGCGGTCGCGGTGGGGGATGGAGGGCTCGCTTCGGCGGGCCCTTTGTCTTCCAGAGCCCAGGGCCCAGGGTATAGGGCCCAGCGCGATTCGCGGCTTCTGGGCCTTTGTGGGAGCGGCGCGTGCGCCGCGATGCCCTGCGGCCGCGCGACGGTGTGCATGGGCTGCGCGGCGATTTGCGCCGCGCGCCCGCGCTCGCGACGTTGAACCCGGTCATACCTGGTGATACTGTCGCGCCATGAAGGTCGCCGTCTCCATTCCCGACGACGTGTTCCGCGACGCCGACGCCGCCGCGCGCCGCCGCAAGTGGCCGCGCAGCAGACTCTATGCCGAGGCCTTGAAGGCCTACGTGACCGCCGAAGAAAAGGACCAGGTCACGCTGCGGCTCAACGCCGTGCACGACCGGCCCGTCGAAGTCGACGCTGACCTGCGTCGCGCGCAATACGCCACGCTCACCGATGAATCGTGGTGAGGTCTGGTGGGCCGACCTGCCGGCACCCACCGGGTCAGGGCCCGGCATGCGAAGACCCGTGCTGGTCGTGCAGGCTGATGCGTTCAATCGCAGTCGCATCGCGACCGTGATCGTGGCGGTGATCACCTCCAACCTGGCGCTGGCGGCGGCGCCCGGCAACGTGCGTCTCGCGAAAGCGGCGTCAGGCCTGCCGAAGCCGTCGGTCGTCAATGTGTCCCAGGTGCTGACCATCGACCGCGTGCTGCTCAAGCAGCGAG
This sequence comes from Proteobacteria bacterium UBA4656, assembly GCA_002405525.1. Lineage (GTDB taxonomy): Bacteria > Pseudomonadota > Gammaproteobacteria > Xanthomonadales > Ahniellaceae > UBA4656. Next base: position 10,186 of record DHLY01000109.1, read on the forward strand.
TAGCCGAGTTGCCATCCGAAGCCATGCGCATCGTCGACGATGGGCTGCGGTTGGCTTTGTCCGTCTAGCTGGGACGCAGGGCGGCACCACAACCGATTTCTCTTCGATGGCGAAACGACGTTGCCGCCCGAGATCGTTACATCCGGGTCATTTCATGGCTTGACCTTGCGCTGCCGTGTGGACTCGGTCAATTGCGCGGGCGTGATCAGGCCCGTACGATCATGGCAGCAAGTCGTGGTCCTTGAATCCTTGCGCAAGCGGGGGAGGCGTCAAGTGGCGTCCTTGTGGTGGACGCTGTTCTTCGGTGGTCTCGCGCTGATCCTCGTTCGGTGGGTGTTTACGACCATGAAGGCCGGCAGGTCGTTCGAAGCAATCGACATCGCAGCGCCCCGGTTGGATTCGCAGGGTATCGATCGCTCGTCCGTTCTGTTCAGCACGTATGGAGATCCAGGTCTTGCGATCAACCCCGGTGCGATGATCCTCGTTGGGAAGGGCAAGAAATTGGACGGGGGGCGTGTTGGCTTCGTGCTCGAGATCATCCCGGGCCGCGGCGTTGTACACGAGGAGATCTTGGTCCCGCATGGCATTGCGTCCTGGCACCCGAATGCATCCATAAAGGCAAAGATGGCGGGTCGACCGCTTGTCGTCGTGCTCCGGGAGATGGCGGCGGTGCATCGTGCGGCGCGGAACGCACGGTGAAGCGCTCGACGGCCGGGGCTGGTTCGTCACTGGTTGCGGGGCGTGGCTCGGTGAGCGTTGGGTGACCTGTACGGAATCCGGGCAGCCGATGACGGCGTTCCGTTGCACGCACGGCACTTTGCCGCGTTCCATGCGGCCTATGGGCGCGTAGTTTGTTCGCGCGTCACTTGTCGCGTGAGCGCCAGGAACCGCCGCAGCAGCATCGCCCCCGCCACCGCGAGTCCGATCCCGAAGCCCGCCCACACGCCGACCAGGCCGAAGTCGAGCGCGATGCCGCACAGCCAGGCCAGCGGCACCGCGAGGCCCCAGTAGGCGAGCAGGGACACGCGCGTGGGCCAATGGCTGTCGAGCATGCCGCGCAGCGCCCCGAGGCTGACGCTCTGCACGCCGTCGAAGACCTGCATCAGGCCGACGGTGAAGAACAGCGCGGCGGCAAGGCCGACCACGACCGGATCGTCGATGAAGGCGCGCGCGATGGGTTCGGCGAACGCGGTCAGCAGCAGCGTGGCCACCACCAGCCACGCGGTGGCCACCCCGAGGCCCGCCACGCCGATCGCGCGCAGGCGTTCGCGCGCGTCGCCGCCGATCGCCTGCGCGATGCGGATGCTGGTCGCCGCGGCCATGCCCAGCGGCATCATGTAGAGCACGCCGGCGACCGCCATCACCACCTGGTTGGCGGCCAGCGCGGCGGCGCCGAGCCAGCCGATGAACACCCCGACCACCGCCACCGAGCCGCCTTCGAGCACGTACTGCACGCCCATCGGCAGGCCTTCATGGCGCAGTTGCGCGCGGCGCGCGGGATCCGCTGTCACCCCGCCGAATCGCGCGCGCAGCCCCGGAGCGCCGTGGCAGACCGCCATCTGCAGCGCCACGGTGAACCAGATCGCGATCGCGGTGCCCAGCCCTGCGCCCGCGAGGCCGAGCGGCGGCAGGCCGAAGCGGCCGTAGATGAGCACGTAGTTCAGGGCCGCGTTGAACACCACCGCGCTGAAGGCCAGCGCCACCGCGAGCCACGGGCGGTCGATCGCCTCCAGGACCTGCTTGTAGACCAGGCTGACCGCGAAGCCCGGCAGCATCGCGCAGATCGCGAGCCAGTACGGCGCGATCGCCGCGATCACCTCCGGCGGCTGGCCGAGGTAGGGCAGCAGCGGCAGGATCGCCGCCATCGCGAGCCCTGCCAGCAGGCCGGAGCGCAGCGCCAGCGCGCGGCCCTCGCGCACCGTGGCCGCGATCGCGGCGGGATCGCCCGCGCCGTGCGCGGTGCCGGCGAGGATGCCGACCGGCATCAGGAACCCGTACAGGCCGGCGACGAAGATCACCCATACGCTCATGGTCAGCGACACCGCCGCCAGCGGCAGCGGGCCGAGCGGGCCGAGCATCGCGGTGTCGACCACGCCCATCAGCGCGGACACGACCAGGCCCGCCACCAGCGGCGTGGCGAGCGACAGCAGGTGGCGGACTTCGGTGGTCCAGGCGGGGCGTGTCGGGATCGCGGCGCTCATGCGTCGGTGCGTGGTTTCCAGTCCGGTGCGCGCAACAGGCGGCGCAGGCGATCGATCCAGCGCGGCGTGGCGGCGAGGTCGCGCCACAACCGCTTCGCCTCGCACAAGTGGACCTCGAGCAGGTTGGTGCTGTCGATCGGATGGGTGATGCCGTAGCGCACGGGTTCGTCCTCGGATTCGGGCGCCCAGGTGCCGAACAGGCGGTCCCAGACGATCAGGATCGCGCCGTAGTTCCTGTCCTGGTAGCGCGCCTGCACGCCGTGGTGCGCCCGATGGTTGGACGGCGTGTTGAGCCAGCCGTCCAGCCACGGCAGGCGGCCGATGGCCTCGGTGTGCAGCCACTGCTGCCAGCCGATGATCAGCGCGAGGCAGGCGGCGACCAGCAGCGGGTCGAAGCCGACCGCCACCACCGGCACATAGAACCACGGCGAGATGAATCCGTCGATGAACGAGACCCGCAGGCCGGTGGTCTGGTCGTAGGCCGGCGAGCTGTGGTGCACCGAGTGCGCCAGCGCCCAATACGTGCGGTTGCGGTGCGCCGTGCGGTGGTCCCAGTAGTACGTGAAGTCGACCGCGAGCAGGGCGAGCAGGGCGGTGAGGCCATTGGTCGGGATCGACCACGGCACCAGCGCGGCCACGCCGCCGTACAGGCCCAGCACGAAGGCGGTGACCAGTCCGCCGACCAGGATCGTCGGCACCAGCGGGCTGGCGCTGGCCAGCATCTCGCGCACGCGCGCGCGGTCGAGCCGGCCGGCGCGGCGCAGGCGCCACAGTTCCCACGGCAGGAACAGCACGATCGCGGCGCCGAACACCAGCGCGGCGGTTTCCAGGATCTGTGTCCAGGCGAAGGCGTCCATCGGGTCCTCGGGTTGGCGGCGCGGGGCGCCGGGTGTAGCTTACGTACTGTCAGTATGCAACATACCTACCGACGGTAGGTATGTCAAACCGGAGTCCGTCATGCCCCGCCGCACCAACGCCGAGCTGTCCGAATCGACCCGCGCCAGCCTGCTCGCGCACGCCAGCAAGGCGTTCGGAACCCATGGCTATGCCGAAGCGCCGCTGGACGAGGTCGCGCGCGCGGCCGGGCTGACCAAGGGCGCCCTGTATCACCACTTCGGCAGCAAGCGGGGACTGTTCGAAGCGGTGCTGCGCGACCTCGAGCGCGGGATCGAGCGCGCGATGGACGTCGCGCTCGCCGCACATCCGCGCTCACGGCGGGGGCTGGTTGCGGTCGGCGCGGCGTGGCTGGACGCGATGCTCGACGCCGGCGCGCGCCGGATCATGCTGCTCGACGCCCCTGCCGTGCTGGGCCACCGGGCAATCCGCGAGCTCGACGCACAGAGTGCGGTCCGGCCGCTGGCCGACCTGCTGGCCGACTTGCGCAGGCAGGGCGAACTCACGGCCGACGTCGATGCCACCGCCGCCGCGCACCTGCTGGTCGGCGCGCTGGGGGAGGCTGCGCTGTGGATCGGCGAGACGGAACACCCGCTGCGCGCGCGCGAGGCGGCCCTGGGTACGCTGGACCGCCTGCTCGACGGGCTGGCGCCGCGCGCAGTCGTGCCGTGACGCGCTGGTGCGGTGTCGCGCGGTCGCGCGATGTTCACCCGAAATCGATCGGATCGACGTCCAGCGACCAGCGCACGGCGCGCGCTTCGCGCAGTGCGTGCAGCGCGTCCAGCCGCGCGCCGAGCGCGGCGTGCAGGGCACCTCGGCGCGGGCTTTCCAGCACCAGTTGAGCGCGCAGCATGCCGGCACGGCGCGGCATTGGCGCCGGCAGCGGGCCGCGCGCGGCCACCGCGGTGGCATCGGAAAACAGCGCGCGCGCGGCGCCGAGGAAGGCGTCCAGCGGCGCTTGCGCACGGGCCTCGGCGCGCAGCAGGGCGTGAGCGCCGAACGGGGGCAGGTCCAGTGCGCGGCGCTCCTGGAGTTCGGCGAGCGCGAAGGCGCCGTAGCCGCCGCCGAGCAGGCGCGCGAGCAGCGGGTGCCCCGGCTGATGGGTCTGCAGCAGCACGCGACCGGGCTTGTCCGCACGGCCCGCGCGCCCGGCAACCTGCACGATCGTCTGCGCCAGCCGCTCCGGCGCGCGGAAGTCCGGGCTGAACAGGCCACCGTCGACGTCGGCCAGCACCACCAGGGTCAGGTTCGGGAGGTCGTGGCCCTTGGCCAGCATCTGCGTGCCCACCAGCACCGCCGGGCGCCCGTCGGCAAGGCCGGCGAGCAGGGCTTCGAAGGCGCCCTTGCGGCGCATGCTGTCGCGGTCGACGCGCAGCACCTGATGGCGTGGGAAGTGTTGCGCCAGCATGGCTTCCAGACGCTGCGTGCCGATGCCCACGGCCATCAGGCCGCGATCGTGGCAGGACGGACAGTCGGCCGGCCGCGGCCGCCGCAGGCCGCAGTGGTGGCAGTGCAAGGCCGCGCTCGCCGCATGCAGCGTCATCGGCCGCTCGCAATGCGGGCACTCGGCATGCCAGCCGCAGGCGTGGCAAAGCAGCACCGGGGCGAAACCGCGGCGGTTGCGGAACACCAGCGCCTGCTCTCCGCGATCCAGCGCAGCGCCGATCTCCGCCAGCGCGCGCGGCGCGAGGCCGTCGTCGAGTTTCGCCCCGCGCAGGTCGAGCACTTCCACCGACGGCGTCCGCGCGGCGCCCGCGCGCCGGGTCAGGCGCAGTGCGCGGTAGCGTCCGGCGTCGACGTTGGCCAGGGACTCCAGAGACGGTGTCGCCGACCCCAGCACTACCGGCACTCCGAGCGCGCGTGCCCGCACCACCGCGAGGTCGCGCGCGTGGTAGCGGAAACCTTCCACCTGCTTGTAGGACGCGTCGTGTTCCTCGTCGACCACCACCAGTCCTGGGCGCGCCAGCGGGGTGAACACGGCCGAGCGGGTGCCGATCACCAGCGGCGCCTCGCCGCGCGCGGCGGCAAGCCACGCCGCGGCACGCTCGCCGTCGGCGAGACCGGAATGCAGGGCGGCCACCGGGACGCCGAGGCGCGCCCGAAAGCGGGCGACAGCCTGCGGGGTGAGTCCGATCTCGGGCACCAGAACCAGGGCCTGGCGACCTTGCGCCATCGCGCTGGCGATGGCGTCGAGGTAGACCTCGGTCTTGCCGCTGCCGGTCACCCCGTCGAGCAGGAAGGCGGAGAAGCCGAAGCACGTGCGGATCGCGTCGGCCGCGGCGCGCTGCTCGTGCGACAGGGCCGGGCCCGGTTCTGGCCGGCTTCGCGCTGTCGACGCGCTCACTTCGCGCAGCAGGCCGCGGCGGCGCAAGTCCGCGATCGCGCGCCCGCCATCCGGCACGGCAAGCCGCAGCGCCGCCGCATCGAGCGCGCCGTCCGCCAGCGCCTCGACCACCCGTCGCGCCGCGCCGCCGGGGCGGGTGCGCGTCCGCGCCTCGGACAGGCCGCAGTCGCCCAGAGCGAAGGCCGGGATATGCGGCAGGCCCGGCGGCTCGGGCTGGCGCAGCGCGACCGGCAACGCCGTGGCCAGCACCTCGCCCAGTGGATGGGCCCAGTACTGGGCCGCCCAGCGCAGGGAGGACCACAGCTCGGCGGAAAACAGCGGTGTGCGGTCCAGCCATCGCTCGGCCGCCCGCAACGAGGCCGCTGCGGACGCAGCCCCGTCGACCGCTGCCACGACCACGCCCACGACCCGCCTGCGACCGAACGGCACCACCACGCGGCAACCGGCAGCGGCGACGGGCGGCTCGCCTTCGGGGGGAAGGTAGTCGAACAGCCGCAGAACCGGAACCGGCACCGCGACCTGCAGGACGAGGGCCATTCGCGGGCTCGGGCAGCGGGAGGCGCAGCATAAGCCGCCTTGCGTCGGACTCAAGTACAGCTTGCGCGTCATTCCTGCCTGACGGGCCAGGATTCCCGTCCAAGCGCTTCAATGCAAAGGGCTTCGGCGCTTATCCACATGGCCTGTGGACAAGTCTGTGGACGACGAGCCCCGAAGAACGCCCGGCCCGCCCAGCAGCGGGGTCGATCGCATCTTGGTCATTTTTTTGCCAACCCGCCGTCCCTTTAGCAAACAAGTACTTACGATAGGGAGGGCGAACTGCCCCGGCGCTGTCGTGGCGCCCCTGGAGGATCTGTGAAGCCACGATGCGGCCTGTGAATCGCTGTTCCACGGTGCGGCGCCCGCGGTCAACCGGCAGCACGTCCGTGCGTTGACCGCAGACACCGGTCCTCGCGCCCGCTATCGTCGATCCCGCATGCCCAACGTCCTCGTCCTCCACGCCGACCGTCATCGCATGGACTCCGCGCCCGCGCAGGCCACCCCCCGGGTCGGGGCCCTCGACCGTTTCCTGCGCGCAGTCGAACGGCGCGCGCTGCGCATTGCCGAACTGTCCACCCGCGACCGGGAGGACGCGCTCGAACTGGTCCAGGACGCGATGCTCGGCTTCGCCCGCTCCTACGCCGACAAGCCGGAGTCGGAGTGGCGCCCGCTGTTCCACCGCGTGCTCGACAGCCGCATCCAGGACCATCACCGCCGCGCCTCGGTCCGCCGGCGCTGGCGCGTCTGGTTCGGCCGCCACGGCGAAGCCGACGGCGAGGACCCGCTGGAGCAGGTGGCCGATCCCGCAGACCCGGACCCGTTCGCGCGGCTGGCCGACGGCCAGACGCGCGCGGCACTGGATGGTGCCCTGCGCGCGCTGCCGCTGCGCCAGCGCCAGGCGTTCCTGCTGCGCATCTGGGAAGGGTTTGACGTGGCGCAGACCGCGCAAGCGATGCGCTGCAGCGAGGGCAGCGTGAAGACGCATCTCTCGCGGGCCTTGGCCGCGCTGCGGCCGCGACTGGAGGCGCTGCGATGAGCGACCGAAATGACATCCGCGCCCCGGGTACCGAGCCCGACGACTCGCGCTGGATCGACGCCGCGCGGCGCGAACTCGACGCCGGTGTCGGCGATCTCGACGCCGTCACCCTCGGGCGACTCAACCGCGCCCGGCAGGCGGCGCTCGAGGCTGCGCGGGGACGCCGAGCGCCACGCTGGCTGGGGCCGGCGTTTGCCGCCGGCGCCTGCGCTGCACTGGCGCTGGTGGCGGTCTTGCCGATCATGCGCGGCAACACCGAGATTGCACCGCCGGTCCCCGCAGCCGGCGCCGACCTCGAGCTGCTCGCCGCCGCCGACGAACTCGAACTGTACGAAGATCTGGAGTTCTACGCGTGGTTGGAAACCCAGCAGCCCTCGGGGGGATGATCCTCGCCCTGCTGGCCTCCTCCCCGCAGGCGCCGCCGGTGGAACCGCCGGCGGCGCCGAGCGCGGACATGCTGCTGTTCCTCGCCGAATTCGGCGACAGCGACGGCCGCTTCGTGGACCCGACCACGATCGAGGGTAACCTGGCCGACGTGCGCAGCGAGGTATCGGCGGCCGATCCGGATGACGATGATGAAGAAGACCGCCCATCCCCTCCTGATCGCTAGCCTGCTGCTGCTGGCAGGCTTGGCCGCGTCGGCGGCGGAGCCGGCATTCCGCGACCTGCCGCCTGCGGAGCAGCGCGTGCTGCTGCCCTTCGCGGAGCAGTGGGACGCCATGGACCAGGCCGGTCGCGCCGCGCTGCGCCGCGGCGCGCAGCGCTGGTCGGCGATGACCGCGGAGGAGCGCCGCGCCGCCGCAGCGCGGTTCGGCGAATGGAGCCGGATGACGCCGCAGCAACGCGCCGAGATCCGCAGCCGTTACGAAGCGTGGCGGCAGCTCGATGCGCAGCAGCAACAGCGGCTGCGAAGCAGTTTCGAACGGTTCCGCCACCTGCCGCCGGGAGAGCGCCAGCGCCTGCGCGAACGTTGGCGGTCGATGGCGCCGGACGAGCGTCGCGCGGTCCTCGACGGCATGCGCGCCAACCAGCGCGCCGACGAGGGCCAGCGGCTGATGCGGGGCGTGCCGCCGGCGGAGCGGGAGGCCACCCTGCGGGTGCTGGAATCGATGCCGCACGAGGAACGCCGGGCCCTGTTCCGTCGCATGCAGTCGCTGCCGGTCGGCGAGCGCGAAACACTGCGCGCCAAGGTGGTGGGGATGGCGCCCGAGGAGCGCCGGCGGTTCCTGCTCGAATCGCCCTGAAGGGCGCCACGCTCAGAATCGCCAGTCCACCAGCACGATCGCCGAGCGTCCCGGCTCGTCGAGCCCCGAGCCGTGCTCGCGGTAACGGCGGTCGCCGAGATTCTCCAGCCGCAGTGTCATGCTGAGCCGTTCGCTCGGCTGCCAGCCGAGGCGCGCGTTGATCGTGCTCCAGCCCGGCGTCCCGGCCGGGTTGATCCGTGGGTCGACGAGATCGCGCGGGCTGAGGCGATCCTGCTCGGCAGCGTAGAACGCATACGCCTCCAGTTCCACGTCCTCGCGCCAGCGCCAGGACGCGCCGATCTTGCCGAACAGCGGCGGGATGCGGTCGGCCGGGTACTCGTCGCCTGCGAGGCGCTCGTCGCCGCGGGTGGTGGTGGCCGACGCGAACAGCCGCGCCGACTCGGACGGGCGCCATTCGAGGCCGGCCTCGAAGCCCGACAGGTCGAGCTCGGTCGCGTTGCGGCTCTGCGCGATGAGCCGTCCATTGGGCAGCACCTCGTCGGTCAGCAAAGAGGTGATCTTGTCCTCGTATGAGGAGCGCCAGGCGATCAGTTCGCCCGACCACGCGCCGTGGTCGAACTTCACGCCGGCGTCGACGGTGAACACCGTCTCCGGCTTCAGGTCCGGATTGGGGATGTTGAACCGATTGCCTGGCCGGTCGCCGAAGGTGCCGAGGTCGAAGACGTTCGGCGCGCGGAAGCCGCGTCCGGCGTTGGCCACCAGGCGCAGGCCATCGGACAGCGCGAAGTTGACGCCAACATTGCCCGACAGATCGTTGTCCGCGATCCGGGTGCCGAGAGTGCCGGCGGCCGGCGGCAGTTCGGTCTCGACCCGGCTCCAGCGCAGGCCGAGCACCAGGTCGAGCCTGTCGGTGATATGCCAGTCGTCGGCGACGAACACGCCGAGCTGGTGCTGCGTGCTGCCGTCGGGAAAGCGCGGTGGGCGCACCGACACCGTGCCCGTGTCGATCCGCAGGCGGTCGCGGAAGGACGCGACCTCGTCTCGGTACCACTCGACGCCATAGGTCAGGTAGTGCGCTTCCGAAAGGGACCATTCCGCCTTGAAGGTGAGACCCTCGGTATCGACGGTGTTGCGTTCGCGGTCCTCATTGACGGTGCCGAAGTCGCGCGCGCGGCGATCGTCGCGGATGCGCTGGTGACCGAGGTGGACTTCAGCGCGGTCGAACAGCGGCGTGGACACATCGATGCGCCAGCGCGCATGCTGGAAGGAGCGGACCTGCGGCGCGAACAGGAAGGTGGACGAATTCGGCCGCGCCTGGCCGAAGCCGGGCACGAGTTCGTCCACCCGCGGGGTTTTCGGCTGCTCGTAGTGCTGCGCCTGGAGCAGGACCTCGTGGCCGGCGGCGGGCGTCCACACCGCCTTGGCGTCGCCGCCGCGGGCGATGAAATCGGTGAACGGGACGCGCTCGCCGCCGCCGACGCGCAGGGTATTGGTGTTCTGGTAGGTCAGCCCGCCGCTCAGGACGAGAGTCTGATTGCCCACTGCGCCGTCGACCCGCGTCAGCAGCGAGCGGTCGGTCGAGGCGTATTGTGCGCGCAGGCCCGATTCGCGCTGCCAGTCGCCACCCTCGAATCGCGGGTTCCACGACAGCATCTGCACCACGCCGCCCATCGCGTCGCCGCCGTACAGCGTGGACATCGGGCCGCGCACCACCTCGATGCGCTCCAGCATCTGCGAATCGACCAGCGCGACGTACTGGTTGGGTGCGTTGCGGAAGATCGCGTTGTTGAGCCGGAAGCCGTCGACCAGGTGCAGCACCTCGGACCCCTTGAGTCCACGCACGATCACCACTGCCTGGCCCGGCGTGGTCTGCTGCACGAAGGTGCCGGGCTGGCCGTGCAGGGCGTCCATGACGGTCTGCGCGCCGAGCGCGCGAATCTCATCGCGACCGACTACGGTGACCGCGACCGGCACCTCCAGGGTCGCTTCGGCGCGCCGGGTGGCGGTGACCTGGACCTCGTCGAGCCGGCGCACCTCGCCATCGCGCACGGGCGGCGACGCGGCGGCGGCGGAACCGACCAGCGCAAGCAGGGGGACGAACGGGAGCAGACGAAGGTTCATCGGGGGCCCGGACAGCGAGACAGCACCGCATCGTGCCCGCGCGGGGCCGCGCTGCCAATGGGCCTCAGGTCACGGCCGGGTCGCGCGGTCGCGCCAGCGTGATCTCGTTCCAGCCGTCCACGTAGCGGTGATCGAAGCGCTGCATGAGGTTGCGCACCAGGTGCACCCCGAGGCCACCGATGCCGCGCTCGGTCAGCGGGGCATCGGTGTCCGGTGCATCGCGGACCGTCGGATCGAAGGCGTCGGCCCGGTAGCGCAGCACCGCGGTGACTTGCTGGGCGTCTCGCTTGAGCAGGATCTCGATCGGCGTGGCGTCCGGCCCATCGGCATGCATCACCACGTTGGTCAGCAGTTCGTCGAACGCGACCTGAAAGGCATGCAGGGTGTCCGGGCCGGCGTAGTCGCGGGGCAGGCGCTTTTCCAGCGTGCCGCAGAACTCGGAGATCGCCACGCGCTCGCGCGCCACCCGGAACAGCCATGTATGGGCCGTGGAGTCGAAGGCCACCGCCACGCGGGGTCCGCGCGCGGGAGCCGCCGTGGGCCGCGTTGCGCGCCAGCGGGTGATGCGATCGCGCAGTCGGCGCCAGGGCCCCATGAGGCGAGATGGTGGCGCAAGCCGGCGGGCCGCGCAAACACGCCTTCTCCGTCGCCGGTCGCGGCGCCGCCGGACCCCGCGCATCGCGGGTGCGCCGGGGCTCGTGCGCGTGGCTTCGGTCCGGACCGGCGAGCGCGGATCGTCGCGTGACCGCCCGGCCTGCGGGCGCGCCATTCACGGTGCGCCCGGCGGCCGTCTTCCATCGCCCGCTTCGTCGGCGCCCGGGCCGACCGAAGGGGCGAGCCTCGGCGGCGTCGACAGCGGATGGCTTTCGGACCAGGGTAACGTCGGTGGCCGGCCGCCGCGGATCTGTTCCAGCACCTCGCGCAGCCGCGCAACCGCGTCGGCATCCTTGCGCTTGAGCGCCTCGAAGATCGCCTGCGCCTGGTAATCGACCGCCTCGTCCATGCGTCCCAGCGCGGCCATGGCCAGCGCCAGCGCTTCGGTGTTGCCCTCGTCAGGGCGCTGCCTGTAGAGCGCTTCGCCGTAGTCGGCCGCCCTCCGCTTGTCGTCCGCGGTTGCCGCCGGGCAGGTGGCGGCCAGCCGCACGAAGGTCTGCAGCAGGCCGCCGTCGCGCGGGCGCCTGGCGAGCGTGGCGCCGACCTCTTTCAGCGCATCGGTGCATCGCCCGGCACGCGCCAGCGCCGCCGCCAGACGGCCATCGGCATTGCCGCTGCCCGCCTCCAGCGCGGCGAGCTGCCGGTACTGCTCCGCGGCCTGCACCCACTGGCGGGCGCGCATCAGCGTGTTGCCGAGCGCGAGGCGCGCCGCCGGCAGCTCGAGGTCCGCGCGCACCGCCGCTTCGTATTGCGCACGCGCCAGCGGCTCGCGGCCCTGCATCTCGAGCACCATGCCGCGCGCGAGCAGGGCGGCGGCGGAATCGGGCTTGGCCGCCAGCGCCGCATCCACCCGCGACGCTGCCGCATCGAGTCGGCCGCGGTCGGCTTCCAGCCGCGCATACGCGGCGAGCAGACCGGGGTCGTCCGGCAGGACCTTGAGCGCGGCGTCCAGCAGGGCCGCGCCCTGTGCGTGCTCGCCCTGCGCGGCCAGCGCCAGTGCCTGTTCCGAGGGGAGCATCGGCGGCGGCGCATAGATGCCCTCCACCAGCGGGTCGGCGAAGGCCGGCGCCACGTCGCCGGCCAGCGTGCGCGCAGCCGTGGCGTCGTCGGTACGGCCGAGCGCGACCAGCGCCTCGGCGCGGCGGGCGTGCAGCGCGGTGGCCTTCGGGTCGGCCTTCAGCGCCTGCGTGAACCACCGCTCGGCCTCGGCCGCACGCTTCTCGCGCAGGGCAATCTCGCCAAGGATCGCGGCGCCCGGCGCGAGGTCCGGTCGCGTATTCGCGATGGTTTCGACCGTGGCGCGCGCTGCGGCGAGGTCGCCGAGATCCAGTTGCACGGCCGCCAGCCGCCACCGGATCGGCAGGTACTCGCCGTCCAGCGACAGGGCGCGTGAGAGTTCTTCGCGCGCCCGCGCCGGCTGCCGGTCCAGCGTGGACAGGAAGCCCAGCAGATAGGGAAAGCGGCCGTCCTCCGGGGCCACGGCGGCAGCGTTCTCCAGCGCGACGCGGGCGGGCGCGGACTGCCCGTAGCGGGCGTAGATGGCGCCGAGGCGCGCATAGCCTTCGGCGAGGTAGATCCCGACCAGGCCCGGTCGCGCCTCCTCGAACTGGCGCCGGGTCTGTTCCAGAACTTGGCGCGTTTCCGCGGGCAGCGCCGCCATGTCCGGTTGCGGCACGGGCTTGATCGTCACCGCCGCGCCCGCGGCCTGCGCGGCGGCGAGCAGAGCGACGACCATGAGCGCGCGCAGACGCGGCGCGGAGAGATAACGGCGGGTCATGGGATTCCTCGCATGCGGCTTCGGTCGCGCGACGGACGGCGCGGACCTGACTGACCGCAGATTCTAGCAGGGTGTCGAGAATGACCTTGGCGGCGCGGGGCATGGATGACGCTGGCGAATCAGCCGCGCAAGCGATCGATTCGGTGGGACGGGGTCCGCAGATGTGCCGGACTCGCGACATCGAGAAAGTGCAGGAAGGACATTTCTCGACAGCTTGCGAGGCAGCCTCCGAACAAATCCGCGTGCCTTGCGGCGTCCGCCGGGTTACGAACGCGCGCAAGCGCAACAGGGGCGTGCGCGCTTGTTCAGGGGCTCCCCGGCCGGCCGGCAAGCGCCTCCTTTGCTAGTCTCCGGGGGCCCACCCGCGCGGAATCCGCATGAGCGGCTCGAACCAGTTCTCCCTGTTGCGCCAGCGCCGCTTCCTGCCGTTTTTCCTGACGCAGTCGCTCGGCGCCTTCAACGACAATGTGTTCAAGAACGCGCTGGTGGCGCTGGTCACCTTCGTGATGACCGACCTGTCGGAGCAACAGCAGACCCTGTTGACCAACCTCGCCGCCGCGCTCTTCATCGCGCCGTTCTTCCTGTTCTCCGCCACCGCGGGGCAACTGGCGGAGAAGTACGACAAGGCGCTGCTGGCGCGCGCGATCAAGCTGCTGGAGGTGGCGATCATGGCTTTCGCGGCAGCCGGCTTCCTGACCCACCACGTCGAGTTCCTGCTCGCCATGGTGTTCATGATGGGCCTGCACTCCACCCTGTTCGGGCCGCTGAAGTACTCGATCATGCCGCAGGTGCTGGCGCCGGACGAGCTGGTCGGCGGCAACGGGCTGGTCGAGATGGGCACCTTCGTCGCGATCCTCGGCGGCTCGCTGCTCGGCAGCGCCTTGATCCAGGTCGAAGGCGCGGGGCCGTGGCTGGTTTCGGGTGCCTGCATCGTGCTCGCGCTGGCCGGGCTGGCGACCGCGCTGGCCATGCCGCGCGTCCCGCCGCCGGTGCCGGACCTGCGCCTGCGCTGGAACGTGTTCGCCGAGACCGCAGCCAACCTGCGCTACCTGGCAGGCAACCGCACGGTCTTCCTGGCCTGCCTCGGGGTGTCGTGGTTCTGGTTTTTCGGCTCGGTGTACTTCGTGCAGTTGCCGAACTACGCCAAAACCGTGCTCGGCGGCGACGGCGGCGTCTACCAGTTCCTGCTCGCGGTGTTCTCGATCGGCGTTGCCCTCGGCTCGCTGCTGTGCGAGCGACTGTCCGGGCACAAGGTCGAGATCGGGCTGGTGCCATTCGGCTCGCTAGGCATGACCGCGTTCGGCATCGACATCTACTTCGCCCGGCCTGATCTGGCACTCGCCACCGGCGCCAGCCTGGGCGAGCTGTTCGCGCACGGCTGGATGTGGCGGCTGACCTTCGACCTCGCGATGATGGCGGTGTTTTGCGGCTTCTTCATCGTGCCACTGTTCGCCCTGATCCAGACCCGCAGCGAGCGGAGCCATCAGTCGCGGGTGATCGCGGCCAACAACATCCTCAACGCGCTGTTCATGGTCGCAGCGACCGGCATCGCGGTGCTGCTGCTCAACGTCGCCGGGCTGACCATCCCGCAACTGCTGCTGGTGATGGCGGTGTTCAACGCGGTGGTCGCGATCTACATCTACACCCTGGTTCCGGAGTTCCTCTGGCGCTTCGTGGCCTGGCTGCTGGTCGGGGCGATGTACCGCCTGGAGGTCCATGGCCGCGACAAGATCCCCGACCACGGCGCCTGCATACTGGTCTGCAACCACGTTTCGTTCATGGACGCGGTGATCCTGATGGGTGCGGTGCGGCGGCCCACGCGCTTCGTGATGTATTGGAAGATCTTCCAGATTCCGGTGGTGAAGTGGCTGTTCAGGGCTGCGAGAGCGATCCCGATCGCCGGTCGCGGCGAGAACGAGGCGCTGATGCTGCGGGCCTTCGACGTGGTCGACCGTGAACTCGGGGCCGGCGAAGTCGTCGGCATCTTCCCGGAGGGCGGCATCACGCGGGACGGCACCCTGCAGCCATTCCGGCCGGGCATCGAGCGGATGCTCGCCAAGCGCCCGGTTCCGGTGGTGCCGATGGCATTGCGCGGCATGTGGGGCAGCCTGTTCAGCCGCAAGGACCGGCTGCGCCTGCCGCGCCGGTTCCGGTCGCGGATCGCGCTGGTGGTGGGTGACCCGATCCCGGCCGGCGAAGTCACCGCTGCCTTGCTCGAACAGCGCGTGCGCGAGCTGCGCGGGGACTGGGCATGACGCGGGCTCCGGTGTCGCCCGCAGCGCCGTGCCCGCAGTGGTGCGCCGCGTGGCCGCCGTGACGGGCCGTTCATGCGCCGGATGCGCGCAGCGCGCTTCAATGCCGGAACGTCCCGACCAAGGCCGATCCATGACTCGCCCCGCCTTCCCGTGTCGCCCTCCCGGCAGGTCCGCCGCCGCGCTGTCGGCGCTGCTGGGGGTCGTGCTGGCCGGCTGCGGGGACGCCAGTGAACGACCGGGTGCGTTCCGCACCGCGCCCGCCGACCGCGGCGATGTGCAGGTATCGATCTCCGCCACCGGCATCCTGCGCGCGCTGTCCACGGTCGACGTCGGCACCCAGGTTTCGGGGCGCATCGCCGGCGTCGAAGCGGACTTCAACCAGCGCGTCAGCGCGGGCCAGGTGATCGCGCGCATCGATCCGGCCAACCTCGCCACCCGCCGCGCGCAGGCCGCGGCCGACCTGGCCAGCGCGCGCGCCGCGCTGGTCGAGGCCCAGGCCGCGCTGAAGCTGGCCGAGGTGGACCTCAAGCGCAAGCAGGAACTCGCCGCGCGCAAGCTGGTGTCGTCCAGCGAGCTCGACCTCGCCATCGCCACCCGCGACCAGGCCGCGGCGCGCGTGGGTTCCGCGCGCTCGGCGGTCGAGCAGCGCGCGGCGGGGCTGGCCAACGCTGAACTCGACCTCGAGCACAGCGTGATCCGCTCGCCGGTCGACGGCGTGG
>DHLY01000109.1:26053-26400 GCA_002405525.1 Proteobacteria bacterium UBA4656
CGGCGTGGTCCTGCTGCGCAGCGTCGAACCCGGGCAGACCGTGGCGGCGAGCCTGCAGACGCCGGTGCTGTTCCGCATCGCGGAGGATCTCACGCGGATGCAGATCGACCTTTCGATCGACGAATCCGACGTCGGGCAGATCCGCGAGGGAATGCCGGTCGCGTTCACCGTCGACGCCTTCCCCGACCGCCGTTTCGCGGGCGAAGTGTTCCAGGTGCGCCTCGCCGCCACCACCCTCAACAACGTGGTGACCTTCCCGGTGGTGGTCGAGGTCGCCAATCCGGACGGCGTCCTGCTGCCCGGGATGACCGCCAATGCCGAGATCGAGGTGGCGCGGCGCAGCGGCG
>DHLY01000109.1:26530-26656 GCA_002405525.1 Proteobacteria bacterium UBA4656
TCGAGGTGGCGCGGCGCAGCGGCGTGCTGCGGGTGCCGAACGCCGCGCTGCGCTTCAAGCCGGAGGGCGTGGAGGCGCCGATGATCGGCATCGGTGGCGGGTTCGCGGACGATCTGGCGCGCGCCG
>DHLY01000109.1:26871-39345 GCA_002405525.1 Proteobacteria bacterium UBA4656
CCCCCCGCGGGCCCCCCCCCCGCCGCCCGCCCCCTGGCGGCCGCGCCGGCCGGCGGGGCGGCTGCAGGCGGCGGCGACTGGCGCGCGCGCATGCAGCAGATGGTCAAGGGCTCGCTGGCGCCGTTCCGTGAATCGCTGGATGAGGCGCAGCGCGCGGCCTGGGATCGCGAGGTCGAGCAGGTTCTGAATGCGCGCCGGGTGGTGCTGTGGGTGCTCGAGAACGGCAAGCCGGTGCCGAAGGTGGCCCGCGCCGGCGTGTCGGACGCCACCCACACCGAGGTGCTGGGCGTGGCGCTGGAGCCGGGCGCGCCGGTGATCGTGGGGGCCGGTTGATGGACGCGCCGGTGGTGGTCGACATCCGCGGGCTGGGCAAGGTCTATTCGCCCGGCACGCCGGCCGAGGTGGTCGCGCTGCACGGCGTGGACCTCACCATCCGGCGCGGCGAGTTCGTGGCCATCGTGGGTCCGTCCGGCTCCGGCAAGTCCACCTTGATGAACCTGCTCGGCGTGCTGGACGCGCCCAGCAGCGGCGTCTACCGCTGCGACGGCGTGGACGTCGCCGGGCTGGACGCCGCCGGCCGCGCGCGCCTACGCCTGACCCGGGTCGGCTTCGTGTTCCAGGGCTTCAACCTGCTCAGCCGGATGACCGCGTTGGGCAACGTGATGCTGCCGCTGGCCTACGCCGGGGTGCCGCGCCGCGAGCGTGCCGAGCGCGCGCGCCGCACGCTGGCCGAGGTGGGCCTGGCCGACCGCACCCATCACCGCCCGAGCGAACTCTCCGGCGGCCAGCAGCAGCGGGTCGCGATCGCGCGCGCGCTGGTCAACCGGCCGCCGATCCTGCTCGCCGACGAGCCCACCGGCGCGCTGGACACGCGCACCGGACAGGAGATCCTCGCCCTGTTCCAGCGCCTGCGGATCGCCGGCCACACCGTGATCCTCATCACGCACGACCCCGCGGTGGCGGACGCCGCCGACCGCGTGGTGCGCATCCACGACGGCGCCATCGTTGCCGACGAAACGCGCAGGCAGGCCGCATGAGCGCGCGCGCGGAAGCGGTCGCTGCGGTCGCCGCCGCGCCCTCGCCCGGCAGGGTGGGCCTGCGCGACATCGTCGCGATGGCGGTGTTCGCCCTGCGCGGCAACGTGCTGCGCAGCGTGCTCACCGCGCTCGGCGTGATCATCGGCATCGCTGCGGTGATCGTGATGGTTTCGGTCGCACAGGGCACGCAGGCCGAACTCGACCGCACGATCGCCAACCTCGGGTCGAACCGCATCGAGGTCTGGCCCGGTTCCGGCCGCGGCGGCGGCGTGCGGCTCGGCACCGGCACCGTCAGCAGCCTCGATGACGGCGACGTGGCGGCGATCCGCTCCGAGATCGGCGGGGTGCAGCATGTTGCCGGTCAGATCCGCGGCATGACCCAGGCGGTCAATGCCGAGCGCAACTGGAACACGCAGTGGGTGGGGGTGATGCCGGACTACTTCCCCACCAACGGCTGGGAGGTCGCCACCGGCGCCGGCTTTGCGCCGCGCGACTACGGCGGTGCGGCCAAGGTGGTCCTGATCGGCACCAGCCTGCGTGACCGCCTGTTCCAGGGCGAAGACCCGATCGGCCGCCCGATCCGCCTCGGCCGCGTGCCCTTCACCGTGGTCGGCGTGCTGAAGTCCAAGGGCCAGAGCGGCTGGGGCGGCGACATGGACGACGTGGCGATGGTGCCGCTGGAGACCGCGCGTCGGCGACTGGCCGGGCAGATGAACCTGCCGCCGGGCGCAGTGACGTCGATCTCGGTCGGCACCGCGCGCGCACAGGACCTGCCGCGTGTCGAGCGCGAGGTCGGCGACCTGCTGCGCCAGCGGCACAAGATCCCGCCTGGCGGCGAGGACGACTTCACGGTGCGCGACCTCACCGAGATCGTGTCCGCGCGCAGCCAGACCACGCGTCTGATGTCGCTGCTGCTCGGCGCGGTGGCCACCATCTCGCTGATCGTCGGCGGGATCGGGATCATGAACATCATGCTGGTTTCGGTCACCGAGCGGATCCGCGAGATCGGCCTGCGGATGGCGGTCGGCGCCGGTCCGCGCGAGATCCAGCTGCAGTTCCTCGCCGAGGCGATGCTGATCTCGCTCGGCGGTGGGCTGATCGGCATTGCGCTGGGCGTGGTCGGCACCGTGCTGACCAGCCGTCTCGGCGCGTTGCCGGTGGCGCTCGACTGGCAGGTGGTCGCGCTGGCGACCGGCTTCGCGGTCGCCACCGGCCTGCTGTTCGGCTTCTGGCCCGCGCGCAAAGCGTCGCGGCTGGACCCGATCGAGGCGATGCGCCACCAGGGCTGACAGGCCGCGCCGTGGCCGCCGCCCGGGCGGGCCGGCGAAGGACCGCTCGCGAAGCCGGCGTGCCCGCATCCGCCTTGGCCGTGGAGCCACCGCGCCCGGCGGCGCCCGCCCTGAAGCGGACGCGCACGGAAACAATGCGGGTGTGGATCCGTGTTCAGCGGCTCCCTAGATCGTTTCGCCGGCGCAGATCACCACATCGGCCGGTCGCGCCGCGAACAGGCCGACCGCGACCACCCCGGCGACCTGGTTGATCTCGCGCTCCAGGGACAACGGATCGACGATGCGCAGCCCGTGCGCGTCGACGATCCAGTTGCCATTGTCGGTGGTCACGGCCTCGCGCCAGACCGGGGTGGCGCCGAGGCGCACCAGCTGGCGCGAGACATAGGAGCGTGCCATCGGGATCACCTCCACGGGCAGCGGGAAGCGGCCCAGCACGTCGACCCGCTTGCTGCGGTCGATCATGCACACGAACCTGCGGCTGGCCGCGGCGATGATCTTCTCGCGCGTGAGCGCCGCGCCGCCGCCCTTGGTCAGGCGCTTGTGGGGGTCGCACTCGTCGGCGCCGTCGACGTACAGCGGCAGGTCGCCGCAGGCATTGAGGTCGAGCACCCGGATGCCGACCGCCTTCAGGCGCTGCGTGCTTTGTTCGGAGCTCGACACGGCGCCCTCGATGCGGTCGCGGATCCGGCCCAGCCCTTCGATGAAGAAGGCGACGGTGGATCCGGTGCCGACGCCGACGATGTTGCCGTCCTCGACGTAGCTCATCGCCTTCTGCGCCGAAGCGCGCTTCTCGTCGTCGAGGTTCATGCCGTGGGCTCCAGTTCCAGGATCAGGTCGTAGTGTCGGCGGTCGACCGGGAAGACCGACAGGCGGTTGCCGCGCGCAAGCAGGGTCAGACCCTCGAGTCGACTCCCCTGCGCGCGAATCGCATCGAGGCCGATCACGCCGCGCAGCCGACGCACGAAGCCCACGTCGACGCACAGCCAGCGCGGGTCGTCGGCCCTGCTGGCGGGATCGTGGTAGGCGCTGGCGGGGTCGAACTGCGTCGGGTCAGGCTTCGCCACACCGATGATCTCGGCGATGCCGGCCACCCCGGGCGCGGCGCAGCTCGAGTGGTAGAAGAGCACGCGATCGCCGACCCGCATGTCGTCGCGCATGAAGTTGCGCGCCTGGTAGTTGCGCACACCGGTCCACGGCTCGATCCGGCGCCGCGCCAGGTCGTCGATCGAGAACTCGTCCGGCTCGGACTTCATCAGCCAGTGGCGCATGGGGGTGGGGCGGGGTCGTGCTTGCGAGAGGCCGATTGTATCGGCTGGGTGCGTGGCCTCGCTGCGAAAAGGTCCCAAGGTGCAGGGTTCAGGGCCCGGTGGTTACTCAGCTTTTCCGGGCCTTGGGACCTTTGCCCTGGGCCCTTGCTCCATCACAAAGCGACCCCGTCGCCGCCCGCCGTACAGTCGATCAACTCGCGCTCCGTGCAGACGAAATCCAGCCGCACATCCCACGCCGCGGGGGCGATGGCCTCGATTTCCTGGAAGGCGAAGCCGACGCCGACCAGCAGGGGCTCGCGCGGGCGGTCGCCGGCGCCCAGGAAAGCGAAGGCGCGGTCGTAGTAGCCGGCCCCGGCGCCGAGGCGATGACCGCGGCGGTCGAAGCCGACCATCGGCACCAGCACGAGCTCGATCGACTCCGGCGGCAGGCA
Source organism: Proteobacteria bacterium UBA4656 (assembly GCA_002405525.1). Lineage (GTDB taxonomy): Bacteria > Pseudomonadota > Gammaproteobacteria > Xanthomonadales > Ahniellaceae > UBA4656. Next base: position 30,897 of record DHLY01000109.1, read on the forward strand.
GTCCGCCAGCGGCACGTCAGGCTCCGGAATGCCAAACCGGTTCGGCGCGAGCGGGTCGCCCACCTGCCACGGCGCGAAGCGCAGGGTGTCGCCATCCAGTCGCGGCAGGAACCACTGTGCTCGGCGTCGCTGGCAGGCCGCCGCAGCGCGGTGCAGCGGCATCTCGCCTCTGACCGCCCAGTAGCCGGCGATTCGCTGGTCGATGTGCCACTCGGCCAGCGCCTCCAGGCGGGTGGCGAGTCCCTCGGTGGCCGCCATGCGCGCCGCAGGGTCGAGCGCCGCCCGGCGCGCGCGCAGTTCGCGGCGGATGCGTGCGCGTTGGCGATCTTCCATCGCGGCCGGGTCCGGAAACGGCGCGGCGGCCCCTGGGCCCGCGCTGGAATGGATGCACCTCCCGCCGCGCCGGTGCGGCACGCGACGACCTTGATCCCGAGGATCAGGTGGGAAGGCTCGCGGGACATCGGGCTTTCCGCTCGTGGCGGACCTGCACTCCCGTCCCAGCACTACCGTCCCGAGGTCGTACAACTAGGGTCAAGGCAATATGAAGCGTGACGCTGTCGAACGCGGCAGTGAGGTGCCGATGGAGCATAGCATCGCAACTCGTGGGGCGCTGGTCGAAAAGAAGCCGCCTGCGCAACGCCGGGCGAGCGTCCGGCCTCAGCGTGGCGAAAGCGCCGCGAGCGCACCGTCCAACCGGCCCCGCAGGGCGGCGATCTGCTGTTCCAGTGCGCCATCCACCTTCGAGGCTGCGCTGCGTTGCTGCAGCAATTCGTGCGCGAGGTTGAGCGCCGCCAGCACTGCGAGCCGGTCGACCGTGGCGCTGCGCGACGCCGATCGCAACTCGCGCATCCGCCCGTCGAGCAGGGCGGCGGCGGCGACCAGTCCGGCGCGTTCCTCCGCCGTGCAGGCCACAAGGTACTCGCGGTCGAGGATGCCGACCGCGACCGGTTGCGGGGATCCGTCGCTCATCCGTTCTGCTCCAGCGACTTGAGGCGGTTGATCATCGCCTCGACCCGCGAGCGGGCCTGCTCGTTCTTGGCCAGCAGGTTGGCCCGCTCGGCCATCAGCTGTTCCTGGCTGGCTCGCAGGCTGCGGTTCTCCTCCGCCAGCCGATGGGCCAGCGCAACCAGCTGTTCGACCTGGCGCGAGATTTCGGCGACTTGCTCGGGGGAGGGGGCGCGGTCGGACATGCGCTGAGGCTACGGCGGGGACGGGCGGGGGTCAATTCGGAGCGCGGGCCGGAGGGCAAGGGACCCCGATCGAAGGGCGCCGCGAAAAGGGCCCAGGGCCCAAGGCCTGGTAGAGAGCCGGCGCGTGGAGTGCAGCATGCGAACGATCCCGGACCGACGCCGCGGAAACGTTGCGCCGAACGGCCTTGCCTCGCCCCCGCATGCTTTTCACTGGGCAAGGGGCCCTTGTCCCTGCACAGCGGGCGTCAGCCGCAGCCATCACCCGCGCTTCAAGGGAAACTCCCGCACCTCGCCCTTGTTCTCCGCCGCCGCTTTGCGGTCCAGCATGAACTTGAACAGTCGCTCGCTGTCGATCGGCTTCGACACGAAGTGGCCCTGCACCTCGTCGCAGCGCTGGTCGCGCAGGTAGTCGAGCTGCTCCTGGGTCTCCACGCCTTCCGCCACCACGTCGAGGCCGAGCGAGTGAGCCATGGTGATGATGGTCGCGGTGATCGCCTCGTCGTCCGGATCGGTGGTGATGTCGCCCACGAATTCCTTGTCGATCTTGAGGGTGTCGATCGGCAAGCGCTTGAGGTATGCCAGCGAGGAGTAGCCGGTGCCGAAGTCGTCGATCGCGACGTTGACGCCGAGCGACTTGATCTGGGTGAGCGTCGAGATCGACTGTTCAGCGTTCGCCATGACGATGCTTTCGGTCAATTCGAGTTCCAGTCGGTGGGCGGGCACACGACAGTCCTCCAGGATCTGCTGCAGCTTGGTGTACAGCTCCCCGCGCAGCAGCTGCAGCATCGACACGTTGACCGCAACGGTGGTGGCGTTCAGGCCCGCCTTCATCCATCGCTGCACCTGCATGCACGCTTCGCGGATCACCCATTCTCCGATCGGGACGATGAGGCCGGTTTCCTCGGCGATCGGAATGAAGGTGACCGGGGAGACCTGGCCCAGCTCCGGATTGCGCCAGCGCAGCAGGGCCTCGACGCCGGTGATGCGGCCGTCGACCAGCGACATCTTGGGCTGATAGACCAAGGACAATTCGCCGCGCTCGGCCGCCTTGTGCAGGTGCGCGCTCATGCTGGCGCGCAGTCGCGCCTGAGCGTCCATCGCCTCGGTGTAGGTCTGCCATGTGTTGCGCCCTTTCTCCTTGGCCTGGTACATCGCGGTGTCCGCGAACTTCAGCAGGTCGGTCGGCACCTGCCCGTGGTCCGGGTAGATGCTGATGCCGATCGACGGCGAGATCACCACCTCGGTGCGGCCGTCGATGTCCAGCGGGGCGACGAACGCGCTCAGCAGTTTGCCCGCCACCCGCTCGGCCTGCGGCGTATCGACGAGGTCTTCCACAACCACCGTGAACTCGTCGCCGCCGAGTCGCGCCACCGTGTCGGAGTCGCGAACCGTGGCCTGGATTCGCGCAGCTGCCGCCTTGAGCAGGCGGTCGCCCGCAGAGTGGCCCATCGAGTCGTTGACGTGCTTGAAGCGGTCGAGGTCGAGGAACAGCACCGCCACCTTCGATCCATGCCGGCGCGCGCGGATCATCGCGTGCGAAAGCCTCTCCCCGAGCAGCGTGCGGTTGGGCAGGCCGGTCAGGGTGTCGTAGTTCGCCAGGTAGCGCAGTTCCTGCTCGGCGCGCTTGCGGTCCGTGATGTCGGTCAGCACCGCCACCCAGTGGGTGCGCTGGCCGGTGTCGTCGAGGACTTCGGACAGTTCGAGCCAGCAGAGGAATTCCTCGCCGTCCTTGCGCCGTTGCCACAGCTCGCCGCTCCAGCGGCCGTTCTGCGCCACCGCGCGCCGCAGCGCATTGTGGAAGTCGTCGCTGTGCTGCCCGCAATCGAGCGTCGAGCTCTCCTTGCCCACCACCTCGGACTCGGAAAAGCCGGTGATGCGGGTGAACGCGGCATTGATCGAAACAAACCGGAAATCCAGGCCGGTCACCGCGACCGCCTCGGCCATGCTGCGGATCACCTGCTCGGCAATGCGCCGATCGCGCTCCGCAGCCCGCGTGCGGGTGACGTCGCGCGCGGTGCCGGCAACGCGCAGCGGGCGACCCTGGCGGTCGCGCTCCACGATCCGGCCGCGTGCACGGACCCAGACGTAGCTGCCATCGGCGGCTCTCACGCGGTGTTCGGACTCGAGCGAGTCGCGGCGTCCGCTGATGTGCTCCTGGAGTGCGCGTTCGACGCGCGCCCGGTCATCGGGATGCACAGCCTGAGTCCGCCAATCGTCGGCGCTGATCCGCTGTTCCGCCTCGAAGCCGAGCAGATGGTCGGCGCCGATGCGGAACATGACGTTCTTGCGCAGGTCGTAATCCCAGAACTCGTCGCCGGAGCCCCAGATCGCGACCCGCAGCCGCTCTTCGCGTTCCTGCACCTCGCGCGCGTAGCGACGCTCGCGCGCCACCCGCAGACGCCAGCCCCACACGGTCAGGCCGACCACACCCAGCGACAGCGCGGCGTACAGCAACTGCAGCGCCGGCGACATCCACCATGATGGCTGCACGGCCACGCCAACCTGCGCCTCCTCGGTGCCGGGCAAGCCCTCACGGTTGCTGGCGCGCACGCGCAGCAGGTACTGGCCCGGGTCGAGGTTGGTGAAAATGATCTGGTTGCGCGGTCCCAGCGGGTACCACTGGTCGTCGAAGCCGTCCAGCCGGTACTCGATGCGATGACGGCCCGATGTGCCGAAGTCGAGCGCGGCGACGCTGAATGCGACGATGCGCTGTTCGTGCCTGAGCGTGACCGAATCGAAGCGGTCCGGGTCGAGGACCGGCCAGCGCTCGGCGCCGGCCTGCCACCCCGTGAAGGCCACCCGCGGGGCGCTGTCGCGATCGTCGAAGCGCCCGGGATGGAACAGATTGATCCCTTGCGGCCCGCCGAAGGCGAGCCACCCGTCGGCCAGCCCGGCCTGCACGCCGCCGGTGAATCCCGTGGCCTGGAGCCCGTCCTCCTGCGGATAGGTGGAGAAGCGGCCGGCAGCGCGGTCGAAACGCACCACGCCGCGATCGGTCGACAGCCACAGGGCGCCATCCGTATCCTCGAGGATTCCGGTCACAGCGGACGCGGGCAGGCCGTCGGAGGCGAGGAAGCGAGTGAAGCGTGCGCTGCTGTCGGTGATCTCCTCCAGCCGCCACAGGCCATTGTGGCTGCCGAACCACAGGCTGCCGTCGGCCGATTCGTGGATCGCATGCACCAGATCGCCGGCCGGCGTGTCGCGGGCAGCGCCCGCGCGCGGCAGGCGGCGCATCCTGCCATCCTCGGGTTCGAACACGTTCAGGCCGTCGAGGGTGCCGGCCCAGACCCGGCCCCGGCGATCCTCGTGAAGCACCAGCACGCTGTCGTTCCACAAGCTGCCCGGATCGGCCGGTTCTTCGCGCCAGTTTGTCCACGATCCGTTGCTCGACCGGCGCGCGAGGCCCGCCCCCCGGCTGCCCACCCACAGGCTGCCGTCGCGGCCGCGCAGCAGCGCCTGCACCTCCAGGCCGGGCGGACCATCCGTCCCGTGCGCGATCGGCAGCACCCGCTGCGCACGACGGGTCTGCGGCAGGTGGCGCAGCAGTCCGTGGTTGGTGCCCACCCAGATGCCGCCGGCGCCGTCGTGCGCGAGCGCGAGTACCTGCAGGACCGCTTGCGGCGCCAGTCCCGGAATTGCCGCGCGCAGCGCCGCGGCGTGCGAGTCGAAGCGGCGCGTATCGAAGCGGTAGCGCTTGAGGCCGTCGCCTTCGGTGCCGACCCACAGCGATCCGTCGCGGTCCTCCAGCAGGCTGCGGACGCGGGTGGTCTCCGATGGGGGGCGACCCCCGTCTTCGTCGTAGAGGTAGCGGAATCTCGCTCCGGCAGGGTCGAAGCGCGTGACGCCGAACACGTCGCCGCCCAGCCACAGCAGGCCGGAGCGGTCGAGCACCAGGGTGCGCAACCAGTCCTCGGGCAGGCCGCCGGGGAGGCCTGCGGCCTGACGCAGGGCCTCGGTGGCGCCGGTTGCCGGGTCGAACGCCAGCAGCCCTCGACCATAGGTCACCAGCCACAGTCGGCCATCGGGCGCCTGGGCGATCGATCGCACGGGATGGGCCGGGTCCGGCGTCGCCCAGGCGCGGATCGCGCCGCCGTCAGGCCCGACGCGCCACAGGCCGCCCTCGTTGCCCACCCAGATCCTCGATTGCGCGTCCACGTGCAGCGATTGGGCCGTCGGCAGTTGCGCCGGTGCGATGCGTTCGACGGGCTGCCCCGAGGCGCCGATGCGATACAACCCCCGCGAGCCCGCGGCCCAGATCCGACCCTCGCCGTCGCGCGCGATCGCTGTGGTCGCCGGCGCAGTGGCCGCGTCGCGCCGATACTGCAGGACATCCACCTGGACCCCGCCGGGACCGAGCCGCTCGATGCCGTGGGCCGAACCGACCCAGACGCCGCCGTCCGGGGCGCCGAGCAGGGCGCCGATCGGCCCGCGCCGGTCCGCGCGGTCGTCGACGGACACGAAACGCCCCGACGTGGCGTCGAACCAGGACACCGTGCCGCCGTCGCCGCCTACCCACAGCCGACCCGTGCCGTCCTCCGCCAGCGCGGTGGCGATGCTGTCCGGCAGGCTTTCCGGATCCTCCGGCGAATGCGCGAAAGCGAGTGCGGAAGCGCCGTCGAAGCGGCGCAGCCCGCCGTCACTGGCGATCCAGACGAAACCGATGCGGTCCTGCAGGATCGCATGTACACGCCCCTGGTCGAGGCCTTCGGCGGCGCCGACGCGCTGGAAGTAGTACGCCCGCTCCGCCCCGCGCGCCGCGGTGCCCGGCAGCATGACGAGGCACAGGGCCGCGGCGGCCCACCGGGAACGGAAACAGTGGCGACCGTGGATGGTCATGGGCCCGACGGAAGATGCTCGCTGGTCGGTCCTCGCCAGCATAACCCGTGCCGCGGCGCGGCCTGCCCGGGCTGGCGCTATGATTGCGGGATGCGGGACGTGATCGACCACGAGCAGCTGGCCCACAGCCTGTCGCGGCTGCAACTCGGCGTGGACGCCGCCGAACTGCACGGTTCGCTGGCAGGATTCCTGTGCGCGGGCGGCACGGCGCGGCCCGACTCCTGGCTCGGTGACCTCGCCCTGGACGAGGCGGCCGAGGCGGTCGCCGGCAGCTCCGATCGGGGCCTGTTCCGCCGCATCTTCGAGTCGCTGGCCGCGGACCTCGCCGATCCTGACCTCGCCTTCACGCCGCTGCTGCCGGATGACGCGTCACCGATGCCGGAGCGCACCGCCGCGCTGGTTTCCTGGTGCCGCGGCTTCCTCGGCGGCATCGGCCTGTCGGGCATCGACCTCAGCGGCGGGCTGGAGGGTGACCTTGGCGAAGTCCTCGGCGACTTCGGTCGCATCGCGGCGTCCGCGTTCAGCGAGGGCGACAGCGCCGAGGACGACGAGGAAGCGTGGGCGGAAGTCGTCGAGTACGTGCGCGTCGGCGCGCTGTTGGTGCGCACCGAGCTGTCGCGCGCGCCGGGCGGCGCGACCCGGCATTGAACGGGCGCGCGCCGCCGGGCGGGCGATCCGGCGTGATTCCGCGCGCCGAATTCGCCCGCCGACGCCGACAATTGATGCGCATGATCGGTCGCGACGCGATCGCCATCGTGGCCGCCGCACCGGAGCGCGTCCGCAACAACGACGCGCACTATCCCTATCGTCAGGATTCTGACTTCCACTATCTCACCGGCTTCCCGGAGCCGGCGGCGGTGCTGGCCCTGATCCCGGGCCGCGGCCATGGCGAGGTCATCCTCTTCTGCCGCGAGCGCGACGCCGAGCGCGAGCGCTGGGATGGCCCGCGCGCCGGCACCGCCGGCGCAGTGGCGCGCTACGGCGCCGACGATGCGTTTCCGATCGAGGACATCGACGACATCCTGCCCGGCATGATCGAGGGCCGCGCGCGCGTCTACTATCACTTCGGGCGCGACACCGACTTCGACCTGAAGCTGATCGGCTGGGTCAACCGTGTGCGCGCCCGGGTTCGCGCCGGCGCGGTTCCGCCGCACGAGTTCGTGGCCCTCGGTCACCTGCTGCACGATCTGCGCCTGTTCAAGTCTCGCGCGGAACTGGGCACCATGCGGCGCAGCGCCAGGATCGCCGCCGCCGCCCACCTGCGCGCGATGCGCGCCGTGCGCCCCGGCATGAGCGAGGCCCAGGTGGAGGCCGAGCTGCTGCACGTCTTCCGCAGCCACCATGCGGTGCCGGCCTACGAGCCGATCGTCGGTGGCGGCGCGAATGCGTGCGTGCTGCACTATCGCGCCAACGACGCCACTCTGGCCGACGGCGACCTGCTGCTGGTCGACGCCGGCGCCGAGTTCCAGTGCTACGCGTCGGACATCACGCGCACCTACCCGGTCAATGGCCGATTCAATGAGGCCCAGCGCGCGCTCTACGAGGTGGTGCTGGACGCGCAGCACGCGGCGATCGCGAAGGCGCGCGCCGGCGAATCCTGGATCGCGCCGCACGAGGCTGCCGTGCGCGCCATCACCCGCGGCCTGCTGCGGCTCGGCCTGCTCAAGGGATCGCTGGAGTCGAACCTCAAGTCCGAGGCGTACAAGGCGTTCTACATGCACAAGACCGGGCACTGGCTCGGCCTCGACGTGCACGACGTCGGCGACTACCGCGTCGACGGCGACTACCGCGAGCTCGAGCCCGGCATGGTGATGACGATCGAACCCGGCCTCTACGTCGCGCCAGACGCGAAGGGCGTCGACAGGCGGTTTCGCGGCATCGGCATCCGGATCGAGGATGACGTGGTGGTCACCACCGGCGAGCCGGAGGTGATCACCTCCGACGTGCCGAAGGATGCGGACGAGATCGAACGCCTGATGGCGCGCTGAGCGCGGCTGCCGCCTGGCAGTCAGTCTGCAGGCCGGGGCCCTCGAGGTCGCGCCGTTGCAGGAGCGCGCCGTGCGCGCGACTGCTGCACCGGTGGCTTGCCGCGGGTTCGTTCGTGCGAGGTCTTGCTGTTGTCGCGCGCGACCAGGCGGTTTCCGACCGCTGCCGCGCGCAGCGCCAGGCGCCGGTCAGCCGATGCGCCCCGCCAGCACGAACAGGGCCAGCACCACGCCCCACACCACCAGCACGCGCCAGGCCAGCGCCATCGCCTCCTGCAGTTCGGCGATCGGCCCGCGTGCGTCGTCGATGTAGTCATCGCCGACGTCGATGTCGGCATCCACCGAGGCGCGCGCCGCGGCGCGCAGGAAGCCGGGATCGAGGCCGGCGCCGCCTGCGTCCCGCCGCGCGGCGTGCCAGTCGCGCCACGCGGCGGCGAC
>DHLY01000109.1:39368-45564 GCA_002405525.1 Proteobacteria bacterium UBA4656
GTGTTCTCGGCCGTGGCGCGCGCCGCGGCGCGCAGGAAGCCGGGATCGAGGCCGGCGCCGCCTGCGTCCCGCCGCGCGGCGTGCCAGTCGCGCCACGCGGCGGCGACTGCGTCGAAATCGGCGGCGATCGCGAGCGCGAGCGTGACCAGGTGCGCGGCCGGCCAATCCAGCAGGCGCGCGAGCTGATTGCAGGCGCGTGCAAGTCCGGGCGGCACGCCGTCGGTGAAGCCGGCGCGGCGCCCGGCCAGGTCGGTGGTGCGGTACAGCAGTGCGCCCGCCGGGCCCAGCGCCACGAACCAGAACAGAACGCCGAACCAGCGCACCAGCGCGGACTGGAACACGGCGTCCACCAGCAGCGTGCCGTCGATGCGGCCGGCAATCGCCTCGGGTGCGAGCAGGCTGGCCGCCACGCGGCGCCGCTCGCCGTCCGGCGCATGGACCACCGCATCCACGTCGAGATCGAGGTCGCGCGGTCCCCAGCAGTAGAACAGGGTGGCCACCGCCAGTGCCAGGCTGGCCAGGCCGAACAGCACGCCCGCCAAGGCCGTCTGCAGGCCATACAGCGCGAGTGCCGGCAGGCCCACCACCAGTGCGGCGCCGAGGCCGCCGGCGAACCAGTCCTGCGCGCCGAACAGTCCGCGCAGGGCGCCCGCCCAGCCGGCCAGCCAATCGAAGCGGCGCAGGCGCGCGAGGTCGGGCAGGGTATGCGCGGCGGCGAGCGCAATCACCATGGCGAGCAGCTTGACGGCCATCGGGTCCCCGGGGGCGGCGAGGGTTGGATTGTAGCCAGCGTGGCGATGCCGCGCTCAGCGTCCGCCCAGCGGCAGGCCGGGCGACAGGTGCGCGCCCGTCCGACGGTGGTACCAGCGGTCGATCAGATGGAAGGCGATCGACAGGTCAGGCGGCAGCGCGAGTTCGCCGCGCGCGATCAGTCTCGGCAGGTCGGCGGCAGCGAACCAGCGCGCGTCCTCCAGTTCGCTGCCGACCCGTGGCGGCTGCAGCCGCGCGCGCGCCGCGAAGCCGAGCATCAGCGACGCCGGGAACGGCCATGGCTGCGAGGCCACGTAGCGGCTCGCCGCGACCTCCACGCCGCTCTCCTCCGCGACCTCGCGAGCGACCGCCTGTTCCAGCGTCTCTCCCGGCTCGACGAAGCCGGCGAGCGTGGAGTAGCGCGCCGGCGGCCAGCTGGCCTGACGGCCGAGCAGGCAATGGTCGTCGCAGGAAACGATGACGATGATCGCGGGGTCGGTGCGCGGGAAGTAGGTAGCGCCGCAGCCTGCGTCGCTGCACTGCGCGCGATGGCCGCCGTCGGCGAGGCGAGTCGGCGCGCCGCACACCCCGCACCAGCGCTTGCGCGACTGCCAGTGGGCCAGCGCGCGGGCATACGCGGCGAGCCCCGCGTCGGCGGCGGGTAGCGTCGCCACCGCCCCGCGCAGGTCGGCGAAGCGTCCGCCTCGCCGCGCGGCGACTGCCGCAGCCGCCTCGTCGCCCAGTTGAACCGAAAAGAAGGGCCGTGCGCCGCGCAGGCCGAGGAAGCACGCGCCGTCCGGCGCGGGCGCGAGAACGCCGGCCGGCTCCAGCACCAGCCCGCCATCGGCGTCGAGCAGGACGCGCCCGTCGCTGCGCAGCACCAGCACCCGGGCCCCGGGGTCGGTCCAGCAGGCGGCGACCGCCGTCGGATCGCCGCGGCGTTCGCCGGCGCGATCGACGCCGCCGTCGCCGAACGCGAACCGCGCGCCGCGTCCAGCGCGGCTCACACCGAAAACGAGGACCCGCAGCCGCAGGTCGTCTTGGCGTTGGGATTGCGGATGGTGAACTGCGCGCCGGACAGTGATTCCGCGTAGTCGATCTCCGCGCCCATCAAATACTGCAGAGACAGCGGGTCGACCAGCAGCGTGGTGCCGTCGCGCTCGACCCGCAGGTCGTCCTCCGCCGCCTGCTCGTCGAACGAAAATCCGTACTGGAAGCCCGAACAGCCGCCGCCATTGATGTAGACGCGCAGCTTGAGTCCGGGGTTGCCCTCGTCGCGGACCAGCTCCGCGACCTTGGCGGCCGCGGCGGCGGTCAGCGACAGCGGTGCGGCGAGGCCTTGGTAGTCGGGGGGGGCGTGGTCGGTGCTCATGGGCCGGGTTCCGGCGCGGATCCTGATGGCGCCCACAATACCGCCTCCGGCACCGTCCGCGGGTGAAAGCCTCAGGCGGAGCCGGGTGCCGAGTCCGCCACGGGCGGCGTGTCGTGGACCAGGCGGCCATTCACTTCCGCGCCGGCGGCCATCTCCAGCAGGCGATAGTGGATGTTGCCTTCGACCCGTGCGCGAGCGGCGAGCTCGACCTTGCCGGGCGCGTGGATGTCGCCCTTGATCGTGCCATCGATTACCACGTGCGGCACGCGCACCTCGCCTTCGACGCGGCCGCGGTCGGACACCACCAGAAGGGCTTCGGTGCCGGGCTCGGCGCTGATCGTCCCCACCACCGTGCCGTCGACGTGCAGTCCTCCCGCGAACACCAGGTCACCGCGCAGGACGACCCTCGGGCCGACCAGCGTGTCGACTGCCACCTGCGGGCGCTGCGCGCCCTTCTTCTGGTCGAATCCGAGCATGTGCCATCTCCTGCCTGTTGCGTGATGAGCCGCCGCGCGAGCCCGCGCGCGCCGGACCGGGATTTCCCGTCGAAGTCTTCCGCTCATGGGTCGCCGAGTGCCTCGTTCCAGGCGACGGCCTGTTCGGCGCGCTCGCCGGCGCCGGAGGCGGCGGTGACCAGGATGCGATTGGGGACCAGCCCGCCCGGCAGGGCCAGCGTACCTTCAAGGCGCTGGAAGTACTTGAACGAGAAGCGGAGCGGTTCGTCGTCCTCGCGACCCGAAAGCTGGGTCCAGGGCACCGTGACCACCCTGCCGTCGCGCACTCCCTCGACCGCGATCTCGGCGTGGCCCTCGGTGAGGGCGGCCTTCTTCAGGTTTTGGGTCAGCGTCAGCGCGAAGGAGAAAGCCCGCGGATCGGCCAGCGGCGAGAGCTTGATCTCGTGCACCCCGAGCGTGCGCCGCTGTGTGCCACCCACCAGACGCTGGTAGAAGCCGAGATCGGCGCGCAGGGCGGCGATCTCCTGTTCGCGTTCGCGCAGCGTGTCCTGCAGTTCGCGGTTGGCGGTCTGGGCGACCTGTGCGTCGCGATCGGCGCTGGATGCCGTGGCTTGCGCGTCGGCCAGCTCGGTCTGCAGCCGGCTGCTGGCATCGCGCAGCGCGACCAGCTGCCCCTGGATGGACCCCATCAGCGGTGCAGCGTAGTGCGCGCCGGCCAGCGCCGCCCCGGCGATGGTTGCCAGCCACAGCGCGGCCAGCAGCAACCTGCCCCGTGCGCCCAGCGGGGCATCGATCGGGCGCACCGTGAGGCGTGGGGGTGGCGGGATCTTGACCATGCGATCGGCGGGTGGGCGGAGGCAAGGTTGTAGCCGCGCGTGGAAGCGGCGGTCAAGGCGCGCGCTCAGAGGAAGCGGAACTCGAACGCCACCGCGCTGTTGCCGGGGTCTTCGACCTCGAGGCTGAGACCGGCGGTGCCGCCGGCGGGCAGCCCGTCGGCGAGCGCGCGCAGGTCGCCGACATACTCCGACGGCGCGAACCGCCGCAGTGCGATGCGCTTCTCGTTGACGTCCGACAGCGTGATCTCGACCGTCGGATAGGGCTGAGCGAAGGCAGCGCCGTTGGACAGGGTGGCGGAGATGATCAGTGCGTGCGGCACCGAGGGGTGGGGCCGCACGTCGCGCGCCAGCAGCAGGATGCGCGAACGATCGGCGACCGTGGGCAGGGTACAGCCGATGCGTTCGCAGGCGGCTTTGGCCGCCGACAGCACGCGCGGATCGGCGAGCAGCGGCTCGCGCCAGGCCCACGCCAGCTGCGCGCCCATCAGCAGCAGCAGTGCAATGCTGCCGATCGCCCAGCCGCGGCTGTCGGCATGCGTGGCGATGCCGGCGCGCGCCGCGCCGCGCGCGAACGAAGGCGTCGCCGCCTGCGCCGCCCTGGTTGGCTCGCGACGCGTTCGAGACTCGTCGAAGGCGACGAACAGCTCGCGCTGCTGCGACGGCGGTCGCGCGGCCGGCACGTTGAGCTGCACCAGAGGTGCACCGGCGGGACGTCGGCGCAGCGTGCTGAAGGGCGGCGGCGGCAGTTCGTCGGTCAGCGTCGCGAGGGTGTCGAACTCGGCCCCGCAGGAGCCGCAGCGCGCACGCCCCCGCGCCGCGGCCAAGGTGTCGGCGCGCACCTTGTAGATCGTGAGGCATTCCGGGCACTGCGCGTACATGCCCTGATTATGCCGCAACGCGGCACGCCAGCCCGGGGCGGTGGAGAAGTGCACATCCCGTGGCCTCCATCCCGCGGCCCGGTGCGGATCGCCGCGGACCTGGCGCGAGCCCCGGCAGGGTGCCGATCCGGTGCCCCTCAGGCGTCGCTGGCGATTCGCACCCAGTCCTCGCGACGGGTGGTCTGCAATCCGTCGAAGTCGGCGCCGTAGGCGACCAGCACCTCGGACGCCTGGTCGGCGAGGACGCCCGAAAGCGCGATCCGGCCGCCCGGCCGAGTGGCCCGCGCCAGCACCGGCTCCAAGGCCACCAGCGTGCCGGCGAGGATGTTGGCGACGACCACGTCGAAGCCTTCGCCGGCCTCCGGCCGCGCGGCAAAGGCCGCCGGGTCGAGCACTGCGAACGCAGCATCGTCGATGCCGTTGCGCCGTGCGTTGTCGCGCGCCGCCAGCAGGGCCTGCGGGTCGCTGTCGACGCCCACCGCGCGGACGGCGCCGAGTTTCACCGCGGCGATCGCAAGGATGCCGCTGCCGCAACCGTAGTCCAGCACCGGCGCGCCGGCCAGCAGGCCGCGGGTGGCCAGCCCGTCGAGCCACTCGAGGCACAGCGCGGTGGTGGGATGGGTGCCGCTGCCGAAGGCGAGGCCGGGGTCGAGCGAAACCACCACCGGCTCGGCCGCGCCGGGGGCGCGTGCGTCGGTCGGCAGATCCATCCCGCTCGGGCAAACCCACAGCCGGTCGCCGAAGCGCATCGGCCGGTACTGGTCCATCCAGGCGCGTGTCCAGTCGGCGTCCGCCACCTCGCGGAACGCGAAACGCTCGTCGTCGAGTGTGTACACCAGGTCCTGCAGCACCGCCCGCAGGCCGCGCCGGTCGGTGCCGGCGTCGAACAGCGCGGTGACCAGCAGTTCCTTCCACAGCGGCATCTCGCCCGGTCCCGGCTCGAGGATCGGTTCGTCGGCGGCGTCTTGCAGGGTGACGGAAAGCGAGCCGACCTGGGCCAGCGCGCCCTCCAGATAGCGCCATTCACGCCGGTGGGCGCGGATCGTCAGCTCCAGCCAGCTCACGGTTGCGCCCTCACCGCTGCATAGCCAAATGATTCCGCAGGGGGGCGTCCCACCAGGTTGATCAGCACGCCATCCGGATCGCGCACCATCGCCTCGTGCTGCGCGCGGTGCGGCATCACGAACAGCAGCGGCCCGCTCACCCGCGTGCCGCCGCACAGCAGCGCGGCGGTCAGGGCCGCGTCGATGTCGGCCACATAGAACACCAGCGCGGCCTCGCCGACGCGGAATCCGCCGCTGCCGCCCGGGCGCGCAACCGGTTTCGGTTCGTCGATTCGGAACAGTCCGACCATGCCGAAGTTCGGCTGGCCGGGCGTCTTGAGGATGGCGCAGGACACGCGCGCGCCGGCATCCACGCCGAGCAGCGCGGGCGCGACGGCGGCGTCCAGCGCGCCCTCGAAGTACACCTCGGTGAAGCCGAGCGCTTCGTAGAAGGCCCGACTGCGGCCGAGGTCGGACACGCGAAGCGCGGCGCGCACCAGCGGGCTGATCGGTGGCTGCGGTGGACGGAAGGATCCCATGCGGTGAGCCTCAGCCCAGGCCGATGCCCTTGTCCTTGCGCTCGGCGATGCGCTTCTCCAGGTAGTGGATGTTGCGTCCACCTTCCTGGAAGCCGGCGTCGGCCATGATGCGCTGCTGGAGCGGCACGTTGGTCTTGATGCCTTCGACGACCAGCTCGGCCAGTGCGATGCGCATGCGCGCGATCGCTTGCGCGCGATCCGGACCATGCACCAGCAGCTTGCCGATCATCGAGTCGTAGTTCGGCGGGCTCCGGTAGCCGGCCCGCGCATGGCTGTCGCGGCGCACGCCGGGCCCGCCGGGCGCCGCATAGGTCTCGATCAGC
>DHLY01000061.1:0-5517 GCA_002405525.1 Proteobacteria bacterium UBA4656
GGGCGGCGCAATGGTGACCCCTTCTCATGGAGGCACTCCTAATGTGGACCACAGGGCTTCTTGTCGCTTGTCGCCCGCCCGGTCGAGGGACGGCATGACCGCCGGACCAGCATCCGCAGGGGCGTTAGCGGTCGGGACGTTAGCCCTTTCCGGTTAGCGTGTAGGAAGTTCAACCGCCCTTTCCGGTTGGCCTGCCGGACAGGCGGAGGTCGCGCAAGCGCTGCATTCGGCGCGGTTCGACGGGCTGCAGGCTTGTTTCGTGGACGGCAGGATCGCCCCGGCACGCATTCTCCCGCTCTCTCGCGCCCATGCCCGCCTGCGGCCCGCGCGCATCCCTGCGGGGGCGTTGCCGCATCGTGCTCGTTTCTTTGCGTTGCCGCGGGCGTGCTGCGAGGCGGCAGTCACGCGGCCGCCGCCGGCGGTCCGCGCGGCCCGGGCCGGTAGTGCGCCTCGTCCCGCGCGCCGTGCTTTGCGAAGTGGACAAGAATGGCGCGGATCGCCTTGGGCTCTTCGATGCTGGCCACGATGCCCATTGCCCCGCCGCAGTGGGCGCAGGTCGTCACGTCGACGCCGAACACGCGCTCGAGGCGTTGGGGCCCAGGTCATCGAACGGCGGTGCTGCCGGGGCGTGCGATCGTCCGCGGGCGTTGTGGTCGATGCCGCATCGCCCGCAGGCCGCCTGCCGCGACCCGACGGCGTCCACTGCACGCGCCGATAGGCATTCGGGGCGAACATCCCGTGAAGACGCGTGAGGCGCGCGCGCGGGCGACCGCAGCGCGGTGGGTTCGGCGATGAAGTCGATCGGCTCGAACCCGACGTGCGTGGTGTCGTTGCGCCTCGGCGTCTTGCGCTGGCAGCGAATCCGGCCAAGTGTCGAGACAGACAGCCGCTTCTCCGCAACCGCCGGCCGCGCGATGGGGCGGCACAGACGTTCGAGCATGCCGCGCTCATGGACCTGGGCGGCCACGCCCGGCAGGGCCGGGTCGCTGCCGCCCAGCTGCGGCGCCACCGGGTGCTCGCTGGCGTCGAAGCCCTGCAGGCGCGGCCGGTCGCGGTGGATCACCGCACTGACGTGGACCATCTCGGTGCACAGGAGGGCCTTCGGCGCCACCACGCGGCGGAAGGCGCGGCAATGCGTGTCGGTCCAGTCCATCGACCGTGGCGACGGACAGGCGGAGGACATCGGGCGCGAGGTCGGAGACGGCAGTCATGCCGCCATCGTCGCCAATGCTCGCTCCGGCCGGCGCCGCTAGAATCTGACCATGGACTGGCTCGACGCCTTGCCCGAGACCCGCGTGCTGCGCGATCCCGCGCAGACCCGCGACTACACCCACGACGAGTCGCACGTTCGAGGGCCCGAACCGCTCGCCGTGGTGAAACCGCGCTGCCGCGAGGCGCTGCGCACGCTGGTGCACCGCGCGGGCGACGAGGGCTTCACGCTCGTGCCACGCGGCGCCGGCAGCGGCAAAGCCGGCGGCTGCGTGCCGACGCCGGGCAGCGTGGTGGTCGACCTCGCCGACTGGCCCGGGCCGATCGCCGTCAACGCGGCAAACCTCACGCTGTCGGCCCCGGCCAGCGCAGGGCTCGCGGCGGTGAAGGAACGCGCCGAGGTGGCCGGGCTCTGGTACCCGCCCGACCCGAACTCGTGGCGGCTGTGCAGCTTCGGCGGTTCGCTGGCCACCAATGCCGGCGGCCCGAATGCCTGCAAGTACGGCATGACGCGGCGCTGGGTGCTGGCGGTCGAGGCATTGATGGCCGACGGCGAAGTGCACCGCTTCGGCATCGACTCGGTCAAGCAGAACACCGGCCCCAACCTGTCCCAGCTGCTCGTCGGCAGCGAAGGGATGTTCGGGATGATCCTCGGCGCCACCGTGGCCCTGCTGCCGCGCCCGCGCGAGACGCTGACCCTGCTGCTGCCGCTGCCCGACATGGCCGCCCTGCCCGGCCTGCCTGCGCAACTCTTTGCGGCTGGCCTGCTGCCCTCGGCGCTGGAGTTCTGGGATGCTGCCGTGCTGGCGGATCTGCGCGCCCACGGCCCCGACGAGGCGCGGCGCCTGCCCGGCGAGGCCCTGGCGCTGCTGGAGTTCGACGACCCGGGATGCACGCATGCCGGCTTCATCGAACCGCTGCTCGAAGCCCTGGGCACGCTCGCCGCGCAGGCGGAACTCGCCACCACCGGCGCCCAGCGCGAGGCCCTGTGGGGCGTGCGGCGGATGACCAGCGTGCACCTCAAGCAGCGCTTCCCCGGCAAAGTCAGCGAGGACGTCGTGGTGCCGCGCGACCGCCTACCCGAGTTTTTCACCCGGCTTGCCGCACTCGACGCCAGGACCGTCAGCTATGGCCACCTCGGCGACGGCAACCTGCACATCAACCTGCTGCACGCCGGCGAACTCGACGCCGAATCGCTCGAGGCGGCGCTCGACCCGCTGTTCATGCTCTGCGTCGAGCTCGGCGGCACGCTGTCCGGCGAGCACGGCATCGGACTGGCCAAGCGCGAGGCCTTCCTGCGCCATGCCGACCCGTTCGCGATCGCGGCGCTGCGTGGCATCAAGCAGGCTCTCGACCCGAAGGGCGTGTTCAACGCCGGCAAGGTCGTCTAGGCCGGGGGGCTCGCGTGGCCCTCGCGCCAGCCCGGATACACCGGCGTCCAGCCTGTGCCCCGCAGTCGCGCGTTCGACACGCGCTTTCCGGTAGCGGGCCCGGGCGCTGCGCCCAGGGCCGGCAGGCCGAGTCGGGCGCGCAGCCCGTCAATGACCTCGTGCTCCAGCGCCGGCACGTCGTCGTTGCCGCAGTACAGACGGGTGATGCACGGCCGCCCCAGCAGGTGCAGCAGCGCGCCCGCGACGTCGTCGACGTGGATGCGGTTGGTCCAGCGCGGCTCGCCGGGGCGTGGCTCGCGCGCGCGGCGCCACAGCCGCTCGCGACCCGGACCATAGATGCCCGAGGCGCGGAAGGCCGCGGCATCGGGATGCGGGTCCAGCTCGCGCTCGGCCTCGCGCAGCACCCGGCCGTTGAAACCGATGGCGTCGGCCGGCGTGTCCTCGTCGACGAGCCCCCCCGCATCCTCGGCGTACACGGCAGTGCTCGACACGAACAGTACGCGGCCGATCTCGCCGCGGTCCAGCAGGCGCCGCAGGCCATCGCGGTACAGCACGCGGTACACGTCCTCTGTCCGCTCGTCCGGTGTCGGGCAGTAGACCAGCGCGTCCAGATGCTTCGGCAGCGCCGCGAGGCCCTCTCCGCTGCGCAGGTCGGCACGCAGCGCGCGCACGTCGGCGCCCACCGGCACCTCACGGCGGCGCAGCGCCAGCACGTCCCAGCCAGCGCCTGCGGCGCGGAGCGCGAGACGGCCGCCGGTATAGCCGGCACCAGCGACGAGCAGGACGGGACAGGGTTCGGGCATCGGACGGCAGACGATCAAGGCTGCGACCTGCGGATTCTACCGTTCGTGGCATGACTCCCGCGGGAAACCTCTTTCTCGTCGGCCCGATGGGTGCCGGCAAGACCTCCATCGATCGGCGCCTCGCCGAACGCTTCGGCCTCGCCTTCATCGACCTCAATCAGGCCATCGAGGCCGCGACCGGCGTCCGCGTCGCCAACATCTTCGAATGCGACGGCGAAGCTGGCTTCCGCGAGCGCGAGGAGCGACAGCCGGCGCTGGAACTCGCTGGCGACGACCGACTGGCCGCCACCGGCAGCGGCGCCGTGCTGCGCGACGCCAACTGCACGCTGGTGCGCGAGCGGGGCTTCGTCCTGCCCTCGCCGTGCCGGTCAAGGAGCATTTGCACCGGCTGGCCCACGACCGCAGCCGCCCCCTCCCGCAACGGCCGGACCGCGTAGCCGCCCTGCGCGCGATGGCGGAGGCACGCGCCCCGCTCTGTGCCGAAGTCGCCGGTCTGTCCTTCGACACCCGCGGCCTGACGCCGGGGCAGGCCTGCGAACCATTGGTCCCGCAGCTCCGGCAACACGGGATCTGCCCGAGGGCTGCCTGATGAAACTGCGCACCGTCGACGTCGAACTGGGCGCCCGCTGCTGCCCCATCCACACCGGGCCCGGCCTGCTGGACGATGCCGCTCCGCTGGCCGCGCTGGCCCCGGGCCTCGAACTGGACGCGCTGCTCGGGCGCATGCGCCTCGACAAGGAAACCCTGTCCGGCACGCTGCGGGGGATCCCCTGGCGCGTCGTCGGTGCGGCCTTCGTCGCCACCGGCGTCGACGAGTCAGCCGTGCACAGGGTGCTGGCAGGCTGGGCGTCCGGGGCCATCGGTAATTCCCCGTGTCGCGACCGGGTCCGCGTCAGGGCCGCGCGGAGTCCCTCGCGGTCCATCCATCCAGCAGCGGCTCATGCGTCAAGCGCTCGGCGAACCACTGCCCTGCCCGACCCAATTCACTGAAGCGATAGGCAAGGGCGAAGACCGCGTCGGGACGCGGCTGCTGCACGTCCAGTCGAAGCAGCGTGCCCCGCTCGAACTCGGGCGTGGCAAGGAAGCGGGGAAGGAAGCCGACGCCCAGGCCGGCGCGCTGCGCGTCGAGCTTTGCCGCCATGCTTGCAACCGTCAACGTCTCCTGGCCGGCCAGCAACCCATAGGTTCTCGCCGGACGGGCACGCGAGCTGTCGGCGACGCGCACCGCGCGATAGGGCAGCACCGCCGACTCGGGCAAGGGGGCGCCCAGCGCCCCGGCGTGGATTGCCAGAGGGTGGCCGGGCGCGACGGCAAAATCGAACGCCACGGATCCCAGCGGGACGACGGCATACCCGCCGCCGGAGGGAATGCCACCGGCGCCCAGTCCGGCGATGACGAGGTCAGCGCGATGTTCGACCAGCGCTTCCCAGCAGCCCTCCAACGACTCCTCGGCAATACGCACCCGCGTGGCGGACCCCAGCGCATAGAAGCGTTCCAGTGCGGGGAAGAGCCGCTGCGTTCCAAGCAGTGAATCGATGACGATGCACAGATCGGTCTCCCATCCGGTAGCGATCCGACCAAGACGACGCTCCGCAGCGGCGGCGAGCTGCAGCAGCCGTCGGCCTTCTTCGAGCAGGTCCTTGCCTCCCGGCGTCAACCGCGTCTGCTGCTTGCTCCGCTCGAACAGCTTGATGCCGAGCTCGCGCTCGAGCTGCGCGACCGTATAGCTCAGGGCCGATGGCACTTTGTGAAGCTCGGCCGCCGCCTTCGCGAACGACCCGTGCCGCGCGATGGCATCGACGACGTAGATCGCGTCCAGCGACAGGGTGGGGCGCGGACTCATGGTTCAAGGAGTTTGGGGACGGCGTTCAATTCGGCTCGCTTTTCAATGCGGATGCACGCTCCTATGGTTCCGGAACCTTCCAAGAGATGAACCCATGACGTGCAAAACCGGAACAACAGTCGCCTCGGCGCTGGCTTTGGCTTCGATCGGAAGATTGTGGCGCAAACGGGTGCTTTCCGCGTCATTGTGGCTCCTGGCATGGCCCACCGTGACGCTGGCGGCACCGGATTCGGCCACCCTCGGCCCCACGACCGAGGGCCCCGACGCGCGT
>DHLY01000061.1:5766-8125 GCA_002405525.1 Proteobacteria bacterium UBA4656
TGTGGCTCGACACGGGCTCGGACGAGGGCCCATGGAATGCCGTCGTGATGGTGACGTATCGCGACGCACAGGGATTCGCCGGCATCCAGAAGGAATGGGCCGAGGTGAGGGCCGCCCATAGCGAAGTGCTCATCGATGGCGCCTCGCAAGCCGATCTCGGTCGCGTGGTCGAGAGTCGCGAGTTCTTCGAGCGTGCGCCTTTCGTCAACGTCGTCGCCGCAAGTCTACCGCCTGAAGGAGCCCCATCGGATGCCCATTCCCGCGATGAATCCGCGATCCGGGACGTCGTTGGCAAGTACTTCGAAGCGGGCATCACCGGAAGCCCGGAGTTGATCCGCGAAGCCTTTCTTCCGACGGCAAGAATCGAGGGCTTGAGGGGAGGACGACTCGGCACATGGTCATTCGACGAGTACATCCGGTTCTTCAACGGCACTCCTGCATCAGGCGCAGATCAGGTCGAACGAACGATCACCCGCGTTCTGACGCACGGCGACAGCGCCACGGTACAGTTGAGACTACGGTTCAGCCCGACGCGGGCGCTCGACGAACAACTCCTGCTGCTTCGCATCAATGGCCAGTGGAAGATCACGTACAAGTCCTATGTGCCTTCGCCGTAAGGTCAAGAGCTACAGGAGGTGCGACCGCCCTTTCCGCTGTCGCTTCCCCTGATCCCGCCCTGAAATCCGATGGCAAATCAACGGAGTGATTTTGGCTTTCCGGAAAAACAGCGCGTCGATGACGATTTCTCTCTCCGACTCGAGACCCATCGAGGCGGAGGCCGTCATGCATGCGGAAGCGATCGTGACGCGGTTCGTCGAGCAGGCTTGGGCGGCGATCCACGGCACGCGGCGTCGGGTGTTGGCCGCGATGGTGTGGGCGGCGATGTGCGGCACGGTGGTGAGCCTGTCGCGACTGGCGCGCGGCATGGTCGGCGCCGGCCGGACGGCGAAGGCGGCGCTGAAGCGGCTGGATCGGCTGGTCGGTCATGCGCGGATCGAGCGTCAGGTCGACGTGCTCGCCCAGGCGATCCTGCTGCGTCTGGCGCGCTGGATGGACCCATGGGTGATCGCAGTGGACTGGTCGGCGGTCACGCCGGGCAGAACGTTCGTGGCGCTGCGCGCGGCGGTGGTGTGGTCCGGGATGGGCCGCGGCCTGCAGGTGTGTCAGCGCGTGTATCCGGCGAAGCTGCAGGGCAACGGGAAGGCGGAGCGGTCCTTCTTGCGGGATCTGTCGCGGATGATCCTGCGCGGTACGCGGGTGATCGTGATCAGCGAGGCGGGGCTTCCCACACCGTGGTTCCGCGCGGTGACGCGTCCGGGCCGGGGCTGGATCGGGCGGGTGCGGCGCGGCAATCAGGTGCGACGTGGCGACGGCCTGTGGCGCGATGCGCTCGGCTTTGGCCAGCGCGCGGCGGCGCAAGCGGTTCGCATGGGCGACTGCGAGCTGACCTGCAAGCAGCGTCTGGCCTGCGATCTGGTGATGGTGCGCCGCGCGCCGGTGGGTCGAAAGGCGTACTGCCGTCCCGGCCACGGTCCGCTGCCCGAGGCAGCGGCCGAGGCCCGGCGTAGCGCGCGCGAACCGTGGGTGCTGGCGCCCTCGATCGACCTGCGCAACCGGCGACCGTACGAGATCGTGGCGTTGTACGCGCGCCGGATGCAGATCGAGGAGAACTTCCGCGACACCAAGTCGCTGGCCTTCGGCATGGGGACCGAGATCGGCCGCTCGCGCTCGGCCCTGCGCCTTCGAGCATTGCTGCTGATCGCGACGCTGGCAGCCTACCTGCTCTGGCACCTCGGCCAACTCGCCGAAGCCGAAGGCATGGCCAAGCGCTTCAAGGTGACCAGCCGCACCACGCGCGAGCTGTCGATCGTCGCGCTGGCGATGCTGCTGTGTACCGAGCGGATCATCCGTTTCACGCCGCAGGCGGTTGCCGAGCTTCATGACAAACTGAATTGGGGCGGTGAAAAGCGGGGGGAACGTCAGCCTCCGCAGCAGCCGGCACGGCCGGTCCGCGTCCACGTCCGCCGGCAGCCGAGTGCGCGCGCCTTCGACAGCGATCTCGATCGGCGAGCAAACCGGTCCGTCGACCACGATCGGCACCCGTGCACCCGCACGTGCCGACGCCGCCTCACGCAATCGCCGGCGCCAATCGCCCATGCTCGACAGCGCAACCCGGTGTCGCAGGCACCAATCGCACCGGCTCAATCCCCTGGCCTCGAACGCCTGGACCCGCTTGCGCCACATCGCCGCCCTCGCCACCGCTCAGCCCTCGCGAAAACTGGCAAGCTTCCAGCAGCAAATCGCCGGCTGAACGGTGGTGTGGCCGGATGCTTGCGCGGCAGCGGGTCCACGTCGAGCC
>DHLY01000099.1:0-771 GCA_002405525.1 Proteobacteria bacterium UBA4656
CATCGCCACCGCGGGCGCGGCGGGGCGCCTGAACTGCTGGTTCGACTACAACGCCAACGGCGCGCTGGGCGACGTGGTGGGCGGCCAGCCGGAGCACTTCGCCAACGAGCTGGTGGTCAATGCCGGCGCCAACGTCGTCGCGCTGACGCCGCCCTTCGCCATCGCGCGCGGCAACTACTACCTGCGCTGCCGCTTCACCACCGGCAGCGGCCAGGGCAACACGCCGGCCGGGACCGCGCCGAATGGCGAGGTCGAGGATTACCTGGTGCGCATCACCCAGCCCGACCTCGGCGACCTGCCGGATTCGGGCCCGGGCGTCGGCGCGGGCAACTACGAAACGTTGCGCGCCGCGGGCGGCGCGGAGCATCCGATCTTCGATGCGCCGGGTGCCGTGCTGCGCCTCGGCGCCGCGATCGACGCCGAACCCGACGGCCAGCCCGGCGCAGGCGCCGACGGCGACGACCTCGCCGGCGATGACGAGGACGGCATCACGGTCGCCGACCTGACGATGGTCGCCGCCACTCCCGCGACGGTGCGCTTCTCCGCCACCAACAGCCTCGCCGTGGCGGCGCGGGTATGCGGATTCGTCGACTTCGACGGCGACGGCGATCTCTCCGACGCCGGCGAGTCGGCGCAGGCCGTCGTTCCCGCCGGGTCCAACGGCCTCGCGGGCACGCTGTCCTTCACGGTGCCGGCGACCGCGGTGCGCAACACCTTCGCGCGCTTCCGCATCAGCACCGCGGCAACCTGCGCGCCGAACGGCCTTGCGCC
>DHLY01000099.1:1110-1395 GCA_002405525.1 Proteobacteria bacterium UBA4656
GACGACCTCGCCGGGCCCGCGGCCGACGACGAGGACGGCGTGACCTTCGACGCCCTCAACCTCGGCAGTCCGGGTCGCGCCAACGTCACGGTCCTCAACAGCACGGGCGCTTCGGCCACTCTCTGCGTGCTGGTCGACTGGAACAACGACGGCGACTTCACCGACACCTTCACCATCACCACTCCCGGCGGCGGTACCACCAGCGAAACGGTCCCGCTGTCGGTTCCCAGTGCGCCTGCCGCGCAATCGCTGGTGGTGCAGCTGGGCATCGTGCCGCCGCCCGGC
>DHLY01000099.1:1658-6948 GCA_002405525.1 Proteobacteria bacterium UBA4656
CGGGTCGGCAGCACCACCGGCACCGGCCTGATGAGCCTCGGCGACCTGGTGTGGGAGGACCGCAACAACAACTGCCTGCAGGACGCCGGCGAGCCGGGTGCCGCCGGCGTCGTGGTGAGCCTGTTCCGCGACAACAACAACGACAACCTGCCGGACGGTCCGGCGGTCGCGACCCAGAACACCTCCGCCGCCGGCGCCTTCCTGTTCACCAATCTGGTGCCGGACAACTACCGGGTGTCGATCGCGCGCCCGGCGCGCTACATCGGCGCCACCGGCAGCCTGCCCTACACCGGCAGCGGTCCCTGCGAACCGGCGGCCGACCCCGACGTCGACGCCACCAACGGACGCGACAAGGGCACGGGCGCGGGCACCGGCGTGACCGAGATCTTCGCGCGCTCGGTCACGCTCGACCCGAAGGCCGAACCGGACGACGCCACCAACGGCTACTGGCGCGTCGATTTCGGCCTGGTGCCGAACTTCGATCTCGCCCTGAGCAAGGACCTGGCGGTGGGCCAGCCGGTGCTGGTGGCGCTCGGATCGCGGGTCAACTACCAGATCACGGTCAGCAACGAGGGCACCATCGCGGCGACCGCGATCGGCATCGTCGACCGCATTCCGTTCGGCATGACGCTCGACGATGCGGCGTGGACCGCCGGTGCCGGTGCCACGGCGACGCGCACCATCGCCGGTCCGCTGGCGCCGGGCACGTCGACGTCGGTGACGCTCACCTTGCGGGTGGTGAACAACGCGGTGCCGACCTTCGTCAATCGCGCGGAGATCCGTGACGCGCGCGACGACGGCGGCAATCCGGTGACCGACATCGACTCGATCCCCAACGATGATGTCGACGGACAGGACGACCTCGACACGGCGAACGTGGAGCAGGCGGTGTCGATTCCGGCCGGTGGCGCAGGGACCTGGCTGCTGCTGGGCCTGCTGCTGCTGGCCGGCGGCCTGTCCGCCGCACGCCGGTACGGCAGGGTCTGAGGGGCGCGGGAGATCCGGTTCCCGGGCCGATCCGCCGTCGCCGGGTCCGCACGCGGACCCGGCGGATGCGCTTGCCGACCGCGCCGGCGCGGCCGGGTCCGGGTGCCGCCTGAATCCTGTGCGCCGCGGCGAGGGGATCAGCGGTGCGCGGCTTGCACGGTCGCGCCCCGCGGATCCCGGCGTCCCTTCAGAACGCGGGCTTGATCTTGGCCTCGGCGTAGCGCCGCACGCAGGATTCGATTTCGGCGCGCGCCTCGGCCGCACCCGCCCAGCCCTCGACCCGGACCCACTTGCCCTTCTCCAGGTCCTTGTAATGGGCGAAGAAGTGCGCGATGCGTTCGCGCGTGTGCTCGGGCACGTGGTCGACGTCGGCGAAGCCGGCGTAGGGGGGGTAGATCTTCGGTGCCGGCACCGCGAGCAGCTTGGTGTCCTCGCCGGCCTCGTCGGTCATTTTCAGCATCCCCACCGGACGCACGCGGATCACCGATCCGGGGATCAGCGGCAGCGGCATCACCACCAGCACGTCCGCCGGGTCGCCATCGCCGGACAGTGTGTGCGGGATGTAGCCGTAGTTGCACGGATAGCGCATCGGGGTGGTCAGGACGCGATCGACGAAGATCGCGCCGGTGTGCTTGTCCACCTCGTATTTCACGGGCTCCGCGTTCATCGGGATCTCGATGATCACGTTGACCTCGTCCGGCACGTCGCGGCCGGTGGGAACGCGTTCCAGGGCCATGGTGGGCATCCTCGGGGCTGGCGCGCCGCAGTGTAGCGGCATCGCGGAGCGGTCCGGTTCAGCTCATGGCCGCCAGTTCCGATGCGAGCTTGCGCCAGGCGTCGAGGCGGCTCTGCAGTCCGTGTGCGCTCAGGTACGCCTCGTCGAACGGCTCGCCGTTGGCGAGCGCCGCCGCGACGTGCACGGCGCCGACGAGCCCGAAACGGGACTCGCCGGCGCCGGCAGGGTCGTAGCGGAACGCTATCGCCTCGACCACGGCGTCCGGCAGCCCCCAGCGAGCGAGCAGCGCCGCGCCCGCCTCGGCGTGCGGCGGCCGCGGGCCGTCACCGCGCGGCAGCGGGGGCAGCAGCAGGCCGATGTCGGCGAGCAGGGCGGCCGTGCGGGCCAGTTCCGCTTCGGCCCACTGGTCGAGCACCAGCGGCGCGAGGATCGATGCCAGCAGCGCACGGCGCTGCACCGTCGAAGGATCGCCTGCCGTGGGGCCCGGGCGCGTGGCGAACGCCTCGCACGCCAGCACCAGGTGACGCAGGGTGCGGGTGCCGAGTCGCTGCACCGCCTGATGGAGGTCCGCCAGCGGGCGGCCGGTAGAGAAGAACGCGGTGTTCGCCAGGCGCAGCACTTCAGCCGCCAGTGCGGGGTCGGCGGCGACCAGGTCGGCCAGTTCGAGCGCGCCGACGCCGTCCCGGCACATCGCTTCCGTGATCCGCAGGTAGATGCGCGGCGCCGGTGGCAGGTGCTCGACGCGGCCGAGCAGATCGGCGAGCCTGGCGCTGTCGAGCAGGGTGTTCAGGCGCACGACCCGAAGCACCGTTTCACCAAGCACGCCAGGCAACACGCCGCAGGGCAGTACCCGGTGTGCCACTGCCAGCCCACGGATCACGGCGTCCGGATCGGCGGCCACGAGCAGGATGCGGGGCGTGCGGGGCGAGCGGTCGCGGAGTCCGGCCAGCAGATCCGTGCTCGCACAGCACGCGTCGCGCGACTCCATCACCACCGCGTCGAATGGCGTCCCGTCGAGCAGGCGGCGCGCCGCGTCGGCCGACGTGGCGGCGACCACCTGCCAAGGGCCCTGCGCGGTCAGCGCGGCGTCCAGCGCCGGCCCGACGAGTCGCGCCGGGTCGTCGAGCCGCAGCAGCAGGCGACGCGGCGCTGCGGAGACTTCCGGCGCGCTGACCGCCGTGGAGCGCGGTGGGCCGGACTCGGCCGACGTTGCCGAAGCCATGGACTGCTCAGGCGGCTTCGGAGAAGCCTTCGAACATCGACTGCCACTGCGGCAGGCGTTCGATGGCACCGGTTGCTTCCAGGAAAGCCATGTCGAGCGGATGCCCCTGGGCAAGCCCGACCGCGACATGCACCGCGCCGACGATGCCGAACTGCCGGGCTCCACCGCGGGTCGGTTGGTGGTGGAAGGCCACGGCCTCGACGATCGGCATCGGCAGGTTCCACAGGCCGAGCAGGTAGGCGCCGGCGCCGGCATGGGTCGGCAGGTCAGCGCCATGCTGGTCGAAGTCCGGCAGGCGGGCATGATCGAGCCCCAGCCCCGGCAGCAGCAGCCCCACGTCGGCGAGCAGGGCCGCAGTGCCCGCCAGGTCCGCCGCCGCGCGCTGCGGCAGCAGACGGCTGGCGAGCGTGGAGGCAACCAGGGCCTTGCGCTGCAGCGCTTGTGCGTCCCCGGCGCCGGCGCCGGGCCGCGAGAAGGCCTCGGCAGCGAGCGCGATCGAGCGCAGCGCGCGCAGTCCCAGGCGCGTTACCGCGGAGCGGATGTCCGTGATCTGGCGACCGCCGCCGAAAAGCGCCGAGTTGCACATCTGCAGCACCTTGGCGGCCAGTGCGGGATCCTGTCCGACCAGTTTCGCGATCTGGCCGGCGTCGGAACTGGGATCGTCCATCGCCTGGGTCAGACGCAGGTACAGACGTGGCGCAGGCGGCAGGCGGTCGACCCGCCCCACCGTTTCGCGGATGCGTTCGCTGGAGAGGATGCCGTGCAGGGCGCGCACGCGCTCGACCGCTTCGGCCGTCTCCTCGGCACTGATCGGCTTTGGCAGTACGCGGTGGGCCACGTTGAGCGCGCGCAGCGCCTCGTCCTCGTCGTCGTGCCCGGACAGCAGGATGCGCACCGTCTCTGGCCGCCGCGACTGGAACTCCCTGAGCAGGGCAACGCCGTCCATGCCAGCCGCACGAAGGTCGGCGATGACCACGTCCGCCGGGCGGCTCTCGGCGATTGCGAGCGCGGCCTTCGCGTCCGGAGGACACGCGAACTGCCAATCCGGGCGCAAGCCGGTCAGCCGCGACTCCAGTTCGGCGAGTTGGCCCGCGGCCGCATCCACCACCACGACGAACATCGGCGCTGATCTCCCGGTGCCATGCGCGGCGCGCGGCTCGAACAGAGTCGGAAGCAAGCGGCATGCCGGCTGGCGCCCGGCGCGGTGCCGCTGCTTCCGGGCGACGGCAGTGCCGGTTTTCCGCCACCGACGACGTCGGCGACCCGTCCTCGGGGTGTCCGCCGTCGGTCGCGTCGCTAAACTAGGGCGCTTCGACAAACCTTCACCCCCCAAGGACCCGCCATGGCCATCAAGGTCGCGATCAACGGCTTCGGCCGCATCGGCCGCAACATCCTGCGCGCGCTGTACGAATCCAACCGCACCCACGAGATTTCCATCGTGGCGGTCAACGACCTCGGCGACGCCGAGACCAACGCCCACCTCACCCGCCACGACACTGCGCACGGTCGGTTCCCTTGCGAGGTCGGCGTGGACGGCGGCGACCTCGTGGTCAAGGGCGACCGCATCAAGGTGTTCGCCGAGCGCGACCCGGCCAAGTTGCCGTGGGGCGCGCACGGGGTGGACGTGGTGCTGGAGTGCACCGGTCTCTTCACCAGCAAGGCCAAGGCCGGTGCGCACCTGGCCGGCGGGGCGAAGAAAGTCATCATCTCGGCCCCCGGCGAGAAGGACGTTGACGCCACCGTCGTCTACGGGGTCAACCACCAGACGCTCAAGGCTTCCGACCAGGTGGTCTCCAACGCCTCGTGCACCACCAACTGCCTGGCGCCGCTGGCCAAGGTGTTGCACGAGAAGGTCGGCATCGTGCACGGCTTGATGACTACCATCCACGCCTACACCAACGACCAGGTCCTCACCGACGTCTTCCACAAGGACCTGCGCCGCGCCCGCAGCGCCACCATGAGCCAGATTCCGACCAAGACCGGCGCGGCCGCCGCGGTGGGCCTGGTGCTGCCGGTACTCAACGGCAAGCTCGACGGCTTCGCGATGCGCGTGCCGACGATCAACGTGTCGGTCGTGGACCTGGTGTTCAAGGCCGCACGCCCGACCACCAAGGAAGAGATCGACGCCGCCGTGAAGGAAGCCAGCGAGGGCGAGCTCAAGGGCATCCTCGGCATCAACAAGGCGCCACTGGTGTCGATCGACTTCAACCACGACCCGCGCTCGTCGATCTACGACGCCTCCCTGACCCGTGTCATTGACGAGAAGCTGAGCCGGGTGATATCGTGGTACGACAACGAGTGGGGCTTCTCGAACCGCATGTCGGATACGGCGGTGGCGATGGCGA
>DHLY01000068.1:0-1984 GCA_002405525.1 Proteobacteria bacterium UBA4656
CCATTCGCCATTCGCCATTCGCTGGCCATTTGTGAGCAGACATCGGAGCCCAAGACATGAATCACCGCTCCATCCGCGGCCGCATCCGCTACACCTCGCGCAAGCCGGACCGCCTCGGCCAGGTGCGCGGCGACGAGCGCTTCCACTTCACCCGCCACACGGACGGCAAGATCACCCTGCGCGCGCACTGCGAGATCGAGGAGCCCGCGCCGACCGTGCTGCGCGACGTGATCTATTCGGTCGACGAACATCGCCGCCCGATGGACTGCCACGTGCGGCTCACGGTCGGCGACCGCTACTGCGGCAGCGGCTGGTTCCGCTTCGCCGAGACGCTGGTCGAATGCGAGTCGCACAGTCCGACGATGGGGCGCGTGTCGCAGCGCCTGCCCTTGGCGCGGCCGATCGACGGCTTCGGCACGCATCCGGTGGTGGCGGATGCCTGGTACCTCGCCGGCTTTGACTGGACGACGACGAAGCGCCGCAGCTTCCACATGGCCCTGCCCTCGCCCGACCTGCGCGGCGCGACGCCACCGCTGGCGGCCTTCGTCAACATCGACGCCGAGTACCTCGGCACCGAGACGATCACGGTCGCCGCCGGCACCTTCCGCACGCGTCGCTTCCGCTACCTCGACCCCGGACACAGCGGCTTCACCACCGAACATCCCGCCTACGAGGTGTGGATCACCGACGACGAGGACGCGCTGCTGGTGCAGGGCGGCGTCGATGCGCCGATGCTGACCTGGTACGAGCTGGTCGAACTCGAACGCTGAGGGTCGCGCTTCGACCGGGGTGCTCGCCACCGAGTGAACCCGGCGCTACAACAGCCGGCGCCAACGCACGCTCCTGTAGCGCCGAGTTCACTCGGCACCGCCAATCCCGATCACCGGGGGCGCTACTTCTTGAACAAGCCCACGATCGCCAGCAGCACGATCGCGCCGACCGTGGCGCTGGCCAGCGAGCCGATGAAGCCGCTGACGACCGTGATGCCGAGCAGCCCGAACAGCCAGCCCCCGATCACCGAGCCGACGATGCCGAGCAGCACGTTGACGATCACGCCGAAGCCGCCGCCCTTCATCAGATTGCCGGCGAGCCAGCCGGCGATGCCACCGACGATGATCCAACCGATCCAGGACTCCATGGGCGCGCTCCGTTCGAGGTGAGTGTCCAATTCTAGCCCGCCCGCCGCGCGTTTGTGGTAGCGAGCAACGCTCGCGACCGGCACCTCCACACAAGCCGCACCATCGAAGGCTGCGGTCGCGGGCGTGGCCCGCTCCTACAGGGGTTGCGCGTGGGCGACGAGGGCCGAGGGCATCGCGTTCCACAACGACTCGCGCCGCGCTGCGAGATGCGCCAGCACGCGTTCGAGGTGCTTGATGCGATGCGGCTGGCCGATCACCCAGGGGTGCAGGTTCAGCGCCAGCAGTCTTCCGGCGCCGAGCGCGCGCGCCTCGTCGTGCAGGAAATCCGCCGCATCGATGCACTGGTCGGCCCATTCGGATTCGGCGTGCAGGTTCTCGCCGATCACGAAGCGGTCCTCCAGTTCCACCGGCAGCGGCAGCGTGGCCAGCGGGCCGTGGGCGGTCTCGAAGCGGTAGGGCAGCTCGTCGTTGACCCAGTCGCTGCACCAGTGCAGGCCCGTCTCGCGCAGCAGTTCCGGCGTGTGCGGGGACTGCGAGCGCGCGGGCGACAGCCAGCCGCGGATGCCGCCGGGCGCATAGGGCGACAGCGCGGCGAGCGTGTCGGCGATCCAGCGGCGCTCGCGCGCCGGGTCAAGTCCGCCGAAGTGGACGTGGTCCATGTTCCAGCCGTGGCCGATGATCTCGGCGCCGTTGGCGGCGATCCGCCGCAGCAGCGACGGATAGCGCACGGCGACCTCGCCGTTCACCGCGAAGCTCGCCTGCAGGCCATGGTCGGCCAGCGCCTGCAGCACGCGATGCACGCCGACGCGGTTGCCGTAGTCGCGCAGGGTGTAGTGGCGCAGGTC
>DHLY01000068.1:2332-2925 GCA_002405525.1 Proteobacteria bacterium UBA4656
GAGGCTCATCGGGCGGCTCCCACAATGCGCCACCCCTGTGGGAGCGAGCACCGCTCGCGACTGCGACATGCCGATGTTGCGGCCAGATCGGGGCGGCGCGGTCGCGAGCGGTGCTCGCTCCCACAGTACGGCCTGGCGATCGCGCGGCTCATGCCGCCTCCCGCTGCGCCGCCGCGGCGAACGCGTCGTAATGGTGGTCGAGGAAGTGCCTCGCGATCTCGCGCCCCGTCGCCTTCCAGACGCGGTCGTGCGAACAGATGTGGTCGAGCGCGTCCTCGAAAGCGCGCAGGCGGTGCGGGTGGCTGACCTGGTAGGCGTGCAGGGGCACGCAGAGCACGGTCCCGCTGCGCTCGCCTTCCGCGTACAACCGGTCGAAGGCGTCCTTGATCATCTGCCCGTAGCGCCGGGGCTCGATCCGGTTGACCACGTACACGATGGTGTCGTTCAACTCCAGCGAGTACGGCACCGAGACGAAACGCCTGCCGCTGCGCGTGCGCACCGGCGTCGGCTGGTCGTCGTGGAACAGGTCGCAGGTGTAGGTGCCGCCGGCCTCGGCGAACAGGTCGATGGTGTGCTCGCTGTGCGACAGCGCC
>DHLY01000029.1:0-35487 GCA_002405525.1 Proteobacteria bacterium UBA4656
TAGAAGTCGCAGTTGAAGCAGCGCAAGCGCGCGATCGCCGATGAGGTGCTGTACTAAGGGTAATCCGCGATCGGCTATCTGGACGCCGCCGCACTTCTTGCTTTGTTCGATCCGGTCGCTGATCCGGGGCGGCCGCCGGCCCCGAAGCCGTCGAAGGGTAGTGCGCGGCGGAGCGATTGAATTCCCATGGCGCGATTTCGACGCCACTCCCGCCAGGCGTCGCCGCCAGCGGTGGCGGCCAGGTCGAACGTCACCCTTGCATCCTTTGCGGCACGCCGCATGATTCGACGAGGCGAATCCCTCGCCCGGAGGATCCAGCGATGCTCATGACCACCACCTCGACCCTCGAAGGCCGCCGCATCGGTCGTTACCTCGGCGTCGTGACCGGCGAGGCGATTCTCGGGGCCAACATCTTCCGCGACTTCTTCGCCGGCATCCGCGACATCGTCGGCGGGCGCTCGGGCGCCTACGAGAAGGTGCTGCGCGACGCCAAGGAAACAGCGCTGCGCGAGATGACCGAGGAGGCGAAGCGGCTCGGCGGCAACGCGGTGATCGGCATCGACCTCGACTACGAGACGGTGCAGGTGGGCTCGTCCGGCGGCATGCTGATGGTGTCGGCCTCGGGCACCGCAGTCGTGCTGGACCACGCCTGAGTGACGCTGCGGACACGGGCGCGCCGCGCACGTTCCATCGGCGTGCAAGACCGCGCGTGGCGCCGTCCGGGGGCGCCCCGCTCGCGAACCGTCCCGCAGTGGGTGAGTGCTAGCCGCCACTCGCCTGCCACCGAAGCGGGCATGCGCCTGTTCGCAACACCGGTGCACTTGATTCCCGGCGCTTCACGCACCGTTTTTCAGTGCCGGGTCGAGGTCGGCGGGTCCTCGTCCATCGGACTGGCGCCGGGGCGCCGCGCGCGATCGCCGGGAAACTGCAGCACTCGCGGCTCGTCGCCGGCGGCGGGGCGCACCCACAGCACGGGAACCGAGGCCGGGCGGGGCGGCTCGAACTGGCCCGCCTCGCGTGCCGCGGCCTCGCGGACGAGTTCCTCCTCGATCTCCCACGAGTACCGGCGCCGCGGCGGCGCCGGGTCGAGGCGGCGCCACAGCAGCGCCGCGACCACGCCCGCCGCGGCGCCGGTGAGGTGGTACTCCCAGCTGATGCCTTCCTCGCGCGGCAGGATCGTGACCAGCATGCCGCCGTAGAGCAGGAAGGTCACCAGCGCCACCGCGATCGAGCGCGGCTCCCAGCGCGACACGCCGAGCGTGAACAGGAAGAACATCAGCCCGTGTCCGAGGCCGCTGGCGCCGATGTGCGACGACTCGCGGCCGATCAGCCAGGTGCCGATGCCCGACAGCAGCCAGATCATCGGCAGCGCGCGCCGTGAAGCTCGGGGATAGGCGTACAGCGACAGCGTGCCGAGCACCAGGATCGGCAGGGTGTTGCTCACCAGGTGCTGCCAGGACCCGTGCACCAGCGGCGCGGTCAGCACGCCCACCAGCCCCAGCGGATCGCGCGGGAACACGCCGAGCGCCGACAGGCCGCGATCGAACATCCATTCGACCAGCTTGATCCACCACAGCAGCGCTGCGAAGCCGGCGGCGGCCAGGAAGGCATGGCGCCACGCGCGCACGTCACGGCGCACGGCGCCGGGATCGGGAAGGCCGTCGTCCATCGACTCCACATGGGGCGCGTGCGGGCGCGCTCAAGGGGTGCGGGCGCCGCCGGTCGCCGGCGCGGCCATCCACGGTCCACCGCGCAGACGGTTCGACATGGCCGGTCCCCCGGATTCTCGCCGCCGCGCCGCCGCCGCCGGCCAGACCACCAGGGCCGCGGGCCGCAACCGCATCGCGGCCTGCTCGGACCGCGATGCGGTCGCCACCCCGCGCGATGCGGCGGCCGGTGCCGGTGGATGCGCGGGCGGGCTGCGGATCGTTCCCGCCGCGCATTCTGCGCCGGCCGGCACCCGCCCGCGCCGCCCAGGCACCGCCGTGGACGGCCTGCGCACGGCCCAGCGTGACTCGCCGGCGACAGCGCCCTCTGCAGCGATGCTCAGGCGGCGTTCTTGCCGCCGTGGTCGAACTGCTCCTCCTCGGTGGAGCCGTGCAGCGCCGACAGCGAACTCTGGCCGGCCGCGATCACTTCGTTGACCTTGTCGAAGTAACCGGTGCCGACCTCGCGCTGGTGCTTGGCGCCGGTGTAGCCCAGTCTCTCGGCGCCGAACTCGGCCTCCTGCAGCTCCACGTAGGCCGCCATCTGGCGCGCCTTGTAGCCGGTGGCGAGGTTCCACATCGAATAGTTCAGCGCGTGGAAGCCGGCCAGCGTGATGAACTGGAACCTGTAGCCGTACGAGGCGATCTCCTTCTGGAATTTCGCGATCGTCGCCTCGTCGAGATTCTTCTTCCAGTTGAACGACGGCGAGCAGTTGTAGGCCAACAGCTTGCCCGGGAACTTCGCATGGATCGCGTCGGCGAACTGGCGCGCCTGCTTCAAGTCCGGCGTGGAGGTCTCGCACCAGATCAGGTCGGCGTAGGGCGCATAGGCCAGGCCACGGCTGATCGCCTGCTCGATGCCCATCTTCGTTTCGTAGAAGCCTTCCACCGTACGCCTGCCGGTGCAGAACGGCTGATCGTTGGCGTCGACGTCGGAGGTGATCAGCGCCGCGCCCATCGCGTCGGTGCGCGCGACGATGATGCTCGGCACGCCGGCGATGTCGGCGGCCAGGCGCGCGGCGACGAGCTTCTGCACCGCTTCCTGGGTCGGCACCAGCACCTTGCCGCCCATGTGGCCGCACTTCTTGGCAGAAGCCAACTGGTCCTCCCAGTGCACGCCGGCGGCACCGGCCTCGATCATGTGCTTCATCAACTCGAAGGCATTGAGCACGCCGCCGAAGCCGGCCTCGGCGTCGGCCACGATCGGCTGCAGCCAGTCGATGTCGTCCTTGCCCTCGGCATGGTGGATCTGGTCGGCGCGCAGCAGGGTGTTGTTGATCCGGCGCACCACGTCGGGCACCGAGTCGACGGGGTACAGCGACTGGTCGGGATACATCGCGCCGGCGGTGTTGGCGTCGGCGGCAACCTGCCAGCCGGACAGGTAGATGGCCTTGAGGCCCGCCTTGACCTGCTGCATGGCCTGGTTGCCGGTCATTGCGCCCAGCGCGTTGACGAAAGGCTCGTTGTGCAAGTGGTGCCAGAGCTTCTCGGCGCCGCGGCGCGCCAGCGTGTGCTCGACGTGCACCGTGCCGCGCAGGCGCACCACGTCCTCGGCCGAATAGCCGCGCTTGATGCCCGCCCAGCGGGAGTTGTTGGCCCAGTCGAGGGCGAGTTGTTCGGCGGTGGGGAGGGTGGTCTTCATGGCGGGCCTCGGTGGGGTGGTGGGGTTGGGGCGGGCGCGGGCGGTTGCGGGTTGCCTGCGAATGGCAAATGGCGAATCGCGAATGGCGAATGGGAGAGCAGCGGGGCTGGCGGCGGAATTCGGGGCTTTCCTATTCGCCATTCGCCGCTCTACGGCAGGCGCTCGTACGCCGGCAAGGTCAGGAACTCCGCGAGCTCCCTCGCATGCGTCATCTCGGCTAGCATCCAGGTCGCCTCGGCGAGCTTGTTCTGGCCGGGCAGGCCGGACTTCGGCAGGCGCTCGGCAACGCTGCTGATCGCGGCGTCGAACAGCGCGAAGTCGACCGGCGTGCCGTCGTCGAGCGACTGCCCGCCGACGTGCAGCCACTGCCACAATTGCGCGCGCGAGATCTCGGCCGTGGCGGCGTCCTCCATCAGGTGGTGGATCGGCACGCAACCGAGGCCGTCGAGCCAGGCCGCCAGGTAGCGCACGCAGACGTCGATGTTGTTGAGGAAACCCGTACGCGTGATCGTGCCGACGATCGGCGCGATCAACGCATCGCGCTCCGCGCGCGCGTCCTCGCGCCGCACATGGAGCTGGTTCGGGGTCGGCATCACCGCGTCGAAGATGCCCTGCGCGACCGGGATCAGGCCCGGGTGCGCAACCCAGGTGCCGTCGTGGCCGGCGCGCGCCTCGCGCTCCTTGTCGGCACGCACGCGGGCCAGCGCCTTCTCGTTCGCCTCCGCATCGCCGCTGATCGGGATTTGCGCCGCCATGCCGCCCATCGCGTGCGCGCCGCGGCGGTGGCAGGTCTCGATCAGCAGTTCCGAATAGGCCTTGAGGAAACCATGGGCCATCGTGATCTGCGAGCGATCCGGCAGGACGCGGTCGCGGTGTGCGCGGAACGTCTTGATGTAGGAGAAGATGTAGTCCCAGCGGCCGCAGTTGAGGCCCGCGATGCGCCCCTTGAGCGCGTGCAGGATCTCGTCCATCTCGAACACCGCGGGCAGGGTCTCGATCAGCACCGTGACCTTCATGGTGCCGATCGGCAGGCCGAGGCGCACTTCGGCGAAGGCCATCACCTCGTCCCACAGCGCGGCTTCCTCGAAGCACTGCAGCTTCGGCAGGTACCAGAACGGGCCGAGGCCCTTCGCTGCCAGCGCGACGGCGTTGTGGAAGGCGAACAGGCCGAAGTCGAACAGCGAGCCCGACATCGGCGCGCCGTCGACCGTCAGGTGCTTTTCCGGCAGGTGCCAGCCGCGCGGGCGCACCAGCAGCACGGCGTGCGGATGGCGCAGCGCGTAGTGCTTGCCCTCGGGCGAGGTGTATTCGATCGCGCCCGCGACCGCGTCGCGCAGGTTCACCTGGCCGTCGAGCTGGTTGCTCCAGGTCGGGCTGGTCGAATCCTCGAAGTCGGCCATGAAGACCTTCGCGCCCGAGTTGAGCGCGTTGATGATCATCTTGCGGTCGACCGGCCCGGTGATCTCGACGCGGCGGTCCTGCAGCGGCGCGGGCACCGGCGCCACCGTCCACTCGCCGTCGCGGATGCCCTTCGTTTCGGTGCGGAAGTCGGGCCGATCGCCGGCGTCGAAGCGCGCCTGGCGCGCGCGCCGCGCGGCGAGGCGCTGCTGGCGCTGTGGCTCGAAGCGGCGGTGCAGTTCGGCGAGGAAGGCCAGCGCGGCCGGGGTCAGGATCGCCGCCTGCGCCGCCGACAGCGGGGCCAGGACGGCGACGCCGTCGGTGGAGAGGAGGGAGGTGTCGACCGCAGCCATTGTGCTTCGCCCCGGTTGCGTGGCGACCCCGCGGCCTCGCCCGGGGAAGCGGGCGCGACGCGGTGGTCCGGAAAGCGGTCGTCGCCGCCGGCCGGGGCCGGGGCGCAAGACCGCGAGGCGCGCCGACGCCGTCGGGTGGACCCCTCTCCCAGGCCCATCCGCGGTGGCAGCGCGGCAGGATGCCAATCTGCGCCCCGTTTTGTGGTTTGACAAACCAAATGTTTCAATGCGCTCTATTGTTCGTGTCAATACCGGTGCAAGCCCTTGTCGCAACGCAGCAACGAGCCCAAACGTTTGAGAATTCCGGGCCGCAAGCCCGCCTCCAAGGCGCGCGCCCTGCAGCGACAGCCGTTGGGCGGCCCGCTGGCCGCCGCCGACCGCGAACCACGCTTCTACTACAAGGGCAACCGCATCAAGCAGCTGCGAGCGTTCTGCTATGCCGCCAAGCTGGGCACGCTGTCGCGCGCTGCCGAGGCGCTGTTCCTTTCGCAGCCCTCGATCAGCCTGCAGATCGGGGCACTGGAGGCGGAACTGGGCGCCCGGCTGCTCGAGCGCAGCGGCCGGAGGGTGCAGCTCACGCGCGAAGGCGAAGCCCTTTACGAAATCGCCCGCCCGCTGGTCGAGGGCCTCGATGGCCTCGACGGCGAGTTCCGCACCCGCCTGCAGGGGCTCGACGCCGGTGAACTGACCATCGCCGCCGGCTCATCGACCATCCACTACCTGCTGCCTCAGCTGGTCAAGACCTACCGCGAGCGCCATCCGCAGGTGCGCCTGAAGCTCTCGCCGGTGACCGGCGTGGACGGGCTGGCGCTGCTGCGCCAGGACGCGGTGGACTTCGCGGTCGGATCGATGATCGACGTGCCCACCGACCTGTCCTACGAGCCGGTCTACCACTTCGACCCGATGCTGATCACGCCGCTCGACCACCCGCTGGCGGCCAGGCGCAACCTGCGGCTGGAGGACCTCTCGCCCTACGGCCTGATCCTGCCGCCGAGGCGGCTGACCACCTTCCGCCTCGTCGATCTCATCTTCCAGCAGCGCAAGGTCCCTTATCGCGTCGCGTTCGAGGTCGGCGGCTGGGACGTGATCAAGCAGTACGTGGCAATGGGCCTCGGCATCTCGATCGTGACCGCGATCTGCCTGTCGCCGAGCGATCGGCTGGCCGTACACAACATGCGCCAGTACTTCCCGCAGCGGTCCTACGGCGTGGTGATCCGCAAGGGCAAGTACCTCAGCCCGCAGGCGCGCGCCTTCATCGACCTGATCCGCCCGAACCTGTTCGCCCGCCGCGACTACTACGAGGCGGGGCATTCGGAGCGCTGAGGTGCGCGCCGCCCGGCTGGGACCGACGCGCTGCGGGGGCGGCGCGTGCACCGCTTGCCGTGCGATGCGCTGCTTCGCATGGAACCCCTCTCCCGCGGGTGGGTGAGGTGGGCCGGTCCACCGAACGCCCGCGCGAGGAGCGCGGGCAGGAACGGGGGGCAGGGGTGAGGGTGCGGCGCCGCCTCAGGCGGTCGACGCTTCTGCTTCGGCCAGCGTCGGATAATCGGTGTATCCCTTCGCGCCCGGCGTGTAGAGCGTGCTGGCATCCACCGCATTGAACGGCGCGCCGCGGCGCACGCGCTCGACGAGGTCGGGGTTGCCGACGTAGGCGTAGCCGAAGACGATCGCGTCCGCGCGCCCGTCGGCGACCGCCGCTTTCGCGCTTTCGGCGTCGAATCCGCCACCCAGCAGCAGCGCCCCGCGAAAGTGTTCGCGGGCGATGCGTGCCAGTTCGCGCTCGGCCGGCGCCGACTGGTCGACGTGCCGCAGGTCGAGGAAGGCGATGCCGCGGTGGTTCAGTTCGCGCGCCACGTGGGCCACCAGTTCCGGCGGGCTCGAATCGACCATGTCGTTGTAGTCCGACAGCGGCGAGATGCGCACGCCGACCCGGTCGGCGCCGAACACGCCGGCGACGGCGTCAACCACCGCCAGCAGGAACCGCGCCCGGTTGGCGATCGGACCACCCCATTCGTCCGTGCGGTCGTTGGCACCGTCGCGCAGGAACTGGTCGATCAGGTAGCCGTGCGCGCCGTGCACCTCGACGCCGTCGAAGCCGGACGCCCTGGCGCGAATCGCGGCCTGGCGGAACAGCTCGATGTACGCCGGAACCTCTGCCGCGCCGAGGCGGCGCGGCACCTCATAGGCCTGCGGCCCGTTGGGTGTGTTGATGGTGTCGTTGCGGATCGCGCGGCCGGTGGCCGACACCGGCTGCGCGCCGCCGCTGATCGACGAGTGCGCCGCGCGGCCCGGGTGCCACAACTGCACCGCGATGCGCCCGCCCGCGGCGTGCACGGCATCGACCACGCCCTTCCAGCCCGCGGCAGTCTCGTCGTCGTAGATGCCGCCCTCGGCGGTGAATGCGCAGGCGTCGGCGGCGACCATCGTTGCTTCGCTGAGGATCAGGCCGGCGCTCGCGCGCTGCGCATAGTACGTCCGCATCAGGTCATTCGGCACGTGGCGCCGCCCTGCACGCGAGCGGGTCAGTGCGGCCATCACGATCCGGTTGGGCAGCGGGATGGCGCCGGCCTGCAGCGGTTCGAACAGGTTGGTCATGCGGTTCTCCGGGTGGGGATTCGGTCCGAGCGACCGGGCCGACCTGCAACATGGGGGTTGGGTGACGGCGCTTTCAACCGCCGCCCGGGCCCGCGGCTCCATTCATGCGAGACCCCGCACGTCGCGCCACCAGCGGCTGCACGAACACGGCGGCCAGCACGATCGCCACGCCGGCATAGAACGCCGGACCCAGTTCGCGGTGCTCGCCGAGCAGCACCATCGCCAGCACGATTGCGTACACCGGCTCCAGGTTCAGCGCCAGCTGCATCGAGAACGCCGAGACCTGGCGCAGGGCCACCAGCGACAGCGCGAACGGAAGCACCGTGCAGGCCATCGCAAGCACGATGAGCAGCGCGGCGTCGCGCGCGCCCGGCACCGCCAGCGAAGCGTCCGCGCCCGGCAGCATCGCCAGCAGCGGCAGCATCGCCCCCACCAGCAGCCAGCCCGCCCCCATCTCGACGAAGGTCACGGCCAGCGGGTCGCCGCCGGCCGCCCAGCGCTTGTTCATCACGGTGAACACCGCACTCAGTGCCGCCGACAGCACGCCGACGAAGAAACCCGTGCGCATGCCGGCCGGCATGCCGCCGACCACCAATGCCACGCCCGGGATCGCGGCCACGCCGAGGGCGAGTTCACGCCACGCCATGCGCCGCCCGGTCAGCCGCGGCTCCAGCACTGCCGCGAACACCGATCCCAGCGCCATGCAGGTGGCCGCGACCGAGGCATTGGCCAGCTTGATCGCGCCATAGAAGGTCAGCCAGTGGAGCGCGACCACGGCGCCGATTCCGGCACAGATCGCCACTCGCCGCGACGGCATGGCGCGCAACGCGCGCCAGACCCGGGGCAGCAGGAGCAGGAAGCCCCCCACCAGCAGCATCCTCCACCACACCAGGGCCGCGGCCGGCAGCGAGATCAGTTTGCCGAGGATGGCGGTGAAGCCCCACAGCGCGACGCAGGCGTGGATCTGCAGCAGGGCTTTGCGGTCGGCGTGCATCGGCGGCGCGGGCAGCGCGCCAGGTTCCGGCGCTCGGGCATTGTAGGCGTGGGCGCGGCACGGGACCGCGCGGAGCGATCACGATCCCGCCGCGGCATCGGGGTGGCCGGCTAGCGCAGGTGCGGACCGCAAGCGCTGCAGCGTTCCGGCCGCTGCGGGTGCGGCCACGGCCGGTCCTGCCGCCGCGCTGCCCTACCGTTCGAAAGTCCACGCCACTCGCAGCGCCAGCACCCAGGCACCGTCGACCGCGTCCGACCCGCCCGGCTGGTGGACGTACTGGACGTCGGGCTGCACGGTGAAATCCCCGACCGGCAGCGCCCAGGTCGCCTCGACCACCAGTTCGCGGTCGGGCTCGTCGATGCCGGCGGCAGCGCCGAGGCCCGGGTCGACGTCGATCCATCCGAGTGCCAGCCCGAAGGTGCCAGGCGCCTGGTCGGGGAAGCGGGCATCCAGCCCGACCTCGACGGCCAGCGGCGCGAGACTGGCGGCACCCCGCGTGGCATTCCCCCGCACGAAGCCGCCGAGGTTGTCGCCAAGGGCGCGCTCCCAGCCTGCAGTCACCCCGAAACTCGCGCCGCGCGGCGCACCGCCGGCGTCGACGAACGGCCCCGAGTGCCGCCACGCCGCGACGCGCCAGCGGTCCGGCGTGGCGTCCCCGCCGCGGTCGTGGACCCGCTCGAACTCGACCACCGCCAGCGCGCCCTGCCCGAAGTCGACGTCGAGCCCGTGCCGGTTGTCGTCCAGCGGATCGCCCGCGTCGCCGTCGACCGCGGCGAGCCGCCAGGTTGCGCCGTCGCCCGCGTCGAATGCCAGTCGCAGGCCCGCCGATGCGAGCGGATAGAGCGGCGCACCGGGCAGGTTGAGGCTCACCGTCGACGGTGCGCCGAAGCCCCCGTTGACGAAGCGTGCGCTGCGGTCCAGGGCCCAGAATTCGGCATCCGGCGCCAGCAGGCCCGCGCGCAGCGACCACGGCCCGCGGCCGCGCTCCAGCCACAGTTCCTGCACCCGTGGATCGCTGTCGCCGTCGATGTTGCTCGCTACCGCAAGGTCGCCCAGGTAGCGGCCGGTCAGGCTGGTTCCGTGCGGCGCCAGCAGGTTGCCGCGGAAGCGCCATCCGTCCGCCTCGACCTCGGCGGCGAGTCATGCGAGTCCCGTGTAGACCGTGCCGCGGTCGAGCCCGCCATCGATCACCGATGTCACCTCGCCGATGTAGCCGCCGGAAACCGTGGGCTCGGCCAGCGCCGGCAGCGCCGGAAGGCTGGCGGCAAGCAGCAGTGGCCGGGCAAGGGGGCTTGGCATGGTGCGCTCCGGCGCGATGGAGGGACCGATGGCGGCGCACGGCGCAAGCCGTGGCGTGCCGATGGCGCGGCATAATCGCACGGTGCACGCGCTGGTCCGCCTCGTGCGCCCCCACCAGTGGGTCAAGAACGTGCTGGTGCTGGTGGCGCTGGTCACCGCGCACCGCTGGGGCGATCCCCACGCGGTGCTGGCCGCGCTGCGCGTGGCGGCCGCGTTCTGCCTGGTCGCTTCGGCGGTGTATGCGGTCAACGACGTGCTCGACCGCGAGGCGGACGCCGCCCACCCGGCCAAGCGCGACCGGCCGGTGGCCTGCGGTGCGGTTTCGCCAGGCCTGGCGCTCGGCATCGCAGCGGCGCTGGCCGCGTCCGGCATCGCGCTGGCCGCCGCCGGCAGCGGCCCGGCGCTCGGCGCGCTGGCCGCCTACGCAGCGGTGGCGCTGGCCTACTGCATGCTGTTCAAGCGACTGCTGTGGATCGACGTCGTCGCGCTGGCCGCGCTCTACGTGCTGCGGGTGGTGGCCGGAGCGTGGGCGATCGAGGTCGCGCCCAGCCCCTGGCTGCTGGCCTTCGCGGGTTTCGTCTTCGCGAGCCTCGCCAGCCTCAAGCGCTATGCCGACCTGCGCGCCTTCGCCGGCGACGTGCTGCCCGGCCGCGCCTACCGACGCGACGATTCGGGCGTGGTGCTCGCCGTCGGCGCCGCGGCGGGCGTGGTCGCGGTGCTGGTGCTGGCGCTCTACGCGAACAGCCCGGACGTGAGCGCGATGTACGAGCACCCGCACTGGATCTGGCTGCTGTGCCCGCTGCTGCTGTACTGGCTGGCGCGGATGTGGATGCTCGCGCACCGGGCTGCGGTCGACGCCGACCCGATCGTCTTCGCCCTGCGCGATCCCGCCAGCTGGGCGGTGGCCGGCGGCTTCGTCGCGGCCGTCGCGCTGGCGCTGTGAGCGTGCACGCCGACGACCGCGCGGCACCGCGCGCGCGCATCCTGCGCGCGCTCACGATCGCCTTCGTACTGCTTGCGCTCGCGCGCCTGTCCGCGATCATCGCCCACGAGCCGCTGGCCGGCTACGCCAACCAGTACGACATGGTGCGCAGCGCGGCCTGCATCGGCCTGTGGCCCGCCGGTGATCCCGTGCAGCGCGCGCTCGCGACACCGGATGCGCCGCGCCCCGCGCAAGTGCTCGATGCACCGCAACCCGAGGGCTGTTACCCCAGCACCGATGTCGCGCTGGCTTGGCTCGGCGTCGCGCTCGCGCGAGGGCTCGACGCGATCGGTCTCGACGGCGACCCCGGCATCGACCTGCGCGCGATCGGCGCCACCAAGGCGCTGCTCATCGCGCTGCTGCTGCTGTCCGCCACACGGTTCCTGCGCGCCCATCCCGGAGCGGCCTGCGCGCATGCCGCCTTCGTCGCCTTCGTCATCGCCGACCCGCTGAACACGCTCTACCTCAACACGCTCTACACCGAAACCGGCGCGCTGCTCGGCGCCTGGCTCGCCACGCTCGGCCTTGTCCTGCGCGCGATGCCGCGCGCAGACCATCGCCTCGCCTTCGCCGCCGTGCTGGTCGGCGCCGTTGTGCTCGGCGCATCGCGCGTGCAGCACCTTGCCCTGCCGTTCGGCCTCGCGCTGCTGTGGTGGATGACGGCGCGCGCGGCGTGCGGGCCGCCAGGAGGGACAGAGAAAACGGCAAAGAGCCCGACGCATGCCCCGCGCGCATCGGCGACGTCCAATACCCGAATGATCCCTTCGCCCCGCAATGCAGGGAGAGGGCCAGGGGGGGTAAGGGGCGCGCTTGCACAAACCTCGGTGATGCTGTTTGCCGCCCTCGCCGTCGTCGCACTGCAGGCCGGCACTCAGCAGCGATTCGAATCGATCGCCGGCGCCAACCGCCAGAACATGCTGTTCGGCGCCCTGCTGCCGGCCGCCGAAGACCCAGCGCGCCTCGCCGCCCGCCTCGGCCTGCCCGCACATTGCGCCGAGCTCGCCTACGCCACCTGGTACCGCCAACTCGGCCGCGACATCGCCGGCGCCTGCCCCGAAGCGACGCGGCCGAGCCTCGCGCGCATCGCGGTCGTG
Source organism: Proteobacteria bacterium UBA4656 (assembly GCA_002405525.1). Classification (GTDB taxonomy): domain Bacteria; phylum Pseudomonadota; class Gammaproteobacteria; order Xanthomonadales; family Ahniellaceae; genus UBA4656. Next base: position 12,064 of record DHLY01000029.1, read on the forward strand.
ATCGTCGTCGAACCCACCACCGCACTCGCCCTGTTCGGCCGCGGGCTGGTGCAGTCCACAGCGTGGCGCCTGCCCTACGTCGGCGAGGTCGCGGGCGGCAACTATCAGCGCCTCGCACCCGGCCTGCCTGGACTGAACGCCAGCCTCGCCGATGCCGTCGCCACCTGGTCACTCGGCGCACACGCGCTGTTCTGGCTGCTGCCGGCGCTCGCCGGCTTCGGCGCCGCCTGGCGGCTGCTGCGCGCGCGGCCGCGCGGCGCCACGTTCATCGCCCTCGACGCCGGCCTCGCCGTCAGCGCCGGCGTGATCGCCACCGTCTGGGCTACCTCGATCCTCGGCGACGGCTACAGCGAACTCGCGCGTCATCTGCACCTGGCCGTAAGCGCGGCGTGCGGCGGCTGGCTGCTGCTCGCCATCGCGCTGTGGCGCGATCGCCCGCGCGCCGCGCTGCAATCCGTTGCCACGCTCGCCCTTGCACTTGCGATCTGCGCCGCAGGCGCGCGGGCGCCGCTGGCCATCGGCCGCCTCGAACCTCCGGCCACCGACGCCATCCTTGCCGGCACCGTCCCGCTCGCCGGCTGGGTGCTCGCCCCGCGCGGCGCCAGCGCGGTCGAACTGCGCGAAGGTGGTATCGCCGTCGCGCGCTTTGGCGTTGAGCCGGATCCGCGGGGCGCCACCCTGTTCCCGGTCGCCGACGGCGCGCTGGCCTGGCGCTTCGTCGGCACCCTCGACGCCGGCGCGTCGCGCGCGCGCACGCTGGAACTTTTCGTCATCTCACCCACCGGCAGCGCACAGCGCATCGACCGGCGGCGCTTCGATCTCGCGCCCTAGCGGCCCGCCGGGGTCCCCCGTGCAGGAGCGCTGCGTGCGGCCCGACCGGGCTCACAGGGACCGAAAAACTCGCGGCGCGCGCCGCTCCCCCGAGGGATGCGCAGGGCCGCCGGATGACCGATGGATCAAGGTGGGGTGGGGGCGGCACGTCCGCCGCGAACCCGCATCGGAATCGCCCGGCAACGGCCGATGCGGCATCGGTGCGAACGCACAGTAGACTAGACTTGATCAAGTCATTCCAAGAGCCCCATGAAAACCGTCAACATCTACGAAGCAAAGACCCGCTTGTCCCAGCTCGTCGATCAGGCCGCTTCCGGCGAGGACGTAGTGGTCAGCCGCAACGGCAGGCCGCTTGTGCGCCTGACCCGCCTCGAATCGCCGGCCCGCAAGGTACGCCTCGGCGTGCTCAAGGGGCGACTCACCGTGCCTGATGACTTCGACAAGCCGTTGCCGGCCGCCGTCCGAAAGGCCTTCGAGGGCCGCTGATGCGCGTCCTGCTCGACACCCATGTGTTTCTGTGGGCGGTGACGGGCGTGCCATCGCTCAAGCCGCCCGCCCGGCGGCTCATCGAGGGTGCAGATGCTGTGTTCGTTTCTTCCGCGTCGGTTTGGGAGATCGCGATCAAGGCCGGCCTTGGTCGGATCGACGCCGGTCCCGATCTCCTTGTGCCCGCCATCGAAGCCAGCGGTTTCATCGAACTGACCGTCACGGCGTCGCACGCCGCGCGGGTCGCACACTTGCCCAGGCACCACGGTGATCCGTTCGACCGGCTCCTGATCGCCCAGGCCGTGTCGGAGCCCATGCATCTGCTGACCGCCGATCGTGCGCTGCTGAAGTACAGCGAGCTCGTTCGTCTGGTATAGCGTCAGGGTTTCCGGATGGGCCCGTCAGCCATGCGCGCCAGCCTCGACCGGCCGGCTTGGCCCTGCAAGGCACGGAGTGGGTTCGGGTTGCGTACGAGCCGCACGCGCGCAGCGATCATCTTTCAGGCTGGAGCGGCTCCCGAAAGCGGCCCGCTGCGCCGCCAGCCCCGCACCCGGTACACGCACGTCGCAATGGGGCTGTTGTGGTCGAATGGACTCCCCCCGCGTCGCCACGCGGCTTCGATGAACCAGACTGAGCGTCGAGCGTTCAGACATCGGGATCTCGAGAGGAGTCCGCCATGCAGGCTACTGCTCGCCATGCCCCGCGCAAGATCGTCGCTCCGGATGCAGCAGTCCGTGCGGTCGATCTGGCCAAAGACGTGTTCGAACGGGCCTCGGCCGATGGCAATTGCCGCGTTCTCGCGCGCGAGCGTCTTGGCCGGCGTGAGTTCGCGTCCTGCCTCGACAACCGCGCGTGCATCGAGGTCGTCATGGAGGCCTGCGGGTCGGCCCACCATAGGGCGCGCCGGTTCGCCAGGGCGGGGCACCAGCCCGTGCTGCTGCCCGCGCACGACGTGCGCCCCTTCGTGCGCCGACGCAAGACCGATCGCACCGACGCTGCGGGCCTGCTCGAAGCCCGGCGCTGCGCCGACATTCGGCCGTTGCCCGTGAAAACCACCGGCCAGCAGGCCGTGCAGGCCCTGCATCGGATCCGCGAACACTACAAGACCCAGCGAACCGCCTCGATCAAGCTGCTCCGCGGCTTTCTGCGGGAGTTCGGCATCATCATCCCCACCGGCGCGGCCAAGGCGCGACCCGCTGCACTCGTCGCGCTCGAAGACGCCGACAACGAACTCGCCGTCGATCTGCGCCAGGTCCTCGCCAGCGTCCTCGACCGCATCCAAGCCGACGAGGCCGCCATGGCATGCATTGAACAGCAATTGGTCGAACACGCACGAGGCGACCTTCGCGCCCAGCGACATCTCGCCGCCGGCGGCATCGGCGTCATCACCGCCACCGCGCTCTCCGCCTCCTGCGGCGAGCTCAAGCGATTCCCATCGGGGAGGCACTTCGCCAGCTCGCTCGGCCTCGCACCCCGGGTCGACGCCAGTGGGCACACCACGCGCCTCGGTCGCATCATCAAGCGAGGCGACCGCTACCTGCGGACCCCGTTGGTCCACGGCGCGCGCGCCGAGCTGCGCGCAGCCGCCGTCGCCCGCACCAAGTCCAAGCCCCTCGACCGCACCCCCGCCTGGGCGCTCGTACTCGCCGACAAGGCCGGCCAGAACGTCGCCGCCATCGCCCTGGCCAACAAAACGGGTCGACGACTGTGGGCCGCCGAGAAGTACGGCGAGCGCTTCGACCCCAATCACGTCAGCCCACGTCCCGATCGCCACCGAACCACCGATCACCCCAAGCCCACCCTGCCCCGTGTTGCGAACCTTTCGATCTCATGCCCAGTGTGTCGGTCCCCGAAGCAGACAAGCCGATAACTCTGCCGGCCCTCGTGGCCGCTTGTGGCGAGTGGCTCTGTTTCGCGGATTCCATGATGGCCCGGGCGCTGCGCCCAACAAGGCCGAATACACGAATGCCGCCGCTTCGCTTGGCTGGCATCGATTCGTTGCAACGCGCGGCATGAACGACCGCCATCACCCTCCGAAGTGGGTGTTGACGGGGGAGTCCATGCATTCAACGGTCAGAGCAGGGGACTCATCGAAAGGTGCCGCCGGGTGGCAAGGCGCGGACGGGATCGGGGCGAATTCAGGGAACCCGTCCGGTCCGGCCGAGGGCAATTCCGAGCCAAGCCGGCCGCGCATCGCCCCAAGAGGGCAGAGAACGCCTCGGGGGGCTGGCGTGCGAGCGCCGAGCGCCCTTGATCACAGGCTGGAGCGTCCCGTACCCGCGCGATCAACGCGGATGAGAATGTGGATGACGAGACGGTCCTGCGCCCGTCGGAAACGGTGGGGAGCGCGCAGGGATCCTGCGCAGCAGCGGTGCGCTTCAGGGACGAATTGTTGCCGCGCTATCCTATGCGCACGGCGATTCGGGCCTATAGCTCAATGGTCAGAGCAGGGGACTCATAATCCCTTGGTTCCAGGTTCGAGTCCTGGTGGGCCCACCATTCCGTGATCGACGACTGCCGGTGCGATCAGCGAATCGGCAGGCAACAATTCCCGGTCCGCGCCTCCAGCGTCCCGCCGGATGGCCCGATTCCGAGGGTGGAGGCGGCGCCGGGAAACGCAGTTGTTTCGTCCTGCCTTGCGGCGGAAAGCGCGTCGGCCTCTGCCTGCGCCCGCGTCGTTTCATCGACCGTCCGCGGGAACCTGACCGACGCGCCGGCCGAAAGCAGTTCCGGTCGCGTCGCTCCGGACGGTGCGGCGGCGATCAAGCCGGCCGGCCGCAGTCCGGGCGCCGCGGCCACTCGGCCCTCGCAGGATGTTGAGAAACACCCTCCTCGTGCGCGGCAGCGATGCCGCACCCGGGAATCGATCGCGTAATCGATCAATTCGTCGGGAGCGAATACGGACCCGTGCCGAACTCGCGACGTTGAGAAAATGCAGGAACGCACTTTCTCGACATCCTGCTAGAGCAGGTGCGGCCCTGGTGTGGGTCGCAGCAGCATGGACTCCTGCGGTGCCCGCAAATCCGGCGGAGGGTCCGCCCATGAGGCGGGCTACGATAAGTCCGGCGGATCGCCATGGTCGAGCCGGGTCGTGTGAGTCTGTGGCTTCCGGCGTGCGCTGACGGTCCTGCGGCACGCGTCGTGCATCGAGCCAGGCCCGCGCCAGTTGATTGGCGGCATTGCGGTGGCTTGCGCCTACCGCCCGGCGCAATTCCCGGAGCATTTGACCATGACTGCCATCTCCGCTCTCTCCCAACCCGTTTCCGCCCGCGATCCCAACCCCGACTGGAACCACCTGTGCGAAACCGTGCGCATGATGGAGCTCGCCGTGGCGCAGGTGGAGGCGGCGATGACCGACAGTTCTGCCTCGGTCGATGCGCTGACCGGGACCTTCACCAGCATGGCCGGCACCATCCGGCTGATGGAGGAGCGGATCCAGGCGCTCGCCGACGACGCGGCGACCCGTGGCGTCCGCAGCGAACTGCTGGGCGCGGCCGGGCACGTCGGTGGCATGGTCCGGCATGCGATCATCGCCTTCCAGTTCTACGACCGCCTGACCCAGCGCTTGTCGCACGTCAGCAACGGTCTTTCGTGGCTGGCCGAACTGGTCGGCGACCCGCCGCGTGCGGCGCACGCCGAATCCTGGCTGACCCTCAAGCAACGCCTGCGCTCGCGCTACTCGATGCCGGAAGAAAACGAGATGTTCGATGCCGTGTTGCAGCGCGGGCTGAGCGTCGACGAAGCCGTACGCGAGTTCATGCAGAAGATAAACCGCAAGGGCGACGACATCGAGTTGTTCTGAGGCGGGGCTCGCGCCCGGATGATCGCCCGGGGCCCAGGTCCGGGTCGCCTGCAGCGCGGGCCCTTGCAAGCCGTCAGCCGCGTGAATCGCCTCGACATGGACTGGCACTCGATCCGCACCGAACCGGATCGTCCTCGCAGGTCGCGTGCAGGCGCTTGGAGTCCTGCGTCGCAATGAGTGGGACGCGCGTCGACGTTCGGCGTGATCCCCGTCGCGGTGTTCGGCGCCGCGGTCTGCGACGTTGCGCGTGGGCAGCGTCGTCGACGTGCGGGTGGCATTCGGCGGTCCGGCGGCGTGGGCCCGCTGGTTCGGCGTCCAGATCCGAGTCTGGGCCGTCGCCGCGGGCACGGGCTGACGCTTCCCCTGATCCCGCCGTGAAATCCGATCGCAAATCCACGGGGTGCATTTGGCTTTCCGGAAAAAGAGCGCGCGCATGGTGAGTTTCTTCTCCGACTCGAGACCAATCGAAGCGGAGACCGTCATGCACGCGGAATCGATCGTGGTGCGGTTCGTCGAGCAGGCGCTGGCACCGATTCACGGCGCGCGCCGCCGGGTGTTGGTCGCGGTAGCGTGGGTGGCGATGTGCGGCAGCGTGGTGAGCCTGTCGCGACTGGCGCGGCATGGTCGGCGCCGGAGCAGCGGCGAAGGCGGCGCCCAAGCGGGTGGATCGACTGGTCGGTCATGCTCGGATCGAGCGCAGGGTCGACATGGTCGCGCAGGCGACCCTGGTGCGGCGGGTGCGGCTGGCGCGCTGGATGGACCCATGGGTGATCACGGTGGACTGGTCGGCGGTCACGCCGAGCGGAACGTTCGTGGAACAGCGCGCTTCGGTGGTGTGGTCCGGGATGGGGCGCGGCGCGCCGGTGGGTCGAAAGGCCTCTCGCCGCCCCGGCCAAGGTCCGCCGCCCAAAGCGGCGGGCGGAGCCCGGCGCAATGCCCGCGAGCCGTGGGTGCTGGCGCACTCGATCGACCTGCGCGACCGGCGAACGGACGTGATCGTGGCGCTGGACGCCTGCCGGCTGCAGATCGAGGAGAACTTCCGCGACACCAAGTCGCTGGCCTTGGGCGTGGGGACCGAGATCGCCTGCTCGCACTCGGCCCCGCGCCTTCAAGCGCTGCTGCTGATCGCGACGCTGGCGGCCTGCCTGCTCTGGCACCTGGGGCAACTCGCGAAAGCCGACGGCATGGCCAAGCGCAGCAAGGTGACCATCCGCACCACGCGCGAGCTGTCGATGGTCGCGCTGGCGATCCTGCCGAGCACTGAGCGGGTCATGCGGCTCACGACGCAAGCAGTTGCCGTGCTTCACGAAAGGCTGAGGATCGGGCGGAGAAAAACAGGAACGTCAGACCACGGGGCGGCCGGTTGGTGCCTGTCCTCGTTTGCTGGTTTCTCGTTTGCTGGTTGCGCTCAGTCGATGCCCAGCGTGCGCGCCAGTTCGTCGATCCGTGCGCGATCGACTTCCTCCGGTGAAAGCTCGCCGCGCAGCGAACCGAGAACCGGCCGCAGCAGCTCGCGCGCGCCGTCGCCATCGCCGCTGGCGGCGAGTACGGCGGCCTGGTCGGCACGCAGCTGCGCCAGCAGCACGTGGCCCGCGGGCAGGCTCGCGGCAAGTTCCGTGTGCGCGACGCCGAGCGCGTTGCGCGCTTCGTCGACCCGACCCGCTGCCAGTTGCACTAGCCCAAGCATCCGCGCCGCGCGGCCGCGCCACGGGTGCGGAGCAGGAAAGGCTAGATCGAACGCAGCCAATGCGCGTCGCGCGAGCGCTTCGGCGGCAACCAGATCGTCCGCGATCAGTGCGCTGCGTGCGGCACGGAAACGTGCGATTGCTACCGGCACCGCGTCCTCGCCGAAGGCATCGACGCTGGCCGCGATGACGGTGTCGAAAAGACGGCGGCTTTCGCCGCTGCGACCGGCCAGCCCCAGGGTGCGCGCGAACTGGCTCTCCACGGCGAGGCGCGGCGGCGCATTCTGTGGGAACTGCGCCCGAATCAGGGTCGCCGCGGCAGCGCAGTCGGTCAATGCGGCGGGATAGTCGCCCAGCCCATTGTTGGCGTCACAGCGGTTGTTGAGCAAACGCGTGTCGACAGATGGATCGCCACCTGCGGCGCGCAGCAGATCGGCGAAGCGCGCGTACGCTTCGAGTGCGTCGCGGAATCGCCCGAGCGTAGCCAGCAGTATGCCGCGATCGTTGTGCAGATTGGCGGCAGCCACTCCGCGATCCTCGGCCAGTCGTGTCTGCCAGTCGATGGCCATGGACAGCGCCTTTTCGGCTTCCACCAAACGTCCCAGACCTTGCAACGCGCGAGCACGGTACTGCCATACGGACACCAACTGGGAGCGCTGCAGATCGGGAAAGCGGTCGTACGCCGCCAGCATTCGATCGCCGGCCGACAATGCATCGGCAAATCGCCCCGCGGCCTGCGCTGCATCGCCCACGATCATCAGTAGATTGATCAGCAAGATCGGCTCGTAGCCGCTGCCGTTTTCGGCCAACTGCAGGCCCTGCCGCGCCAGTTTTTCGGCGGCGGTCATGTCGCCGCGAAGCTGAGCGGAAAGCGCCTTGCCCCAGGCGATGGCGATCCGGGTCGGCGCATCGTCCGGCGCCCATTGCTCGCGCAGCGCAGTTGCGATGTCCATCTCGGTGGCGGCATCGTTGTTGCGCCCGAGGTAGCTCAAGAAGCCCATACGGGTCTCGTGGCGCAGGGCGATCTCCAAGGCCTCCGCCCGGTCTGTCGGCGACTGACCGCGCAGAGCGCGATCGATGCTGCGCAGTCCCGACTCGGCGTCGCCGAGCTTGTAGTAGACCTGCGCCAAGACCGCGAAAAAGTCGGCATTGGTGCCGGCATCGTTGGGCGGCGCGATCTGCAGCTGCTGCTCTGCGGCTGCCAGCAGGCCCGCAACCGTCACCGGCTTGCCCAGTGTGCCGTCGGGGTCGCCGCGCTTGAACACCGAGGCGAGAAACTCGATGGCCTGCCGGGCGCGCGCCAGCTGGCGCACCGTCTCTGCTTCCGAAGACTTGGAGCGATTCAATGCCGTGCGCGCTGCAGCCTCGGCCTCCAGCGCGCGATTGCGCTCCACGCCGAGGCGCCAAGAGAAGGCGCCGAGCGCGATCAGCACCAGCACCGCCAGGCTGACGCTGCCGCGGTGACGGCGCACGAACTTGCGCGTGCGGTACAGCGCGGTGTCGCGCGCGGCGCGCACCGGGCGACCGTCACGCCAGCGCGCGAGGTCCTCGCGCAGTGCGTCGACCGTGGCGTAGCGCGCGGCCGGATCTTCGGCTCGCGCCTTGGCCACGATACCGCGCAGGTCGCCGTCCGCCGCCGACGGCGCCAGCGGCGGCTCGCAGGCACTACCGTCGGGACGCCGCCCCGAGAGCAGTTCGCCCAGCAGCACGCCGAGCGCGTACACGTCGGCCGCGGTGGTGACCGCGGCACCGGCCTTCTGCTCGGGGCTCGCGTAGCCCGGCGTCCACACCCGGGTCGAGGTGCCCCCGGATTCGCCAGCGGCATCGATGAGTTTCGCCACCCCGAAGTCGAGCACGCTTGGCGTGCCGTCCTCGCGCACCAGTACGTTGGACGGCTTGAGGTCGCGGTGGATCACGAGGCGCTGGTGGGCGTGCGCGACGGCTTCAGCGATGCGGTCGACCAGGGCCACGCGGTCCGCCGTGCTCAGGGCGCGGCGCGCAGCGAAGGCGGTCACGGTCTCTCCTTCGACGTACGCCATCACCAGGTAGGGCTGGCCGTCGTCCGTCTCGCCACCGTCGATCAGGCGCGCGATGTAGGGATGCTCCAGCGAGGCGAGCACGCGTCTCTCCTGCCGCAGGCGGCGGCGCCCCTCTTCGGTGGGGAAGCCGCGCAGCAGCTTCAGCGCGCCGCGTTGTTCATCGCCGGCGTCCGCACGGCGGGCGAGGAACACCGTGCCCATGCCGCCGGCACCCAGTTCGCGCTTGATCCGCCAGGCGCCGATCGTCGCTCGCGCGGCCGCGCCGGGGGTATTCACGCGCCGTGCGGCCCGCTCCAAGATGCTGTCGATCCGCTCGTCCTGGCTGCGGTCGGCGTCCAGCAGGGCTTCCAGGTCGGCGCGCAGCGACGGGTCGATGCCGGCGGCGTCGAGGCCGCGCGCGCGGGCAGCCGCATCGAGCCCGACCAGGGCATCGAACAGTTTGGCCAGTCTGCCTTCGTCGGGCGGGGTCATCGCGGGCGTTCTCGGGAGTGGCGCGGGCAGAGTCTTGGCAGTCAGCGGATACGTCGTTCGCTGCAGATTTCCGTCAGCGCGCGCCGCAGGCGGCGCGTCGGCGCCGCCTGCCGCCGGTTCACGCCTCCAGGGCGCGCTTGAGCCAGGCGCGACCGAAGCGCAGATCGCGGTCGACCGTCGGCACCGACACCCCGAGCGCACGCGCGATTTCCTCGCGATCGAGGCCACCGAAGTAGGCCAGTTCCAGCGCTCGGGCCTTGCGCGGCTCGCACGCGGCCAGTTGCTCCAGCGCCTCGTGCAGGCGCAGCAGGTCCTCGTCCTCGGCCTGCGCCTGCTCGTCGGCCGCCGACAGGCTGAGCGCGACCGCACCGCCGCCGCGCTTGTCGCGCAGCCTGCGGCGCGCGGCGTCGACGACGACCTGCCGCGTTGCCTGCGCCACCACGTTGAAGAAGTGCCGGCGGTTCTCCCAACTCGCATCGGCGCCGAGCAGCCGTGCGATCGCCTCGTGCGCGAGTTCCGTCACGCCCAGTGTGGCGCCCGGATTGGCGCGCACCGTGCGGCCGGCGATCGCGCGCACCTGCACGTAGACAGCCTCCAGCAGCCGCTCGCGGGCGTCGAGATCGCCGTCCTGCCATTGGCGCAGCAGGCGGGTGATGTCGGTCGGCGACGGCTCGGGGGCGGCGGGGTGCGTCATGGCTGGCATCCGAGAAACAAAAGACTACAACCTCGGCCCCGTTTTGGCTTAACTCGTGACCCATGGTCGCAACGATCGACGAGGCCGCGGACAACGCGGCTGCAGGGCCGTGACGGGAATCGGCGCCGGCTGGTTGAAGGCGCTGTCGAGCCGCCTAGTCCCCGGGTGCGCCTTTGAGCCCCGGCATGAACCGATCCATTCGGGTCGCGATCCTCGCGCTGGCCGCACTGGTCGGCATCGCAGCTATCGGTGCCGTGCTAGCGCAGTCGAGCAGCGCGACGTACACGGTGCCGCGGCAGTCGGTCGACGGCGGGGCGCGGCGGGCGTCGAGTGCCTCGTACAGCTTCGCCGGCACGATCAGCCAGCCCGACGCCGGGCCGGCGATGTCGGGCGCGACCTTCAGCGTGCGCGGCGGCTTTCTCCGCGCCGCGGCGGCCGGTCCGCCGCCCGACCCGATCTTCGCCAGCGGCTTCGAGCCCTGACGGTGGCTTCCACCCTGCACCGACAGGCGGTGCGGGGCGCTGATGGGCGCCAGCGCCGGAGCGCGTCTCCGGCAGGCACAAGGCCGCCCTGCGGCAGTCGCAACCGGGAACCGCCATGCCCGCCACCCGCTTCCGCCGCCTCGTCGTCGCGCTGGCCCTGCCCGCCGCCCGCGCGCAGTCGGTGGGCAGCGCGTTCACCTGCCAGGGCGAACTGCGCGCCGCGGGCTCGCCCGCCAACGCGGCCTACGACTTCCAGTTCCGCCTGTTCAACTCGGCGGGCGGCACCACCCAGGTCGGGCCGACGCTGACGTTGGCCGGGGTGTCGGTGATCAATGGCATGTTCTCGGTGCCGCTGGACTTCGGCCTCGCGCAGTTCGCCGGCGATGCGCAGTGGCTGGAAATCTAGCGTGCGTCCGGCCACGGGTGGCGCCCTCGGGACGCTGAGCCCGCGCGCGGCCCTGACGCCCACGCCCTGCGCGCAGTGGCGGCGCCGGCAAACTCGGTGACGGGCGCCGATATCGTGGAACGCAGCGTGCAGTCGGGCGATCTCACCGCCGGCGCCGCGCAGATCAATGCCGCGCAGGTCCAGCGGCGCGTGACCGGCACCTGTGCCACCTCGCAGGGCGTCCAGTACGAAGGTGTAGGCGCGAGCCAGTGGGACGTGCGTGGCAGGACAGTACGTGCGGCAAGCGAGCCCGGACGGCACGGTGGTCTGCGGCACGGATGCCAGCGGCAGCGGCACGGTGACCAGCATCACGACCGGCGCGGGACTGACCGGCGGGCCGATCACCTTCAGCGGCACGATCGCCATCGCACCGGGTGGCATCAGGGCCACGCAGATCGACGGCGCACAGGTGCAGGCGCGGGTGGCGTCGACTTGCCCCAGCGGACAGTCGATCCGCGCAGTCAATGCCGACAGAACCGTCACCCTGCGAGGGGGTTTGCGCTCAATTGCACCAACTCCGCAGTCTTCACGTACCTCATGGCCCAAGGAGCTTCGACCTTTTTCGACAACCCTTCCTGCCCCGTGGGCTGCACTCAGGTGCCCCCCTTACCGTTACGCGGATGCGCTTGACGTCTCCTCCCAAGGCGCGGACACAACGGCGGCACCGCGGGCCAGCCCACGTTGCCGTGCTTGGCGCAACACCGTGACCACCAGCAGGACGGTCTTCGGGGGCAACGTGTCTGCTGTCGCGTTGCAGGCGCGTGATCCGAGGTGTCGCCCCGTCGCTCCCATCCCGGACTCGGCGCGCTTCGTGGCAAGGTATGCAGGTGTCGCTCCAACCGAAATCCGGCCACCGGCGCCAGGCGGCAGCCTGCTGGCGGCGCTGACGCCGGGCGCGTGCAGCCTGACGCCGACCGGCGCGGCGCGCGCGCCTTGCTGGCCCCGCCGTACAGCTTCCGGCGCGGGCGAGGTGACTTGTTCAGAGGCTCCCCACGAGCTGAACGCCAGGCTCGAAGCACAAGATGGCGCACTGCACGCCGATCTCGAAGCGTTGCGCGCCGCGGTGCCCCCGTTGACCGCAATGCGCAGTCGCCGGGCAGGGATCTCAGTCGATCGGCAGCGCGCGTGGCTCGCCCGCGCGCGCCGCCGGCGCCACGGGCAGCGCGGGCGGGGGCGGTGCGGGCAGCCGCGCCGTGTCGACCAGGTACAGCGGCCGCTGCTTGGACTCCTCGTACAGCCGCCCGAGGTACTCGCCGATCAGCCCCAGCGCGATCAACTGGATGCCGCCGAGGAACAGGATCACCGTCATCAGCGAGGGATAGCCCGCCACCGGGTCGCCCCACAGCAGGGTCTTGACCACGATCCAAACGCCGTAGGCGAAGGCGGCCAGCGCGGTGAGCACGCCGACATAGGTCGCCACCTTGAGCGGCGCGGCGCTGAAGCTGGTGATGCCCTCCAGGGCGAAATTCCACAGTTTCCAGTAGTTCCACTTGGTGCGGCCGGCTGCGCGCGGGGCGCGGTCGTAGGGCACGCCGACCTGGCGGAAGCCGACCCAGCCGAACAGGCCCTTCATGAAGCGGTGCCGCTCGCGCAGGCCCTTGAGCGCGTCCAGCGCGCGGCGGCTGAGCAGGCGGAAGTCGCCGGTTTCGGCCGGCACCGGGGTGCGGCTGAGGCGGCCGATGGTGCGGTAGAAGGCGCTGGCGGTGGCGCGCTTGAGCCACGACTCGCCGGCGCGCGAGCGGCGGATTCCGTACACCACGTCGTGGCCGTCGAGGAACCGCGCCCAGAATTCGGGGATCAATTCCGGCGGGTCCTGCAGGTCGGCGTCCAGCACCACCACCGCGTCGCCGACCGCATGGTCGAGGCCGGCCGTCAGCGCCGCTTCCTTGCCGAAGTTGCGCGACAGCAGGATGGTGCCGACCCGGGCGTCGGTGGCGGCGAGGTCCAGGATCAGGCCCTGGGTGCCGTCGGAGCTGCCGTCGTCGACATAGAGGATGCGGGTCTCGGCGTCGATGCCGTCGAGAACCGCCGACAGGCGCCGGTGAAGCCGCGGCAAAACCTCCGCCTCGTTGTGGCAGGGGACCACGGCGATCAGGAGAGGGCGGGAGGCCATGGCCCTGCGGCGGTCCTCGGGGGCGGGTCTGCTGCGGCGCAGCAACGGACAATCCGGAAAAAAACGTTAGCCAATCGTTGCCAAGGCGTTGCGGCGCTACCTATGATACCCGGGCACCGGCGCGTCGCAGCGTCCGGCACCAGTCGAAATTCCCAGAGGAATCCCCGCATGCAGGCCCGAGCCAAACTCGCCATCGCACTGTCGTCCCTGTTGCTGGCCGCATGCAGCAGCAGCAGCAACAGTCCCCGCGCCGTCGACGCCGGTCCGGCGCGCAACGATGATGGCAGCATCGTCACCGGCATCATCGGTGCCCGCTTCGACCCGGCCACCGGCGTGCTGCCGTTCCCGATCAACCTGATCCTGTCGGGAACCCGCGACCTCACGCTCAACCCGCCGGTCGCCAACCCGGCAAACTTCGCCGATCCGGCGGTGGCCCTGTCGGCCCTCGACGGTTTCTCGACCACCTCGCCCTGGTCGTTCAGCATGAGCGCGGCGCCCAACGTGAACACCCTGCGGGCCGGGCAGTCGATCCGCGTCTTCGAGGTCACGCTGACCGGCCCGGGCGGTGCGGTGACCAGCGTGGTGCGCGAACTGGCCAGCCCCGCCGAGTTCGTGGTCGCGCTGGCTTCCAGCGACACCACCGGGCGCACGGTCGCGATCGTACCGACCGCGCCGCTGAAGCCGCTCACGTCCTACATGGCGGTGGTCACCGACGACGTACGCGACGCCACCGGCAACGACGCCACGCCGGACACCACCTACTTCATCACCCAGCGCACCACGCCGCTGTCGACCGGCACCGGCGCGGCCTGCACGTCCAACGATCCGCTGCTGCCCGCAGCCAACGCCTGCGCGCTGGAGCCACTGCGTCAGTTGACCAACGCGCAGGAAACGGCCGCCGCCGGCCGCGGCATCCCGCGGTCGGAGATCGTGCTGTCCTGGGTCGCCACCACGCAGTCGACCTCGACCGTGTTCCAGGCGATCCAGAGCACGACCCGCGCCTCGAGCGCCACGCTCGCCCCGACCGGCCTGAACATCTCGGTCGCCGGCGCCGGCGTGCCGCCGATCGCCGACATCTTCATCGGCACGCTCGCGGTGCCTTACTACCTCGCGGCCCCGGCCTCGGCCGCGCCGACCGCGCAGGCGGCCGTGCTGCAGACCTTCTGGCGTGCCGCGCCCGGCGGCTACGTGCCGCCGTTCAACGCGCTCGGCCTCGACCCGACCTCGACCAACGTCACCTTCGCCAATCCGTTCCCGGTGCGGCAGAGCACGCAGAACGTGCCGGTCCTGCTGACCGTGCCCAACGCCGCGTCGGGCTGCACACGCCCGGCGGCCGGCTGGCCGATCACGATCTTCACCCACGGCATCACCCGCAACCGGTCCGATGCGCTGGCCGTTGCCGCCTCCCAGGCTGGCGCGCCGGTCTGCCGCGCGGTGATCGCGATCGACCAGCCGCTGCACGGCGTCGGCCCGACCAGCCCGTTCTACATCGAGACCACGCCGTTCGCCCCGATCTCCAGCGAGCGCACCTTCGATGTCGACCTGATCCGCAACAACGGCCAGCCCTGCCCGACCGGGCAGCCGATCTGCCCCGACGGCCAGATCGACACGTCCGGTGCACACTTCATCAACCTCGGCAGCCTGCTCACCTCGCGCGACAACCTGCGCCAGTCGGTGGTCGACCTGATGACCCTCGCCAAGACCATCCCGGTGATGGACTTCACCGGTGACAGCCAGGCGGACTTCGACGGATCCAACATCTCCTACATCGGCCAGTCGCTGGGCGCCATCGTCGGCATCCCGTTCGTGGCCACCGAGTCGAGCGTCGCCTTCGCGACCTTCAACGTCCCGGGCGGCGGCATCGCGCGCCTGCTGGAAGGTTCGCCGACCTTCGGCCCGCAGATCCGCGCCGGCCTCGCCGCCGGTGCCGGCCTGCAGCCGGGCACGCCGAACTACGACCAGTACTTCCTGATCACCCAGACCGTCATCGACTCCGCTGATCCGGTCAACTACGGCTTCATCTCGCAGCAGAAGCGCGTGCTGATGCAGCTGGTGGTGGGCAACGGCAGCAACGTGCCGCCCGACCAGGTGGTGCCGATCACGGTTGCCGGCGCGCCGCTGTCCGGCGGCGAGCCGCTGGCCCGCGCGCTGGGCCTGTCGTCGATCACCGCCTCCACGCAGAACGCCAACGGCATCCGCGGCGTGGCGCGCTTCATCGCCGGCGACCACGGCAGCCTGCTGTCGCCGACGGCGTCGCTGCCGGCGACGCTGGAAATGCAGGGGCAGGCGGCCAGCTTCAGCGCCTCGCGCGGCACCGCCGTGCAGGTCGCCAACCCGTCCGTCATCCGCACGCAGTAAGGCCCAGGCAACGAGGGATCACACCATGAGCAAGACCATCCGCAATCCCCGTGGCCTGCCGACGCGCCGCATGCTCGGCGCGTCGATCGCGCTGGCGCTGGCAGGCGTGGCTGCACCGGTCCACGCCATCGAGTTCGAGTTCGGCGACGGCTGGACCGGCAACCTCGACACCACCGTGTCCTACGGCGTGTCGATGCGACTGCAGGACGCCGACCTCGCGCTGATCGGCAAGTCGAGCATCAACCCGACCGTATTCACCCTGTCCAACGCCGCCCAGCGTGGCGCGCCGGGCCGGTGGTCGGCCAACTCCGACGACGGCAACCTCAACTATGCCGACGGCGGCGACATCTTCTCCAACGCCTTCAAGATCACCTCCGAATTGAGCCTCAACTACCAGGACGAATGGGGCGCCTTCGTTCGCGCCACCTATTTCTACGACTTCGAGAACGTCGACGCCGACTTCCTGTCGGAGCTGGCGAAGGAGAAGGTCGGCAAGCGCGGACGCATTCTCGATGCCTTCATCTTCAACAACACCTCGTTCGACAACGGCACCGAGCTCAGCCTTCGACTCGGCCAGCAGGTGGTGAGCTGGGGCGAGAGCACCTTCATCCAGTCGGGCATCAACGTCGTCAACGCGGTCGACGTGTCGCAGTTGCGCGTGGCGGGCGCCGAACTGAAGGAGGCGTTCCTGCCCAACAACATGATCTGGGGCTCGTTCAAGATCAACGAGAACCTGTCGCTGGAGGGCCTGTACCTGTTCGAATGGGAGCAGACCGAGCCCGAGCCGACCGGGTCCTACTTCAGCACCAACGACATCGCGGCGCTGGGCGCGACCTACGCCATGCTCGGCTTCGGCACCTCGCCGCAGCCGGTGCGCAACCCCGAGCTGTTCTACGACGTCTGCTACCGCGGCCTGCCGTCCGACATCGCGGCCATCAACGCCAGCCCCCAGGTGCGGGGCGCGGCCTGCGGCGCTGCGATCGCCCGCCTTCCGGACGTCTATCCCGACGACGGCGGCCAGTACGGGCTCGCGCTGCGCTACTTCTCGCCGGAGCTGAACGACACCGAGTTCGGCCTGTACTTCCTCAACTACCACAGCCGCCTGCCGTTCGTGTCCGGTTTCGCACTGCCGAACGCGACGGTGTCCAACGGTCGTTACTTCATCGAGTATCCGGAAGACATCCGCCTTTACGGCCTGTCGTTCAACACCACGCTGGGCGACACCGGCCTGGCGCTGCAGGGCGAGATCTCCTACCGCGACAACGTGCCGTTGCAGATCGACGACGTCGAGGTGCTGTTCAGCGCGCTGTCGCCGCTGAACGCGGTGATCCCGCAGCCGGTGAACCGCTTCCGCAGCCAGTTGGGCCAGTTCCGTCCGGGCGAGTACATTCGCGGCTGGGAGCGCCACGAGGTCTCGCAGTGGCAGTTCACCCTGACCCGCACCTTCGCCAACGTGATGGGCGCCGACCAGATCGCCGCGGTCGGCGAATTCGGCGGCACCAAGGTGTGGGACCTGCCGGCGCCGTCCGTGCTGCGCTACAACGGCGACGGCACCGACACCGGCGGTGGCCCGGACTTCAACACCGGCGCGCTGCGCAACCCGATCACGCAGACCGAGGGCTTCCCGACGCCCTACTCGTGGGGCTACCGCCTCGCGCTGCGTGCCGACTACAACAGCCTGTTCGCCGGCGTGAACGTGTCGCCCCGCGTGGCGTTCAACCACGACGTCAACGGCATCACCCCGGGTCCGGGCGGCAACTTCATCGAAGGTCGCCGCAGCACCACGCTGGGCGTCGAGGCCAACTATCTCAACCAGTGGGCCGCCGACCTCAGCTACACCCGCTTCTATGGCGCGGGGATCCTCAACCTGGTGCGCGACCGCGATTTCGTGTCGTTCACCGTGCGGTACTCGTTCTGATCCGATCCGGGAGGATTCGACTCATGCGCATGCAGAAGACGGCTGCCGTCGCGGGCTTCGCGGCCCTGATGTGCTTCGCCCAGTGTGCCCTCGCGGCGGTGTCTGCCGAGCAGGCTGCACGGCTTGGAAGGGACCTGACGCCGGTGGGTGCCGAGAAGGCGGGCAACGCCGACGGCACCATCCCCGCCTGGGAGGGTGGCATTACCCGCCCGCCGACGGGCTACAAGATCGGGATGTTCCATCCCGACCCGTTCCCTGGCGACCAGCCGCTGTTCACCATCACCGCGGCGAACATGGACGACCACGCTGCCAAGCTCACGGAAGGTGCGAAGGCGCTGCTGAAGAAGTATCCGAACACCTACCGCATGCCGGTTTATCCGACCCGGCGCTCGGCGTCATTCCCGCAGCGGACCTACGATTACACCAAGCGCAACGCCACCTCGTGCGAACTGATTTCCGCCGGCGAAGGCATTCGCAATTGTGCCGAGGGCATCCCGTTCCCGATCCCGCAGAACGCCTATGAGGTGATCTGGAACCACAAGCTCAAGTACAAGGGCGTGGCGGTGCAGCGCTGGGCCAACCAGGTGGCGCCCACTGCGTCGGGTGCCTACAGCGTGGTGCGCCTGCGCGAGGAACTGCTCGGCCTGTACTACAAGGAAGGCAACACCACCGAGAACATCAACAACGTCCTGATCTACTTCTTCCAGGTGGTCGAGGGGCCGGCTCGCCTCGCCGGCAACGTGCTGCTGGTGCACGAGACTCTCAACCAGGCCGCCCAGGCCCGCCAGGCGTGGATCTACAACCCCGGGCAGCGCCGCGTACGCCGCGCGCCCAACGTCGCCTACGACAACCCGGGGACCGCGTCCGACGGCCTGCGCACCAACGACATGACCGACATGTTCAACGGCGCGATGGACCGCTATGATTGGAAGCTGGTCGGCAAGAAGGAGATGTTCGTTCCGTACAATTCGTACGTCGCGCACTCCGACAAGACCAAGATCGCGGACCTGATCCGTCCCGGTCACCTCAACCCGGACAAGATGCGCTACGAGCTGCATCGCGTGTGGGTGGTGGAGGCGACGCTGAAGCCGGGCAAGCGGCACATCAACAGCCGGCGCACCTTCTACGTCGACGAGGACAGCTGGAGCATCCTCGGACTCGACCACTACGACGGTCGTGGCCAGCTGTGGCGCGTGTCGGAGGCACCCTCGATCAACTACTACGACCAGCCGACCTTCTGGTCCACCATCGAGGTCCACTACGACCTCCAGTCAGGTCGCTACATCGCCGGCCTGCTGGACAACGAGGAGAAGGTCTACGACTTCTCTTTCCAGACCTCGCCGGACGATTTCTCGCCGCAGTCCCTGCGCAAGCGCGGCATCCGCTGATCCGCGCCGCGTGATCCCGCGTTAGAGTCAAGCCCGCCCCGCCGGAGCAACTCCGGCGGGGCGGTTTCGCGTTCGGGTGCCGCCGGGCCACGGACCGGCATCGTCACATCGCCCCGCGCCAGCGCCGGGGCCGGGAGGGCGCCGCGAATCACGCGGCGAGTGACGGGGTGCCCGGGGGGGCAGCCGGGCCCGCCGGCATCTTGCAGTCAGTGGGGAGACACCAATGAATCCGAGTTTCCGCAAACCGCCGCTCGGCCTTGCCACCGGAATTGCGCTGGCCATTGCCATCGCCGGCGGCGTGGCCATCGGGCAGCAGGAGTCGACCTCAACCTCCACCGACCGTCCCGATCAGGCCACCCAGGTTGCCGAGTCGATGCCGCGGGCGGATCGGTCGCTGCTGCTCGACATCGCCGATGCCGCCGACCGCGCGATCGCGGTCGGCGAGCGCGGCCACATCCTGGTCTCCGAGTCCCGCAGCGATTGGAGACAGGTCGAGGGCGTGCCGACGCGCGCGACGCTGACCGGCGTCACCGCGGTCGGCAACAAGGCCTGGGCGGTCGGCCACGACGGCGTGATCCTGCATTCGCCCGATGCGGGCCTGACCTGGGTGAGGCAGCGGGCTGCCCCGTTCGATCCCGACGTCGACGATCCACAGAACGGCGCGCCATTGCTCGACGTCTTCTTCCTCGACCAGGACAACGGGTTCGCCCTCGGCGCCTACGCGCTGCTGCTGCGCACCGCGGATGGCGGCGCGACCTGGAACCCGGTGCGTGTCTCGGCGCCGGTCGAGGAAGCGCTGCAGATCGAAGACGACGCGGTTGCCGGCGAGGATGAGAGCTGGGTCATGAGCGAGGAGGACACGCTCATCGAAGAGGAATCCGATCCGCACCTGAACGCGATGGCGCGAACCGGCGATGGCTCGCTGCTCATCGTCGCCGAGCGCGGCTCCGCCTTCAGGTCCACCGACGGCGGCGCCACATGGCAGCGGCTGTCGCTGCCCTACGACGGTTCGATGTTCGGCGTGATCGGCTACGAGGGGCGGCACCTGCTGGCGTTCGGCTTGCGTGGCACGGTGCTGGAAACCTTCGATCTCGGCGAGACCTGGACCCAGCTCGATACCGGGACCGATCTGTCACTGATGGGCGGCGTGGGCTGGGGCGACGGCGGCGCGGCGTTGGTCGGCGCCAACGGCGTGGTGTTGACCCGCGCGGCCGCGGGCGGCAACCTGCTGCGTCACACCCATCCGGACGCGGCGGTGCTTTCCAGCGTGCTTGCGCTGGCGCCCAACGGCACGCTCGTGCTGGTCGGCGAGAACGGCGTGATGCCCTGGACCCCGAACTGAGCGCACCGAGGAACCGACCGTGGCCACCAGTAGCGCAAACACCGACACCGCCTTCCATCGCATCGCTGAACGCTTCGTGTTCGGCAACCGCGTCGCCATCCTCGTGGTGTTCGCCGCGATCACCGCGGTGATGCTGTTCTTCGCCGCGCAGTTGCGCGTTGACGCCGGGTTCAAGAAGCAGATCCCGCTCGACCACGAGTACATGCGCACCTTCCTCGACTGGGAGCGCGAATTCGGCGGCGCGAACCGGGTGCTCGTGGCAGTGATGGATCGCGGCGGCAGCATGTTCCCCCGCGACGCGTCCCCGGCGGAACTGGAGCGCGCGACCCGATTCTTCGGCACCGTGGAACGGCTCACCAGCGATGTCATCGCCCTCGACGAAGTCGACGACGCCCGCGTGCGCTCGATCTTCACCCCCAACGTCCGCTTCGTGGAGGTGGTCGAGGACGGGTTCGCCGGCGGCAACGTCATTCCGCAGGAGTTCGTGCCCAACGCGGAAGGCTTCGCCGCGTCGCCGGAACTGTTCGAGACCATTCGCGCCAACATGGTCAAGGCCAACGCGGTCGGCCGCTACGTGGCGAAGGACTTCTCCGGCGCCATGATCTGGGGCGAGCTGGTGCCGGAGGGAGGCGCCGGCCAGCAGAAGCTCGACTATCAGAAGGTGGCCGGGCTGCTCGAGGACCTGCGCAAGAAGTACGAAACCGATCCTGAAGCCTGCCGCCGCTACGAGGCCGGACAGAAAGCCGAAGGCATCGGCACCTGCGTGCACATCATCGGCTTTGCCAAGATGGTCGGCGACATCGCCGACGGAGCGCGCTCGGTGATCTACTTCTTCTTCATGACTATCGCGTTCACCTGGCTGCTGCTGTTCCTGTACTCGACCTCGGTCAAGCTGGCTTCGCTGACGGTGTTCGCGGGCCTGATCTCGGTGGTGTGGATGCTCGGCGCTCTGCGTCTGATGGGCTTCGGCATCGATCCGATGAACATGCTCACGCCGTTCCTGATCTTCGCCATCGCGGTCAGCCACGGCGAGCAGATGATCAATCGCTTCCGCGGTGAAATCTTCTTCGGCGGCCTCGAAGACGGCACGGTGGCCGAGCTGCGCACGCGACACGGGGTGGATTCGCTGGAAGCCGCAAAGCGGTCGTTCCGCCTGCTGCTGGTGCCGGGCGCCGTGGCGCTCATCGCCGGCTGCATCGGTTTCGCCACGATCCTGATCATCCCGATCCGGATCATCTTCGAGCTGGCCATCACCGCCACCGTCGGCGTGGCCCTGACCATCCTCACCGACCTGATCCTGCTGCCGCTGCTGCTGTCGTACACCAAGCTGCGCAACATGGATCGCAAACGCGAGTACCGGCTGCGCCAGTTGACGCAGTTCGACAAGATCTGGGCCGCGTTGTCGCGCCTGTCGCGGCCGGTGCCGGCCGCGATCGTGATCGCGCTCGGCGCCGCAGGCTGGTTCTTCGCCGAGCGCCACGGTGATCAGGTGATGGTCGGCGACGCGCAGGAAGGCGTCGCCGAATTGCGCCCCGAGGCGCGCTACAACCAGGACGCCGGCCTCATCACCGACAAGTTCGCGCTCGGCGTGGACATCATCAACGTGATCGCCGAGGCGGCGCCATCGGCCTGCACGCAGAGCTTCCGCGCCATGGAGCTGATCGACCGATTCTCCTGGCACATGTCCAACGTCGACGGCGTGCAGCAGGTCATCAGCCTGCCGATGGCGGCCAAGATCGTGAACGCCGGCTGGAACGAGGGCAACATCCGCTGGCGCGTGCTGCCGCGCGACAACGACCAGTTGCGGGTCGCCACCCAGGGCTTCGAGACCGATTCGGGGCTGCTCAACGACGACTGCAGCGCGATTCCGATCATGATCTTCATGCAGGACCATCGCGCCGACACCATCGACCGCGTGGTCGCGGCGGTCAAGCGGTTCCGCGCGGACAACCATGCCTATGACGTGCGCTTCCGCGTCGAGATGACCAATGCCGCGAACAAAGCGGCCGCCGACGGCAGTGAGAACGCGATGCTCGACAAGGCGAACCTGCGGCTCGCCACCGGCAACGTGGGCGTGATGGCCGCGATCAACGACAAGGTGCGGGAGGTCGAGGCGGTGATGCTCTACCTGCTCTACGCCGCGGTCTTCCTCATGTGCCTGCTGTCCTTCCGCAGCCCGCTGGCCGCGCTGTGCATCGTGCTGCCGCTGGTGCTGGTGACCGAGATGGGCCATTCGCTGATGGTCGAACTGGGCATCGGCATGAAGGTCAACACGCTCACCGTGGTGGCGCTGGGCGTGGGCATCGGAGTCGACTATGCGATCTACATCTTCGCTCGCATGAACGAGGCGATGCGCGCCGGAAAGACCCTGTCCGAATCCTACTTCGTGGCGCTCAAGACCACCGGCATCGCGATCTTCTACACCGCCCTGACCCTGGCCGTGGGTGTGGCGATGTGGATCTTCTCCGACCTCAAGTTCCAGGCCGACATGGGCACCATGCTGACCTTCATGTTCGTGGTGAACATGATCGCGGCGATCGTGTTCCTCCCGGCGCTGTGCCGCTGGGTCATGCGGCCGACGGAAAAGGACGACTGGACGCCGCCGAAGGAGATCGCGGCCTGAGTTAAGCGTCGTCCGTGCGTGCAGCCGTGGGTCACCGGCTGCACGCCACGCCGGGCGTCGCCGGAGCGTGCTGCTGGCGCACCCCGAGGCTCACCCGCCCGCCCCCCGGTCGCACGAGCGCAGTCCGCGATCGGCGCCGGCGGGTCTCGATCCGCGGGCACCCCTGCCGCCGATGGCGCATGCGCAGGTCATCGCGCAAGCGGACGCGCGGTCCCGGATATCCGTGCAGTCCAGCGCGGCCCCGACCGGCCGCGCGGGGAACGTCCGTGAGACGCCCTATCGCCCGCGCGCCGGCGTGCGCAGCGAGATCAGCAGCACGCCGCCGAGAACCATCGCCGCGCCCAGCCACAGCCGCGGCCCGGGCTCGTCGCCCCAGACCATCACCCCGAGGCCGATCGCGAACATCGGCGCCATCAGCAGGTAGGGCGTGATCGTCGATACCGGGTGCCGCTGCACCAGCCAGTACAGCAGGCCATGGCCCACCAGCGAGGCGACCAGCCCCGAATACAGCACGCCGCCCCAGGCCCGCCAGTCGGCGGCGGCCAGTGCGGACACCTGGTCGCGCTCGAACAGCAGCGAGGCGACCAGCAGGAACGGGATGCCGATCACCGCGCTCCAGGCTTGCAGTTCGAAGGTGCCGACGCCGCGCATGCCGCGCATCAGGGTGGTGCCGAGCGCCAAGGTGAAGGCGGACACCAGGGTCAGCAGCAGGGCGGCCGGTGCATCCAGCACCAGCGGGTCGAAGCC
>DHLY01000029.1:35642-36564 GCA_002405525.1 Proteobacteria bacterium UBA4656
GCACCAGCGGGTCGAAGCCCAGCACCAGCACGCCACCGAACGCCGCCACGATGCCCGCCACCACCCGCCGGGGAATGCGCTCGCCGAGCAGCCACACGGCGAGCAGGGCGCTCATCGGGATGTAGCTCTGCAGCGCCACCGCGGTGGAACTGATGTCACCCGCGACCCGCAGGGCCCAGAAGTTGAGTCCGAAGTGCAGCGCGCCGTTGAGCAGCGCCACCCAGGCCAGCCGGTGCCACTGGTCGCGCGGCAGCGGACGCAGGAAGGTGAACAGGCACGCCAGCACCACGCCCAGCCGCAACGCGGTGAACAGGAACGGCGGCAGTTGCTGCAGCGCCGCCGCGGCGGCCAGGAAGTTGCCGCCCCAGGCGAGGCAGATCAACAGCACCAGCCCGAAATGCGCCAGCGGCACGGCTCAGCCTGCGCCGCGTCCACGCCGCCGCGGCGCGCGGTGCGACTGCACTGCGATGCTCAGTACGCGATGCCGAGGCGGCGCAGCGCCTTGGCCGTGATCCACAGCGGGCCAACCAGCAGGTACACGAGGTCGGTGAAGAACGACGGCCGCTTGCCTTCGATGCGATGGCCGATGAACTGGCCGATCCAGGCCAGCACGAAGACCAGGATCGCCAGCGACAGCAACTGCGTCGCGCCGAGCCATCCGTAAAGCACGTGCGTGATCGCGCCCAGCACGACGAACACCGCGACCATCGCCAGCCCCAGCGGGCGCGACAGCCGCAGGTACCAGCCGAGCGCGCCGACCATCGCCAGCGCCGCCCACAGTCCCGGCTCGCCGATCCCCGGTGGCACCGGGATCACCCAGAAGAACGCCACCACCGTCCACACGATCAGCGGCACGCACACATGGTGCAGCAGGATGTTGGTCGGGTGCCGGTGGTCCTCGCTGTAGTTGCCGAGCCAGCGG
>DHLY01000173.1:0-1683 GCA_002405525.1 Proteobacteria bacterium UBA4656
GTCTTCAACCACGCGCGCCAGCTTCTCGGGTGTGTCGATCCAACCGCGAAACGCCATGCCGTGGCCGAGCCACATCGCGTGCACATCATCTGCCGCTGCCTCCAGTTGGTCAATCGGCACATTGAACCATCGCTGCATCGTCTCATCAAAAGGCCCAATAACCGGATCCCAGCCACCCATGAGCCAGTTCAACGAAACGCCAAGCATCGTTGGCGACCCCGGCGCAGTCGGCTTGAAACCCGGCATGTACTCGATGCAGTCGTTGAGACCGGAGTGAAACTCCACTTCACCCTGACGAGCCGAGGCGACGAAAAGCTTTGCGCTGAATCCAAGCAGCCCTGGCGCAAAGGGGTACGGCGCTTCCGAGTAGAGTGCGAGCTGCAGGCAATACCCAGCAAAGAGCTGCTGCTCCCAGGCCAGCACCTTCGTGAACTCTTTTGGGTTCTCTCCAGATCGACAATGCGGCCCAAATCCCTCGTGTCGCAGCTTGGCTTCCAGTCGGGCGCACAACGGCCTCGCGACTTCGAGCCATTTATCAGCGTAGCGATGCAGTTGGCGATTCATGTCGCGCCTACCTCACGGGCGACGCCGCCGCAGGCGCACACTCCGGGCACTCCATGCGCAGCGCGTCATAGTTGGACACCGATTTCACCCCGATGAACAGCATCAAGGCGCTAACGGGCCCCGACGCGGCGAACCTCATCATACTCGATGTTCCCGTCCCGAATATTCGCGCAGCCTGCCTCGCGGCGCGGCTACCTTCGAAGGCGTGCAGAGTGAACCGCGCACTCAGTGCGCCGAGCGGCGTTCGAGCAGCGACATTGAGCGCACGAGCCGCGGCCTCCGACACGATCGCAACATTCCCGGTCCTGATTGCCGCGTACACCGCTTTCTGATTGGGCGTGAACTTCGCGTCCATCCCATAGTTGACTTCGCCGAACACGATGGTGTCTCCCTTGCGGAACGCGTAGTCGGCGATTGCCTCGATGGTTTCGCCGCTCGCGAGTGTCGTCGATATCCTGACCTGCCTGACAACTTCGACGCCGTCCTTCATCAAGGCGTGCACGACGCGTTCCTCAGCAGCCTGCCAGGCTGTGCTCACCGCCTGATTGAACAGGTACTGAAACGCCGCCGTCTGCGCCCCGCTCCCGAACCCGTTGCCCGTGATCGCACTGGCCGTGCCACCGATGGTTGCCGATGCCACGGTCTGCGCCGCGAGATCGGCGAACGACCGCTCCCCATCGCCCATCCCGATGCTGCTGACCGCCGGGCTCAGCCACTTCGTCACGCCCGCGCTCAGGAACCCCGAGCCGAAGTTTCCGCCTTGGAGGTCTGCCAGCGCTCCACCTGCCCCGGCATGCGCGGCGATGCGCGCGACCGCGCTTCCACTCGCTTCGCGGCGGAACACGACCTCGACCATGTTGTTCGAGCCCTCCTTGGCGACGGCGTAGGTCTTGCTGAACGCCGTCCCGATCCCCCAAAACGCCGCTGCGCTCACGGCACCCCACAGCCCGGCCTTCAGGCTGCCTGTCGCGATGACGCTCGACGCGAACCCGCCACCGACTGCCGCCGCGAACGATCCCCACAGGTTGTTGATCGCCCACAACTGGCCGCTCCAGACCGAGAATGCGATCCCGACCACCAATCCCACCACCTGCCTGAAACTCAACTGCCCCGTCGGAT
>DHLY01000173.1:1883-2546 GCA_002405525.1 Proteobacteria bacterium UBA4656
CTGTAGCGGTTGAGGCCCTGCGTGGCCTCCGGCTCGACCAGGCTGTCGGCCTGTATGAACCTGCCGGCGAACGAGTCACAAGTCGATACTAGGCCACCTGAACGTGAAGCACCCGACAGTGCGCTATCGCAGCCTCCTGGGCGAAAGTTCGGAGCGCGAATTCCGCGCCCACCTCAAGGACCAACCGCGGATCAATGTCCGCGATCACCGAAAGGACCACGTTTCCCGACTCTCCGGGCCGGATCGGCGCATCCAAGTGGCCGACTTGGCAAATCAAGATGTGTCCCCCAACGTGCAAGTGTGGGCGGGAGTGGCCGCTTAGGCTGTGCGCGTTTCCTTCGGCTGCCGAGACAATCGAACAGCGACAGCGCACAGTTGCCCCATAGGTCTCGCCTTCGCTTTCTGGCACTGTGGTAGTCCTACTTTGGCGGATAGGATTTGAGCAAGAACACACCGAATCTGGCCGCATCCGTGTTCAGCGCCGGAAAAGCAGTTGGACCGAACGACACAGCCGCATGGCCTGCATCGGAGAACGGAACTGCGAGCGCAAGCGTTGATCGAGTAACAAGCGTCGAACCAATGGCTCTTGAACCGCCCAGACTTTCCCGGAGGCTCCAACCCTTGAGAGGATGGAGCGATGGCCAAGACGAAGCGGTTCTCGCC
>DHLY01000131.1 GCA_002405525.1 Proteobacteria bacterium UBA4656
TGGCGCGGAGCGCCGCGACCGCGGCGATGCGATGATGGGTGCGGCGCTGGATGTCGGACTTGGCTGGCCGGGGCCGCGGGGGGGGGGCGGTGTGCAGGTCTGGCGGCCGCGGGCCGCCGGGGGTTGACTGTGGTCGGCGCGCGATGGCTCCACCGGCGTTCCGGGTTGTCGCCATCCGGCAGTGGTGCCCGCTTTCGACGGCCCCGGCAGCGAAAGCCCGCCGCACATTGCGCGCCGGCGGCCTTCACCGGCCCGCGGGCACGCCGGTTCCGCGCGTCAGTCGCTGCAGATCGTGCGCGGCGGATCGGCGGAAAAGCGGCGGATCGGACTCGTCCAGCGCACGCCTCCGATATCGGTCTCGATGGTCGCTCGCTCGCCGTCGTCGACGCGCAGGGCCATCTGCCCGATCGCGGGCAGGGGCAGGGTGGTGGCCGCCTGACCCGCGTCGCGGTTGAACGGGACGCCGCTTGCGGCGCGGTTGATCGGCCCGCGAAACACCCCGTCGGCCTCGCGGTCGAGCAGGGCGGTCATCCATCCCGGCGTGCCGTCCGCATCGTAGGCGAACCAGGCGGCGTAGATTCGCGCACCC
Source organism: Proteobacteria bacterium UBA4656 (assembly GCA_002405525.1). GTDB lineage: Bacteria > Pseudomonadota > Gammaproteobacteria > Xanthomonadales > Ahniellaceae > UBA4656. Next base: position 590 of record DHLY01000131.1, read on the forward strand.
TGGTGCAGGACGTTCACCCCCCATCCGCTTTGCTGCGGATTCCACCACAGGTCGGTCAGGTTGCTGGCCGTGGAGCGGGTTCCGCTGGTGAACGTGCAGGCCGGCGCGGTACCGGTCAGTCCGACCGCGACCATTCGCCGCGTGCGGGGTGGCTCGCCGTCGACGCGCGCGGTGAATTCGAGCGACCGGTCGTCGCCGAAGCGCAGGCTGGCGCCGCCGCTCATGGTGCCGACCCGCTGCGCGGGCACGCCGCCCACGATCGCGCTGCCGGGTGCCGCGGACCAGCGCATCAGGGTGCCGCTGAAGGTCCCGTCCGTCTCGGCGCGCACCGCCTCGACGGTGTACCACTCCGGGGTGGCGTCCGCGCCGAACGTGAACCACACCGGCGCGGGCAGGTTGTTGACCTGGGCGACCGTCACGCCCCAGCCGGGCTCGCCGGCGTTCATGTAGACGCCGGTGCGGTTGCGCGCCGGCTGCTCCGGCAACAGGCGCGACAGGAATGCGACATCGTCGAAGCGGCCGCCGGCCGAGCGCGGGCCGTTGCGCGCGACCACCAGGCGCAGCGAGGGAATCACGTACAGGCGCTGCTCGTAGGCGCCGGCCGCCATGGCGAAGTCGTCCGGCAGGAAGGGCGCCTCGATCAGGCCGAGGATGTGGCGCTCGAATTGCGGCGCGCTGCTGGCGAGTTCATCGGGGACCTCCTGGTTCAGCCACCAGTACAGGCCATAGGCCGGATTCGGTGCAGTGCCGGTCATCGCCTGCTCCAGCAGTTGCGGCGAGATGAGCTGGCGACCGTTCCAGCGCCCGCCGAGGCGCACCATTTCGCCGAGGTTGACCCACTCCCGGGTGCGTACGTAGGCGCCGCCGCTCAGTTGCGGGTTGCCGTCGGCGAAGTTGCCGCGCCAACTGACCTCGATGCCCAACGGACCGAACAGGCGGCGCTGCATGTAAGCGGTCACGGTTTCGGCGCCGAGCCGGCGCTGCAGTGCGGCGCCGAACACGTTCGGCGCGCTGCCGTAATCGAACAGGGTTCCCGGCTCGGCCACCGCGCGCGCGCGCAGGAAATCCTCCCAGGTGGATTGCTCCTTCACGTCTTCGAGCCCGCTGGTCATGGTCAGCAGATGGCGCCAGGTGATGCGCGAGCGACGCGGGTCCGACTGCCATTCGGGCACCACCGCGACCACCGGGTCGTCGAGGCCATACAGACCGTCCTCGGCCGCCATCGCGCCGAACAAGCCGGTGAAGCCCTTGCTGCCGCTGGCCAGCAGCACCTGGGTGTTGGCGTTGCCGCCGTTGGCGTAGGACTCATGGATCAAGCGCCCGTCGTGCAGCATGACCAGCCCCTGGCCACCGCTGGACTCGTGGTAGGCGCGGGCGGCGGCGATCTGGTCGGCGCTCGGAGGCGGCGCTGCGAGCGCACACATCGCGGCAGAGAGCGAGGCGGCTGCAAGCGCGGCGCGCAGCCGGCGAGCGATGCAGCGGTGATCGGCAGCGGGCATGGCGGGCTCCTGGTTTGCCGGTTGACCAGCGGCTCAACGCACGGCCGGAAAAAGGGTTGACGCCGCGACGCGCCGGGCTGCTCCTCAGGTTTGCCCGGGCCGCTGCCGCTGCGCTGCCAGGCAAGGTCGGGCCGGCAGTGCCCCGGGTTCGTCGTGGCTGGTATGCTACCCAGCGACTGCGGGTGCGGGCGCCGATTCTCGGGCCGGGCCGCTGGTCGGGCTGGCCAAGCCAGCACCCAAGAACGACTCGATAGAAGGGGGTAGGACCATGAAGACCATCACGCTGGCGCGCGCGTGCGCGGCCGGTTTCGCGCTTTCGCTGGCCGTGGCTCAGGCCGCCTCGGTCGGTGAGGTTTCGACCGCGCCGGAGGCTGGTGCCGTCGTCAACCCGGCGGGTGCCGGACCGGTGTACCGTGCGCCGGCTGCGGTGCTCTACACCAACGGCAGCCTGCAGACCGCCGCCACCGGCGGTGGCCCGGCGGGCACCAGTCCGGTTTCGGTGCTCACCGCGCCCGACACCACGCTCGGGGCGGCCTGCAATGGGGCTGCGGCGGGCACCACCTTCCGCCTGGCCGACGACTTCACCGTGCCGGCGGGCGGCTGGCGGGTGAACAAGGTTACCGTGTTCGGCTACCAGACCCAGGGGGCGCCCGGCGGCGCCACCACATCGAGCTTCACTGCGGGCGTGCTGCGCATCTGGAACGGTGCGCCGAACGTCGCGGGCTCCACCGTGGTGGTGGGCGACACCACGACCAACCTGCAGACTGCGACCAGTTTCAGCGGCGTCTGGCGCGTTTCGTCGACCACGCTGACCAACCTTCAGCGTCCGGTGATGGCGGTCGAGCTGAGTATCCCGCAGACCCTGCTTGCTCCTGGCACTTACTGGATCGAATACGGGCTCACCGGTTCGCTGTCCGCTGCGGCGTTCTGCCCACCGATCGCGGCCAACGGCAACGCCCTGCAGTTCAACGTCGGCGCCAGCACCTGGGCTGCGTTGACCGACGGCGGCAGCATGCGCGTACTCGATCTGCCGTTCATCGTGGAGGGGGATCTGGCCGGGGGGTCGCTGGGGCCGTCGGTGCCGGTGCCCACGCTGTCGGCCGCGGGCCTGCTGCTGGCGGCGCTGGTCATGCTGCTGGGCGGTCTGCTGGCGGCGCGTCGCGCCCACTGAGCACTTCATGCGCCGCGCGGCGCGACACTGGCCGCCGAGGCAGTCCCTCTGCCTCGGCGGGCCTGCGTGACGGCGACCGACTCCGCCCGTCGCTCGCGGGTGGTTCCGGGTCGACGGCGAAGTCCCGCCCGAAGCCCGCCCGGGAACAGAGCGCACGCTTTCGGCTGATCGCCAAGTGGCTGCCATGGCGGCGGATCAGACAGGTGTCCTGCGCGTCGCGTGCCCGCTGCGCGGGGCACGCAGGCCGGCGACCCCGAGTCGAGGGGCGTCGTGATCGGGGCCGGTCGGCGGCTCCTGGTCCGCGTCAGGCGGTGTCGCTCGCCGGGTCCTCGGCCTGCCGCGCGATCTCGCGGGTCATGCCGGCGAACAGCCAGGCGTGGGCCGGCGCGAAGGCGATCCAGTAGACGAGTCCCCAGACGCCGCGCGGGTGCCAGTAGGCGGTGACCGAGATCCGCCGCGCGCCGCCGCCGGCGGGTTCGATCTCGAATTCCAGCACGCCGCTGCCCGGCGCCTTGAGGCCGAAGTGCAGGGTCAGCCGGCGTTCCGGTTCGACGCCCAGCACGGTCCACCAGTCGATGGTGTCGCCGACGCGCAGTTCCGTCGGGTGGCGGCGGCCACGCACCAGGCCGGGTCCGCCCAGCAGCCAGTCGACCCCCTCGCGGATGCGCCACAGGGGCCTGGCGAAGAACCAGGCGTTGTCGCCGCCCATCGTCACCAGCACCGACCATAGCGCCGCCGGCGACGCGGTCGACACCGCGCTGCCGCTGGCGCGCTTGGCGTAGAACGCGTGGTCGGGGCGCTGGCCGCGGAACATCAGCGCGCCCTCGGTCCAGCGTGCGGCAACGGTGTGCATGCGTTCGGCGTCGAGCGCGGCCTGCGCGGCTTCACGGAAGCCCAGCAGCCGCTGCGGCACCAGTGCGCGCAGTGCCTCGTCGTGTGCGGGGATGTCGTGGCGCAGGCCGCCGATCAGCGCGCGCGCGATCGGGGCCGGCACCGCGGTCACCAGCGACAGCCAGTACGCGGACAGTTCGGGCGTGAGCAGCGGTACCGGCAGGATCAGCCGCCGCCTGCCGACCAGGGTCGCGAACTCGCGCATCATGGTGTCGTAGCTGATATACTCCGGCCCGCCGGCATCGAAGATGCGCCCGGCGCCTTCCGGCAGGGTCGCCACGCGCACCAGGTATTCGAGCAGGTTGTCGAGCGCGATCGGGCTGGACCGGCAGCGCACCCAGCGCGGGGTGAGCATCAGCGGCAGGTGGTAGACCAGGTCGCGGATGACCTCCCACGCCGCCGATCCGGGCCCGACGATGATGCCGGCGCGGATCTCGGTCACCGGCACCGCGCCGTGGCGCAGTGCGTCACCCGATTCGCGGCGCGACACCAGGTGCTCGCTGGTCGCATCGGGTGGAATCAATCCGCCGAGGTAGACGATGCGCCCCACACCGGCCATTGCCGCCGCGCATGCGAAGTGGCCCGCGGCCTCGACGTCGAGCCGGCCGAAGTCGCGCCCGGCGGCCATCGAGTGCACCAGGTAGAACGCCACGTCCACGTCCGCGAGTGCGGCCGGCAGCGAGGCCGGGTCGAGCGCGTCGGCGGCCACGCGTTCCACGCCCGGCCAGTCGCGCGATTCGATCGCCTTCGGGTTGCGCGCGGCAGCGCGCACGCGGAAGCCGTGCGCGCGCAGCCGCGGCACGAGGTTCGTGCCGATGTAGCCGCTGGCGCCGAAGACCAAGGCGAGGGGGGCGGGCGCCGGTCCGACCGGCGCAGCGTCGAAGGCGGTCATCGCCGACATGCTAGGGAACCTCCGGACCGGCATCCAAGCCCTGCGGCGTCCGCCTGGTTGCGGCCATGCGGGGAAGCATCGCGAGTATCGGTCCTCGTTCAGGGGTTCGCTGCGGAGCGGCGGGGCAAGCCTCCAACCCCCGCGCCGGGTGCGTCACCCACCTGCGCACCGCATGGGCCGAATGGCGGTGCGGTCCGCCCGGCGCCGGGCCGTGGGGCCCCCGTCTACCTGCCGCCCGGGACGGGCGGTGCGCCGGGACCGAGCCGCGCGGCGGCGATCGCCCAAGCGTGTTCGACGTGCTCGCGCATCGCCGCCTCCGCGGCATCGGCATCCCCGCGCTCCAGCGCAGCGAGGATGGCCTCGTGACCGTGGTCGGCCCCGGCGCGGTCGGTGTCCGCGGCGCCGGCGCCGAACAGCCCCAGGTGGACGAAACGCTCGCCCTCGTCGGCGATCGCGTCCAGCACTGCGACCAGCCGCGAATTGCCGGTGGCCAACGCGATCGCGCGATGGAACGCGCGGTTGGACGCCAGGAACGACTGACGGTCGGTCGGACTGTGCGCGTCGCGCGGCGAGCGGTTGAGGCGCCGCAGCGACGCGGCGTCGATCCGCCCGGTGGCAAGCCTTGCAGCGCGCGGTTCGAGCGCCAGCCGCAGTTCGAACAGTTCGTGGACCGACTGCGCGGTGATCGGCGCGACGGTGTGGCCGTGCCGGGCCACCGGAATGATCAGGCCGAGCTGGGCAAGCCGCGTCAGCGCGGCGCGGGCCGCGGCCCGGCCGAGTCCGAAGCGGGCCGACAGCGCCACCTCCGAAAAGGTGCTTCCCGGGGCGAGGCGGCAGGCGACGATCGCGGACTTGATCCGCGCGAACGCCGCGTCGCTCTGGCGTCCGGTGGCGTCGGCGACGCGGCGCCGGGACCGGGTCCTGCTGGTACTCATGCTGGCGCCGGAGTGCGGAAGTTGCGTGACATGCTATTGACATGTCAGCAGGTGTTCAATAACGTCGGCTGCGCCTGCCGCCCTCCCGGGAGTCGTCCATGCCCAAGCCCGATTGCCGCCACGCACTGCCGCCGGGCGGCGCCCGTCGCGCGCCGCCCGGCGCGCGGGCCACCCGCTCGCTCGCTGTCGCCACCCGCGCGCGCCGGGGCGCCTGGTTCTCGGATGGGGCGCGCCCGTGAGCGGTGCGACGCCATCGGCCGACGCGGCGGCGGTCCTGCACGCCATCCTCGCGCTTGCCGGCTGGAGCGTGGTGATGCTGGCATGGATGTACGCCACGCGGCTGCCGGCAATGACGCGCGCCGGGCTCGCACCGCAGGATGCGGCCCGCATCGCCGACCTCCAGGGTCGTCTTCCGCGACGGGTCGAGCAGGTTGCCGACAACTACAACCACCTGATGGAGGCCCCCACCGTGTTCTATGCGGTTGCGCTCGCCGTGGTCGCGCTCGGCGCCGCCGACGGGGTGCATGCCGCCTGCGCGTGGGCTTTCGTCGGGCTGCGCGTCGCCCATTCGATCGTCCAGGCGACGCGGAACCCGGTGGTGCCGCGACTTGTCCTGTTTCTGGCCTCCTGGTTCGCGGTGGTGGTCATGCTCGTCCGCGTGGCGCTCGCCGGGGGTGCGCCGTGAAGCGCAGCGCGCGGGTCGCATCGGCGCGGCCTGGTGCCGGCAGTGCGCCGCGGCTGCGCGCCCCGGTCGTGGCGGCGTGGGAAGACGTCCAATGACGACGAAGATGTGTTGGTGGGTCCTTGCTGCGATCCACGCCATGCCGGCTGCTGCGTTGTTCCTGCCGTCCCTGGTCACCCGCCTCTACGGGGTCGAAGGGGGGAGCACCGTATTCCTGTTGCTGCATCATCGTGCCGCGCTGTTCGCGGTCATCGTGGTGATGTGCGTCTGGGCAGCATTGCGCGCCGAGGTCCGACCGCTCGCCGTCGCGGCGGTCGGATTGAGCATGCTGTCGTTCCTGCTGCTCTATGCGCTGGCGGGCCAGCCCGGCGCATTGCGCGCGATTGCCGTCGCCGACCTGCTCGGGCTGCCGTTCCTGGCCTGGGCCGCATGGGCCGCATACCGGCCGGCGGCCGCCTGAGCCCGGTTCGCGCTCAGGCCGCGCTGCGGGCAGCCTGCCCGGCCGGGAACCAGCGCAGGAAGCGCAGCACGTCTTCGCGGCGCGCCGACGCGTCGGCTTCGCCGAGCGCGATCAGTTCGCGCGTGTAGTCGGATTCGAACAGCAGGTAACTCGCCAGCGCCGCGCCGCGCGCCGCCCGTCCGTTGCCCGACACCCCGACGCCGCGCAGCAGGGCGCGCACCGGCGCGGGCAAGGCGCCGATGTGGCGGGCGGCAATGTCGTCGAGGCGCTGGCTGGGTGCGATCACCAGCGCCTCGATCGGGCGCAGCGTGGTGTGGGCGCGCGTTTCGGGCGGCAGCAGGGCCAGGGTTGCATTGATGCGCTGCAGCCGTTCGACATCGACTGCCAGCGCGTCGAGGAAGATGTTGGACAGCGCATGGCCGGCGATCTGCGCGACCGTCGGGCAGCCCTCGGCCGGCGCGCGCGCGCCGGGCGGCTCGTGCATGCGGCCGGCGCCGACCACCAGGACGCGTTCCGCGCCGAGGTGGATCGCGGGCGAGATCGGCGCCGATTGCCGCATCGAGCCGTCGCCGAACCACTCCCGGCGGCCATCGATCGGCAGGTCGGCGGCCGGGAACACGAAAGGAATCGCGGCGGAGGCGAGCAGATGGTCGATGCCGATCGCGTCGCGCACTGCAACGCGCTGGCTGCGCGTCCACGGCTGGATCTCGCCGGCGGCCTGGAAGAAGGTCACGTGCAGTCCGCTGGAGTAGGACGAGGCGGTCACCGCCAGCGCCTGCAGGTGGCCCGCAGTCAGCATTTCGGGCAGCCGCTCGAAGCGCACCATCTCTGCCAGCAGCCGGCGCAGCGGGCGGTTGTCTAGCAGGGAGCGTGGGCGCGGGTGGCGCAGGCGAGCCAGCAGCCAGCCCAACGCCATCAGGGTCAGCCAGGACGCGCCGGTGCGCAGGATGCCGAGTGCGTCGGCGCGATACACGTCGCCGGCCGACAGGCCCTCCCAGGTGGCGGCGGTCTGCGCCACCGCGGCGTCGAAGTCATCGGCGCGGCAGGCCAGCGCGGCGGCGTTCAGGGCGCCGGCCGAAGTGCCGGCGATCACCGCGAAGGGATTGCGCCGCGCCGGCATGCCGGCTTCGCGCCGGATCCGCGACAGCGCACGCAGCACCCCCATCTGGTACGCCGCGCGCGCTCCGCCGCCGGTGAGCAGTAGCGCAGCGGGCCCGTCGTGCGCCATGGCGCCCTCCGTGCGGCAGACCGTTGCGCCGCCGTCGCCTCCGCACCCAGCAAGAAGCGGGCCGTGCCGACCTCAGGGCGCGGCGGGCGGTGGCTCGAAGCCGTCGAACGAAAGCGCCTCGTCGAGTGCCAGCAGGTCGGTCAGCGCCTGGTGCGCGCGGCAGCGCATCGGCGGCGGCTCGGCGCACTCCTCGATCAGGAACGCCCGCAGCACCACGCTGCCGGCGCCGGACGCCGGCGGGTCCCAGCGGAAGACCAGGTCGGACTGCGCCTTGGGCACCGCGCTGGTATGCGACAGCGCCCACTGGCCGCACGACGCCAGCGGCGGATCGGGGATCACGACCCGGAACAGCTTTCCCTCCGAGGGCGCGAAGCTGCCGGCCCCTGTGAACGGTCCCGACTTCGCCCACAGCAGCACGCCGAGCGCGCGGCGCTGCGGATCCGGGTGGACGATGCGCAGCGCGGCGCGGCGGCCTGGCGCCCAGGCCGGCGCGTCGGCCAGCAACCGCCATCCGGTCGGCGGTGGGCTGGCCACCGTCGGCCACATCGGCGCCAACGGCAGCGTGTTCACCTCGCAGACCGGGGCGCGGTTGCTGTGCGCCGATGCGGCGCCCGCGGCCAGGATCGCGGCCGCGCAGACCAGCGGTGGGCAGCGAAGCGGCTTCATCGGGGTGGGAGCCTCTCCGGCGGTGGCACAGCGCATGCTAAACCCGACCCGTGCCAGGCGGCGAGCCGCCAATGCGACGCCGGTCACGGTTCACCACCCGCGTCCGGACGCCATACTACCGGTCTGTAGCAGCGGGCTCGTCGCCTGCAGGGGGCTTCGAATGTCTTGCCGTCGCCTGGTCGTGGCTGCTTCCGTCCTGCTGACCGTCATGTCGTCCGCGGCCGCGCAGGACGCGATCTTCACCGACGGTTTCGATGCGCCGCGCGGGCCGACCACGCGCGCCGAGGCGGCGCGCTTCCTTTCCCAGGCAAGCTTCGGGCCGACCCTGGCCGAGATCGACCGCCTGCTGGCGATCGGTTACGACGCCTGGCTCGACGAGCAGTTCTCCACCCCCGCTTCGCGGCAGTTGCCCTTCCTCGACCAATTGATCCAGGCCGACATCGCGGCCGGCCGGCCGGTCAGCGTGTGGCAGGACCGGCGGCAGGAGATCTGGTGGAAGAACGCGCTCGCCGGGCGCGACCAGCTGCGGCAGCGCCTGGCCTATGCGCTGGCGCAGATCCTGGTGGTGTCGGACCGCAACGGCGCGCTGGAAGGCAATCCCACCACGCTCGCCCACTGGCACGACATGCTCGCCGACGGTGCGTTCGGCAGCTACCGGGACCTGATCGAGAGCGTCACCGTGCATCCGTCGATGGGGCACTACCTGTCGATGTTCGGCAACCGCAAGCCCGACACCGGCCTGAACATCCGCCCGGACGAGAACTACGCGCGGGAGATCATGCAGCTGTTCGCGGTCGGTGTGGTGATGCTCGAAAGCGACGGTACTCCGGTCGACGGCAACCCGGCGCAGGCCGGCGTGCAGACCGTGCCTACCTACAGCCAGGACACGATCCGCGGCTTCGCGCATGTGTTCACCGGCTGGAAGTACTCGACCTGCATCCCCCCCAACACCGGCAGTCCTGATCCAGGCAACGGCCTCAACTGGTGGAATTGGGAGTACTGTTCTTCGCAGGCGCAGTCGGTCCCCGGCGACCAGGACTGGCGGCTGCACGCCGGCTGGCGCACGCCGATGCAGCCCTGGGGCGAGGGCAACACCGTGCGCGGCGAGGTGTACTACGCGCACGAGGGCAGCAAGCAGCTGCTGGTCTACCCCGGCGTGTCTCTGCCCGGCGGCGTGCTGCCGTCGTCCAGCGGCCGGCCGGCCGGCAGTCGCGCGCGACACGACCTCGGGCTGGCGCTGGACAATGTGTTCAACCATCCCAACGTCGGCCCGTTCGTCGGCCGCCAGCTGATCCAGCGCCTGGTCACCAGCAACCCCTCGCCCGCCTATGTCGCCCGCGTGGCCGCCGCCTTCGCCGACGACAATGGCGCCGCGCCCGGTGGCAGCCGTGGCAATCTGCGCGCGGTGGCGCGCGCGATCCTGATGGACCCGGAGGCTCGCAACCCCGCGCAGGCGCCGGCGCATGCCGGCAAGCTGCGCGAGCCGCTGCTGCGCATCACCGCGCTGTGGCGTGCCCTCGACGCACGCTCGCGCGACGGCGTCATCCGCGAGGGCTGGCCCGAGTACTACGCCGCGCAGGCCGTCCTGCGCTCGCCCACCGTGTTCAATTTCTACTTGCCGACCTACGCGCTGCCGGGCGAGATCGCCAACGCGGGGCTGGCCTCGCCGGAATTCCAGATCACCACCGACACCTACATCACGCGCCTGAGCAACGAATTGGGCGGCAAGGTGTACTGGGCGTGGGTGGGCAACCCCGATCTCGGGTCCTGGGACCCGGTGCAGGTCGACCTTGCCCGCGACCTTGCGATCGCCGACCAGGCGTCGGTCCTGCTCGACCGCTACGACCTGCTGTTCATGGGGGGGCGGATGTCGGCGGGGATGCGCAGCGCCCTGCTCGCGCACCTGAACGGAATCGCCCCCGGATCGTGGGACGGCTGGCGCCGCGAGCGCGTGCAGGACGCGCTGTGGCTGATCCTCACCTCGCCCGAATACATCGTGGAGCGCTGAGCATGGCCGTCCACCACCGCCGCGACTTCCTCCGCCGCAGCCTCGCGGCCCTCGCCGGCAGCGCCGCGTTCGCCGCGCTGCCAGCCAAGATGGCGTTGGCCCAGGGCGCCAGCCTGCGCCAGCTGCGCGGCGCGGGCATCGACTACCGAGCCTTGGTGTGCATTTATCTCTACGGCGGTAACGACTGCTTCAACATGGTGGTGCCGACCGATACCGGCGCCACTCCGATCGACCCCGGGCGCAGCTATGGCGCTTATGCGGCGACTCGCACCAACCTCGCGATCCCGGTCGCCCAACTGCGCGCGCTGGCGCCGGTCCAGCCGCCCTCCGGCGGCGCCCCCTACGGCCTGCATCCCGAGATGGAGGGTCTGGCCCAATTGTTCAACGCGCAGCGCGCGGCGATCGTGGCCAACGTCGGCCCGCTGGTGCGGCCGGTGAACAAGACGACCTACCAGCAGCCGGGCACGCCCCTGCCGCCGCAGCTGTTCTCGCACAGCGACCAGAGCGTGGTGTGGCAGAGCCCGCGAGCCGACTCCATCGCGCGCACCGGCTGGGGCGGGCGGCTGGCCGATGTCTTCTTCGCCAGCAACGCCAACCCGACGCTGTCGATGAACGTCTCCCTGGCCGGCGAGAACGTGTTCCAGGCCGGAGAGAGCGTTCTGCCGTACTTCATGTCGGCCTCGGGAGTCGAGCGCATCAACATGATCGAGACCGGTGCGGCGAACTGCGCCGACGGCGGACAGGGCTGGAACCGTCGGCGCTGCCTGACCTTCAACGCGCTGCAGGACGCCACCTACGCACACCCCTTCCAGCGCGCTTATGCCCAACGCCTGCGCGCCACGCGCGAGACCTCGCGCATGGTCGAGGTCGCGCTCGCCACGGTGCCGCGCAACGACCCCGTGTTCCAGCCGTTCTGGACCGCGTTCGGGCTCCAGTGGAACGCCACCGATCCGCCGGCACTGCCCGACCTCGGTGAGCAGTTGCTCATGATTGCGCGCATGATCCGCGCGCGCACCACCCTGCAGATGAGTCGTCAGCTGTTCTTCGCCGGCATCGGCGGATTCGACACCCACGACTATCAGTTGAACGACCATGGCCCGCTCCTGCGCCAGATCTCGGCCGGTCTTAAGGGCTTCTACGATGTACTGGCACAGCCGTCGATGGCGCTGACGCAGCAGGTGACGGCGTTCACGGCGTCCGAATTCGGTCGCACCCTGTCCAACAACGGCGACGGCACCGACCACGGCTGGGGCGGCCATCACGTCGTGGTCGGCGGCGCGGTGAACGGCGGGCGCATCTATGGCCGGATGCCGAACGTTTCGGGCAATCCGGCGCAGAACCCCGACGACGCGGGCTGGGGTCAGATCATTCCCACCCTGGCGGTGGACCAGTACGCGGCCACGCTGGCGACCTGGTTCGGGTTGAGCGCCGAGGACCGTGCCGCGATTTTCCCCAACCTGCAATACATGACCGGCCCGATGCTGTCGATCCCGGGCTCGGACCTCGGGTTCATGCAGGCGGTCTGAGCGCGCGACGTGGCAGCGCCGCATCGCCGTGCGCCGCTCGCGCCGGCTATGCTGGCAGCCCCGTTCCCGATCCCGGTGATCCATGATCCAGCGCTTCGACGTCGGCCCCCGCCTGTCCGAGATGGTGGTCCACAACGGCACGGTCTACCTCGCGGGACAGGTTCCCGACAGCGAGGCCGCCGACATCGCCACGCAGACCCGCGAGGTGCTGGCCTCGATCGATGCCCTGCTCGCGCGCGCCGGCAGCGACAACACGAAGATCCTGCGTGCGCAGATCTTCCTTGCCGATCTGGCCGACTTCCCCGGCATGAACGCCGTGTGGGAGTCCTGGGTTCCCGCGGGCCAGGCGCCCGCGCGCGCCACCGTGCAGGCTAGGCTCGCGCGGCCCGGCTGGCGGGTGGAGATCGTGGTGACCGCGGCGGTGTGAACGGGTGAGCCTGGTCTCGCCGGCGCTCCGCTGGTCCGTCACTTCCCGCACGCCCGCGGGCGCGGCGATGCCGTCACTGCGGGCGGGCGGCGAGTCCGCCCGCCGGTGCCGCCGGCAGGCGCTGGTAGACGATGCGCCTGCTGCCGCCCTCGCAGGAGCCGACCACCTTGCGCTCGCCGGTCGTCGCGGGCGTGACGATTTCGAGCGTGTATCGCGGCACGCCGCGGGCGTCGATCCTGGCCGCGATCTCCTGCTTGAGCGCCTCGCAGGGCTTGGGGCCGGGCGCGGCGGCGGCGGGCAGGGCGGCGATGGATAGTGCGAGGACGACGAACCGTATGTGCATGGCGGGCTCCGGTCGGGGGTCGACGGAATCCTGCGCGAGCCATGCGGCAGCGGCAGGGCGCGCCGATGGCGAATCGCGGGCGACACGCACCCTGCGCCATCGGTCAATGCCGGGCGGTGCGTGACGCCCACCGCGAGAGGAAGGTCCAGGCTGCGAGCAGCACGCCGCCGATCACCGCATGGCGCGCCAGCGTGGCGGTTGGCGCCCCGGCGCCCGCAGCCAGCCAGAGGTCGCCGATCGGCAGCAGCAGGGCCGGCCAGAAGCCCGGCTCGCGCCATGTCGGGGTGGTGCGCGCGACGGTGGTGGTCAAGGTGGGGTCTCGTGCAGGAAGCCGCGCAAGGCGGCGGCGAAGCGGTGGGAGTCTTCCAGTTCCGGGAAGTGCCCGCAGCCGTCGAAACGTGCCAGCCGCGCCTGTGGTGCCAGCAAGGCGGCGCGCGCGAAATCGGTGCGCCGGTGCGAGGGATCGGCGTCGCCCCACGGCAGGAGGGTGGGCAGCGCAACCGGCTGCAGCAGCCCTTGCGAGTCGGCGAGGAAATCCTGGAACGCCGAGGCCAGCGGGAAGGCGCCGCCCTCGTCGAAGTGGCGCAGCGTGGCCTCGACCCACGGCGCGCGCTCCGCACCCGGGCCGAGCGCCGTGGCGTACCAGGCACCGACGCGATGGCGGCGCAGCGCATGCAGGAGCAACTGACCGAGCAGTGGCCGGCGCAACACCCGCCTCGGGTCGCGACCCTCGAGCCAGGCCTGGGCACCGGCCCAGTCAGGCATCTGCGGCAGCACCAGCGCGCGCACAAGGTCGGGGCGCTGCGCCGCGAGGGCAAGCGCAACGAAACCGGTGACGCAGGGCATCACCAGCACGTGCGGCGCTCCGGGCAGTTGTTCCAGCAGCCGCGCCACCGACGCCACCGCCGAAGCCATCGAAAAGCGGAAGCCGATCCGCGCCAGCGAGGCGCCGAAGCCGGGCATCTCGAACACCGTGGTCCGGTACCCGTTGCCGAGCGTGGCGATCAGGTCGTCATAGCGTTCCAGCGGTACTGGCGGGTCGGCGGCGAGCACCAGCGAGAGCCCTTCGCCGCCGCCGCCGCGCAGGCGCACCACGCAATCGCCGAGGTCGAGGTAGCGCAGCCGCGCGCGGCTGCGCGACGCAGGGCCGGTGAGCACCTTGCGCAGGCGCAGGTGCGAGGGCAGCGTGTCGATCAGCGGTGCCAGCCGGGACAGCATCATCGCCCTCGCCTGTGGAGCGCGCACCATGCCGGGCGGCGGTGTCGCCCGGCAAGTGGATGCTGTGCATGCCGGCATGCACGCCATGCATGCCGTGCCGATCGCGCGGCGTCAGTCGCGCGCCGCGGCGCGGAATGCGTCGACCAGCCAGTCCCGAATGCGCCGCCGGGTGCGCTCGGAGGGCGTGAACGGCCGGCACACCAGGTCGAGCGTGCCCAGAGGAACGCTCGGCTGGTACGACACCCGGCGCAGCCGTCCGCTGCGCAACCACGGCTGCACCACCGGCAGCATGCCCAGCGTGGCGCCGAGTCCTTCGGAAGCGGCGCGCATCGCCGAGTGGTAGCTGCTGAACTGGCGCAGCGGGCCACCCGCGGGGCGTTTGCCGCCGCCGAGCTGCTCCCAGCGGCGCCATGCGCTCCCGCCCTTGTACGGAAAGTCGATGCAGCCGCGCGCCGCCTTGCGGCCACAACCGCCGGTGACCGGCGCGATCTCGACCTCGTACAGCGGGTGGCGCTCGAGGCCCGCGACTTCGGTGGCGCCGCTGCGCACGCAGAAATCGACCCCCAGATCGCGCGGGTCCTCCAGCGCCTCGGTGGCCTGCACGTGCAGGGACTGCCCGGGGAAGGCGGCCTCGAAGGCCTCGATCAGCGGGATCAGGATCTCGGCGGCGAAGTACGGGTTGGCGCTGATCCGCACCACCGCCGGCTGGCCGCGCCGGCGCAGGCGCGCACCGGCCGCGCGCAGGCGCTCGAAGGCGGACGCCACGTCGGCCAGCAGTTCGGCGCCGACCGCGGTCAGCGCCAGACCGCGCGGCCCACGCACGAACAGCGCCGCCCCGAAGTGGCGCTCGAGGTCGGCGATCTGATGGCTGATGGTCGACGGCGCGACGTGCAGCGCCGCTGCCGCGCGCGCGAAACTCAGGTGGCGCCCGGCGGCGTCAAAGGCGCGCAGCAGCACCAGCGGCGGCAGGTCGTCCGACATGCCGTCGGCCGGCGTATCAGCGCCCCGCGGCTGCCGGCGCTTCGCCGACCAGGAACCGCCGCAGCCAGGCATCGACCTCGTCGTAGAAGAAGCGGCTGTTGTGCCCGCCGAGGATCCAGTGGTTCTCGTTCGGGAACACGATCAGCCGGCTCTCCACCTGCATGCGCTGCAGCGCGCTCCAGTACTCGATCGTGTTGTTGAGCGGCACGCGGTAGTCGCGCTCGCCGATCGTCACCAGCACCGGGGTCTTGAACTTCGCAGCGTAGGCCAGCGGGTCCTGCTCGGTCCAGCCCTTGCCGCCTTCCCAGTGCGGGCCGCCCATCGTCACCTCGCGGCCGTAGATGGTGTCGCTGGTACCCCACTGCGCGGCGAGGCTCACCAGGACCGCGTGGCTGACCAGGCACCGGTAGCGCGTGGTCGTGGCCTGCATCCAGTTGGCGAGGTGACCGCCGTAGA
>DHLY01000115.1:0-1405 GCA_002405525.1 Proteobacteria bacterium UBA4656
ACGCGATCCGGCCGCGGGGGGGGCGCGGATGACGCTCCGTTCCTCCCGCGCCGGCTGACGGTGGTAGGCTCGACCATCACGTGCAGGTGCGGCGATGTCCATGCGTTCCCTGACCTCGGCCGAGTGGCTCGTCATCGCGCGTTTCGTGCTGATGGGCATCGAGATGTCGCTCGTCAAGGCGGGCCTCGTGCGCGGTGAATACGAATGGCGCGACACGCTCGCCTCCATCGGCATGCGCATCGGCAACTACGCCACCAATGTGCTGCTCGCAGGCGTGGCGGTCGCGATGTTCACGGTCTTCTACGACCACAAGCTGTTCGAGATCTCGGCAGCTTCGCCCCTGGCCTGGGTGGCGCTCTTCTTCCTGGACGACTTCGCCTACTACTGGTTCCACCGTGCGAGCCACGAGTGCCGTTTCTGGTGGGCGGCGCATGTGAACCACCACTCGTCGCAGCACTACAACCTCTCCACCGCCATCCGCCAGCCGTGGACCGGCGTGCTGGTGGGTACCTGGGCGCCGTGGTTCCCGCTCGCCTTGCTCGGCTTCCCGCCGTCCATGATCTTCACCATGAGCGGCTTCAGCCTGCTCTACCAGTTCTGGCTGCACACCGAAGCCATCCGCCGCATGCCGCGCTGGTACGAACATCTCTTCAACACGCCCTCGCACCACCGCGTGCACCACGCCTCCAACCCGGGCTATGTGGACCGCAACTACGGCGGCACTCTGATGGTGTGGGACCGCCTGTTCGGCACCTTCGCCGCCGAGCGCGACGAGGAACCCTGCCGCTATGGGCTCATCAAGAACATCGACACCTTCAACCCCATCAAGATCGCCTTCCACGAGTGGGCGGCGATGGCGCGCGATGTGGCCTCCGCGCGCAGCCCGCGGGAGGTGTTCAAGTACATCTTCGGTCCGCCGGGCTGGCGCCCGGACGGCCAGGGTCCGACGGCCGACAACCTGCGCGCGGCCTGGCGGGCAGCGCAGGCGGCGCAGGCGCAGCGTTAGCGGCGCGCGATCGTCACCGCCACGCCGTTCAGCGCGGCGTTGCCGGAGAGCTCGTCGATGAAGGTCTCGTCGGTGAGGTCGTTGGCGCTCACGCCGGCGTGCGCGGCTGCGACCTGCAGGCGCATGCCGGGGCGGTGATGCCCCCAGCCGTGCGGGATGCTGACCACCCCGCGCATCATCTCGTCGCTCGGTTCGACCGCGATGTCGACGCTGCCCGCGCGCGAGGTGACGGTGGCGACATCGCCTTCGGCGAGGCCGCGCGCCGCCGCGTCGGCCGGGTGCATCAGCAGCGTGCAGCGCTGCGGACCTTTGACGAAGCGCCGCGAGTTGTGCAGCCAGGAGTTGTTGGTGCGCGGGTCGCGGCGGCCGATCAGGCGCAGCACGCCCGTCTCGGGCGAG
>DHLY01000115.1:1669-3432 GCA_002405525.1 Proteobacteria bacterium UBA4656
AGGTCGAGACCGTGCGGATGCGCGGCCACCTTGGAGAGCGTGAGCCCGCGCGAGAACGGGTTCCATCCGGCGCCGCGGCTGCCGAGGCGGATGCCGATCGCCACGCTGCGCTTCGGCGTGAGCCAACGCGACATCAGCCCCGCGGCCCAGCCCGGCCTGCGCACGGGATCGTGGACGCCGATGCGCTCGGCGAGACGATGGAAGATCTCCCAGTCGTGCAAGGCACCCGGTGGCTTGGCGAACAGCGGCTTCGAGTACTTCACCGTGTTGCGCACCGCGAGCAGGTGGAAGACGACGTCGAAGTGGTCGCGCTCCAGCCCCGATGTCGGCGGCAGGATGAGGTGCGCGTGACGGGTGGTCTCGTTGAGGTACGGATCGATCGAGACCATGAAATCGAGCCCGGCCAGCGCCTGCTCGAGCTTGCGGCCGTTCGGCGTCGAGAGCACCGGGTTGCCGGCGGAGGTGACGAGCGCACGGATCCGCCCCTCGCCGGGCGTCAGGATCTCCTCGGCGAGCGCCGACACCGGGAACTCGCTGCCGAACTCCGGCAGCCCGCGCACGCGCGTGCGGCGCTTGCCGAACGAGCCGGGCGCACCGAACGCCCCGCCCAGACCGACGATGTCGAAGGCGGGCCGCGTGAACATCGCGCCGCCGACCCGGTCGAGGTTGCCTGTCAGGATGTTCAGCAGCTGGATCAGCCATTGGCACAGCGCGCCGAACTGCTGCGTCGAGACGCCCATGCGGCCGTAGCACACGGCCGAGGGCGAGGACGCGAAGTCGCGGACGAGCCGCTTCACGACCTCGGCATCGATGCCCGTCGCGGCGGCCGTCGACTCGGGCGTGAACGGGCGCACCAGATCGCCGATGGTATCCACGCCGTCGATCGCGCCTGAGAGCGCGCCCGGCGCGACCCGCCCTTCCGCGAACAGCACCTGCAGCATCGACAGCAGCAGCAGCGCGTCCGAGCCGGGCGTGACGAAGAGATGCGTGTCGGCGAGCTCCGCGGTCTGCGTACGGCGCGGGTCGACGACGACCAACCGACCACCGCGTGCGCGGATGTCTTTGAGGCGGCGGGTGACATCGGGCGCCGTCATCAGGCTGCCGTTCGACACCACCGGATTGCCGCCGAGCACCAGGAAGAAATGCGTACGGTCGATGTCCGGCACCGGGATCAACATCTGATGGCCGTAGAGCAGGAAGGCCGACAGATGATGCGGCAACTGGTCGACGGAGGTCGCCGAGTAGCGGTTGCGGCTGCGCAGCGCGCGCAGGAAGCGCACGCCGCCGAGCAGCCCCGAATAGTTGTGGACCTGCGGGTTGCCGATGTAGGTCGCCACCGCGTCGGCGCCGTGCTCGCGCTGGACGGCGACGAGCCGCTGCGCGACCTCGTCGAGCGCCGCTTCCCACGACACCTCTTCCCACCCGGTCGCCGTCCGCCGCATCGGCCGGCGCAGCCGGTCCGGATCCTCATGGAAGTCCTTGAGGCCGAGCGCCTTGGGGCAGATGTGGCCGCGGCTGAACGGGTCCTGCTCGTCGCCGCGGATGGAGAGGATCTCCGTGCCGCGCACACGGATCTCGACGCCGCAGATCGCCTCGCAGAGGTGACAGGTGCGGTGGTGGGTGTGTTCTGCGGTGCTCATGGTCCGGTCCGGGGTGACGGACCTTCAGCATACACGCGTCCGTGGCATGCCCATCGCCCGGGCGGTCGCGGTCTAACCGCGCAGGTCCTCGAGCGGGTAACGGCTCAGGATCTCGTGCCCCGT
>DHLY01000115.1:3677-5430 GCA_002405525.1 Proteobacteria bacterium UBA4656
GGGTCGATGAGGATCAACGGCCATTCGTCCGCGAGGCCCACGCCGTGGGCGACTGCGCCGTAGTTGAGGGGGCTGAAGCGGTCCGGGATGCGCCACGCGCGCTGCGCGTACTCGCGGAATCCGAGGCCGGGCCGCAGCAGCTCGCAGTTGTGCTGCACCTGCTCGCGCGCGAGGGCGTAGAGGTCGCGCTGCGCCGTCGTCGGGCGTCCGCCCCCGCAGAAGAAGGTGCGGCTGATGTCCGCGCAGTATCCGTAGGGGCCGATCAGGTCGGTGTCGAAGCCGACGACATCGCCCGCCTCGATGACGCGGTCCGAGGACTCCTGGAACCATGGGTTGGTGCGCGGACCGGATGAGAGCAGACGGGTCTCGATCCATTCGCCGCCGAGCGCGATGTTCGCGTGGTGCAGCTCCGCCCAGAGCTCGTTCTCCGAGATGCCGGGCTGCAGCGCCTCGGCCATGCGCGCCATGCCGACCTCGCAGACCGCGATCGAGCGCCGCATGCACTGCAGCTCCTCGCGGGACTTGATGGCGCGCGCGAGCTCGAGGATCCGTTGGCCTTCGACGAGCTCGAGGCCCGCCTGCTCCAGGGCACGCGCACCGAGCAGGTCGGCACGGTCGATGGCGAGGCGCAGCCGCCCGCCGCCCGCCGCAGCCTTGACGAGGTCCGCGATCTCGGCCGCCCAAGCGCAGGCCACCGTCCAGGCGTGCTCGGCCGCATCGAAGAAGCTGTGGACCCGCGCCGGGCGCACCTCGCCGATGGCCGGGAGCCCCTCCGCCATGCCCTTGCAGTGGTCGCGGGCGAACTCGAACAGCACCGCTTGGCCCTGCGCCGGCACCACGCAGTAGCGGGCCATGTTGTGCAGCGTCCAGACCGCCATGTTGCGCGAGTCGGTCGCGTAGCGGATGTTGAGCGGATCGATGAGCAGCGCGGCGGCGCAGTCCTCGGCGCGCAGCATCTCCTGAAGGCGGCGATAGCGTCCGACGCGCAACGCCCGCAGCTCCGCGGGCGTGAGTTCCGGCGGCAGCGCCAGGCCTCGTGTGGACGGACCGGGCCTCGGGGCCGCGGTCGAGTCCGCGCGCATCACCATATCCGCACCCGCTGTTCGGGCGGCAGGTAGAGCTTGTCGCCGGGCTTTATGTCGAACGCCTCGTACCACGCGTCGATGTTGCGCACGACTCCGTTGACGCGGAACTCGGCCGGGCTGTGCGGCCCGGTCATGATCTGGTTGCGCAGCCGCTGTTCGCGGAACAGCGTCCGCCACACCTGCGCCCAACCGTGGAAGAAGCGCTGATCGCCCGTCATGCCGTCGACGACCGGCGCGCTGCCGCCGGCGAGCGACAGACGATAGGCCTCGAACGCGACCGACAGGCCGCCGAGGTCGCCGATGTTCTCGCCGAGCGACAACCGCCCGTTGAGGCGCAGGCCGGGCAAGGGCTCGAACTGCGAGTACTGGTCGGCGAGGCGATCGCCGAGCTGCTTGAACGCCGTCTCATCGCGCTCGTTCCACCAGGTGCGCAGCACGCCGCGCGCGTCCGACTTCGAGCCTTGGTCGTCGAAGCCATGGCCCATCTCGTGGCCGATCACGCCACCGATCGCGCCGTAGTTGACGGCCGGATCGGCCGCCGGGTCGAAGAATGGCGGCTGCAGGATGGCGGCCGGGAACACGATCTCGTTGAACACCGGGCTGTAGTAGGCGTTCACGGTCTGCGGGGTCATCCCCCAATCGTCGCGGTCGGTCGGCTTGTCGAGCTT
>DHLY01000006.1 GCA_002405525.1 Proteobacteria bacterium UBA4656
CGCCAGGGCGGCATTACGGGCGTCGGGACACCTCGCGACCCGAAGGGCGGCAGGATGCCACCCGGGCCGGCTCCGCGCCGTTGGGATCTGGGCAAATGACGGCGACACCGCGCCCTGGCGCAGCGGACCGGGGGTGTCACCATGGTTCCGCCTCGACGATCGCCAGGACGCAGGCGGTTGACTCGCGAAGTGCGGTTCACGGGGACCGTCACCAGCATCGTGGGCCGCGCACATGCGCTGCCCGCGCGAAGCACCGGCAGCGGGGACCAGCGCTTCCCGGCGCTGCCGTGAGAGTGGAACCGGCGTGCCGCCAAAGCCGCAGGACGCGGCCCACGCACCCTGCAGTTGCAGGGACCCGAGCCGACCGCGACCGCACGTTCTCCGGATCAGCGGGTCAGGAACTTCACCAGCGCGTTGGCCAGCGCGCGGTACGGCGGGCGCATCAGGGCCATCGAGGACAGGCGCGCCTGGTACATCACCGGCTTCTGCTTGCTGAAGGTGAGGAACCCTTCCTTCGCGTGGTAGTGGCCCATGCCGGACGGGCCCACGCCGCCGAAGGGCAGCTTCGACTGCGCGATGTGCAGCAGGGTGTCGTTGACGGTCACGCCACCGGCGACCGTGCGGTCGAGCACGGTCTGCGTGCGGTAGCCGTCGTGGTCGAAGTGGTACAGCGCGAGCGGACGCGGGCGCGCGTTGATGTAGTCGATGGCGGCGGTCACTGAAGGCACGGCGACGATCGGCATCACCGGGCCGAACAGTTCCTCCTGCATGACCTTGCAGTCGTCGGGGGCATCCAGCACCAGGGTCGGCGCCAACACGCGCTTGGACGCATCGCCCTCGGCGAGTTCGACCACCGTGGCACCGCGCTCGCGCGCCTCGGCCAGCCAGCCGACGAGGCGCTGGAACTGGCGCTCGTTGACCACGCTGGTGTAGTCGGGGTTGTCCTTGAGGTTCGGATAGCGGCGCACCACGTATTCGCGCATCTCCTCCACGAACAGCGGGATGCGCTCGCGGTCCATCAGCACGTAGTCGGTGGCGATGCAGGTCTGGCCGGCGTTGAGCCACTTGCCGGCGGCGATGCGCGCCACCGCGGTCTTGAGCGGATAGTCCGGGGCGATGATCGCCGGCGACTTGCCGCCGAGTTCCAGCGTGACCGGCACCAGGTTCTTCGCCGCCGCCGCCATCACCTTCCGGCCGACCTCGGTCGAGCCGGTGAAGAACAGGTGGTCGAAGGGCAGCGCGGCGAAGGCCGCGGCGATCTCCGGCCCGCCCAGGACGGTCGCCACGCGCTCCTCGGGAAAGACCTCGGCCAGCAGGGCCTTGAGCAGTTCGCTGGTGCGCGGCGTGTGCTCCGAGGGCTTGAGCATCACGTGGTTGCCGGCGCCGATCGCCGCCGCCAGCGGCATCAGGGCCAGGTTCACCGGGTAGTTCCACGGGGCGATGATGCCGACCACGCCCAGCGGCTGGTGGCGCACCTCGGTGGTGGCCGGCCAGAACAACCAGTCCGCCAGCCCGCGGCGACCGCGCATCCAGCTGCGCAGACGCGCGCGGATGTGGTCGATTTCCGACAGCACCGTCATGCCGTCGGTGAGCAACGACTCGTGGCGGGAGCGCCGCCCGAAGTCGGCCGACATCGCGCCGACGAAGTCGTCAAGCCGCGCCTTGAAGCGCTCGCGCAGCCGCTCGAGGTCGTCCATCCGCTGGCGGTAGGACGGCACCGCGCGCTGCTGCGCAGCGCGCTGCCTGACCCGCAGGGCCTCCAGCGGGTCGAAACCGGCGGTGGCGACGATGGGCTTGAGCTGGGCATTCATGGCGGGCCGTCCCGATGCGCGGGAGCCGATCATACGCGACCACAACGCCGCGGCGGCGGACCGCTTCCACGCCCGGTGTTGACAGTGAGCCGCGATTCGTCTACATATGCATGCATTCGACAACGACTGCAGACGCCGATGTCCGGCAAGAGCGTGACCATCAGTGCCCGCATCGCGGAGGAAGACGCGGAGTTCCTCGCGCTCCTCGACCTGCCCGGCGCGGGCACGCCGAGCGAGAAGATCCGCGCGCTGATCGCGCAGGCGCGTTCGCGCCATTCCGAGGGGCGCACGTACGAGGCGAGCCTGACCCTGTTGCGTGACCTGCTGGAGCCCTCCGCACAGGCGCTACGCGCGCGGGAGATGGCGACCCGGCAGCGTTCCGAACTGCTCGCGGACACGCTCTACTGGCTGCCCGACCTGGTCGCCCTGCTGGTCAGTGGGCCGCCGAACAAGGCGCGCCCCGGCGACCTGCTCGAGTTCGAAGCGGCCGTCTCGCAACGTGTCTTCCATTTCATCGAGGCCATGCTGCGCCTCGCCGTGACCTCCAAGGCGCCTTGCTACAACCCCGACGTGATGTCGGCAGGGCTGTCGGGGACGCTGGAGCTTGCGCAGCTGATCCTTGCCAACCGCTCATCCAAGAGGGAGTGACGATGTCCGAGACCATTGCAACTCGCGTCAGCCGACTGATCAGCGGCAGCGTCAACGCCTTGATCGATGCGGTCGAGAACGCCGCGCCGGAAATGGTGCTGGAGCAAGCGATCCGCGAGATCGACGCCGCCGGCGACGAGGTCCGGGCGGAGCTCGGGCGGGTGATCGCCACCCGCCATCTGGCCAACAAGCGCCTGATGGACGAGAACGCCCGCCATGCGGAGCTCACGCAGCAGATCGACGTCGCCGTCGGCCAGCAGCGCGACGATCTCGCCGAGGCGGCGATCGCACGCCAGATGGACATCGAGGCCCAGCTGCCGGTGCTGCAGTCGACGATCGCCGATGCGGCGGCGAAGCAGAAGGAACTCGAGGGCTACACGGCCGCGCTGCAGGGACGGCGCCGGGAAATGGAGGCCGAGCTCGACAACTTCCGCGCCGCGAAGCGGCGCGAGGCGACGATCGCGGCCGGCGGCAGCGCGACGGGCGGCGACGGTGGCGTCGCCAAGCGGGTCGCCGACGCCGAGGGCGCCTTCGCGCGCGTGCTTTCGCGCGCGGGCGTGCCGACGCGCCCCGGCAGCGGCGGCGACGCGGCCAAGCTGGCCGAACTCGAGGACCTCGCGCGTCGCAACCGCATCCGTGAGCGCCTCGAAGCCGCGAAGGCCGGCAAGTCCTGACGCGGTCGCGGCGCACCGCGTCGGTGACACAGCGCCCGGGCGACCGGGCGCCCCATCCCCCAGGGCGCTAGTCGATGCTGGAATTCCTTGCTGCACCGGACAACCTGCCGTTCTCGGTCGCGCTGGCGATCACGATCCTGATGGTCCTGGTCGAGGCGATCGGCTTCCTGTTCGGGCTGAGCGGCGTCGACCTGCTCGACGGCCTGGCGCCGGAGCACGATGCGGCGGGCGCGGAGCTCGCGGGCGCCTCGCTGGCCGATCGCTTCATGGGCTGGCTGCAGTTCGGCCGGGTGCCGGTGCTGATCCTGCTGGTGACCTTCCTCGCCGCCTACTCGGTGATCGGGCTCGGCCTGCAGGCGCTGGCGGCGCGATTGTTCGGCGCTCCGTTGCCGGGCCTGCTGATGGCCTTCGCCGTGATCCCGCTGGCGCTGCCGCCGGTGCGGCTGTTCGGCTTGGGGCTGGCCCGGGTGCTGCCGCGCGACGAGACCACGGTGGTGTCCCGCGATTCGCTGGTCGGCCGCATGGCGACGGTAGTGATCGGCGAGGCGCGCCACGGCTCGCCGGCGCAGGCGCGCGTCAAGGACCAGCATGGCCTCACCCACTACCTGATGCTGGAACCCGACGTCGCGCCCGACGTGTTCCGTGCCGGAGACAGCGTCCTGCTGGTATCGCGCCACGGTCCGACCTACCGCGCGATCCGGACCGACAACCCCTCGCTGAACCCCTGAAAGGAGCCTGTTGATGGACCTCTTGAACGACCTCGGCATCTGGGGCGTGCTGATTCCGGCCATCGTCGGCCTGATGCTGCTCCTGTTCGTGCTGTTCGTGGTCTCGCGCCTGTACACCCGCGCGTCGAAGGAGACCAGTTGGGTGCGCACCGGCTTCGGTGGCCAGAAGGTGATCATGAACGGCGGCACCCTGGTCTTCCCGGTGCTGCACGAGCTGATCCCGGTCAACATGAACACGCTCAAGCTCGACGTGCACCGCGCCAAGGACCAAGCCCTGATCACCCGCGACCGCATGCGGGTGGACGTCACGGCGGAATTCTTCGTCCGCGTGCAGCCGACCGAGGAGTCGATCGCCAACGCCGCCCAGACCCTCGGCCGCAAGACGATCCAGCCCGAACAGCTGAAGGACCTGGTGGAAGGCAAGTTCGTCGACGCGCTGCGTTCGGTCGCGGCCGAGATGGGGATGGAGGAGCTGCACGAGCAGCGCACGCTGTTCGTGCAGAAGGTGCAGCAGGTCGTCAGCGAGGACCTGCTGAAGAACGGCCTCGAGCTGGAGTCGGTCTCGCTGACCGGCCTCGACCAGACCGGGCGCGAGTTCTTCAACCCCAACAACGCCTTCGACGCCGAGGGCTTGATGAAGCTGACCGAGGCGATTGAGCTGCGCCGCAAGAAGCGCAATGAAATCGAGCAGGAGACCGAGGTGCAGGTACAAACCAAGAACCTGGAGGCCGTGCAGGCCAAGCTGCAGCTGGAGCGCGAGCAGGAGTACGCGAAACTCGCCCAGCAGCGCGAGATCGAGATCCGCAAGGCGCAACAGCAGGCAGAGATCGCCAGCGAGCAGGCAGCCAAGACGCGCGAGGCCGAGCAGGCCAAGATCGCTGCCCAGCAGCAGATCGATCAGTCGCGCATCCAGGCCGAACGCAGCGTCGAGGAGCAGCGCATCGCGATGGCGCAGCAGCTCAAGGAACGCGACGTGGTGAAGCAGAAGATGGTCGAGCTGGCCGAACAGGACCGGGCGATCGCGGTGGCCGAGAAGTCACGCGCGCAGTCGGAGGCGCAGGCGGCCGCGGATGCCGCGCGCGCGCAGGCTGTGCGCGCCGCCGAGCAGGTCGAGACCGTGCGCGAGGTCGAGAAGGCCGACCGCCAGAAGCGCATCGAACTGGTCGAGGCGGCGAAGGAGGCCGAGCGCGAGCAGATCGCGATCACCATCGCCGCGCAGGCCGAAAAGCAGGCGGCGGAAGAGAAGGCGGACGCGATCCGCACCCTCGCGACGGCGAACGCCGACCAGAAGCGCATCGAGGCCGAGGCCGAGGCCACTGCGGAGAAGCTGCGCGCGGACGCGGCTCAGGCCCGTTACGACGTCGATGCCGTCGGCCAGCGCAAGCTCAACGAGGCGGCGAACACGCTGTCGGCCGAGCAGATCGCGATGCAGATCCGGATGGCGATCCTGCGCCACCTGCCCGACATCATCCGCGAGAGCGTCAAGCCGATGGAGCAGATCGACGGGATCCGCATCGTGCACGTCGACGGGCTCAACCCGGGTGGCGGGGCGGCCGGCGGCAGCCCGGAGCCGGGCGCGTCGGCACTCGGCCAGGGCAACCTCGCGGAGCAGGTCGTCGCCAGCGCACTGCGCTACCGCGCGCAAGCGCCGCTGATCGACGGGCTGATGCGCGAACTGGGCCTGTCCGGCGGGGATCTCGCCGGATTGACGAGCGCCGCCGCGGACGCCGCGCCGGCCGACGAGCAGGAGCGTCGCCGGCGCAAGCTCGACGAGCTGACCCGTGGCAAGGACACCAAATCAGAAGGATAGCCCCATGGCGACACCGAAGAGCTACCTCGAGATCAGTCACGAGTCGGTCAAGGTCTTCACCGACGACGGCACGCTCGACCTGCACAAGCTCGTTTTCCCGCTGGGCATCGCGCTGCGGGATGGTGTGATCGACGACGACGAAAAGCGCGTGCTGGGACGGATCTTCAAGGAGGCCGAGAAGGGCAGGCTCGAACCCCGGGTGCAGGAACGCATCGCGGAGGTGCGTCGCAAGCACGCCATCCCGGCGTGAGCGGATCGACTGGGGATCGGTCGACGGGCGATTGCCGGTAGACTCGTCGGATCGTTCCGGGCACGACGGCATGAATCTCCGCCCCTACCGCGACCACCTCCCGAAACTCGGCCAGCGCGTCTACGTCGACCCGGCCGCCACGGTGATCGGCGACGTGGAGCTGGGCGACGACGTGTCGGTGTGGCCGGGTTGCGTGATCCGCGGCGACGTCAACCACATTCGGATCGGCGCGCGCACCAATGTGCAAGACGGCAGCATCGTGCACGTCACCCACGACGGACCCTACACGCGACCCGGCGGGTTTCCGACCATTGTTGGCGCCGACTGCACGATCGGCCATGCGGTGGTGCTGCACGCGTGCACAATCGAGGATGCGGTGCTGGTCGGCATGCACGCCACCGTGCTCGACGGTGCCATGATCCGCAAGCACGGCTTCCTCGCCGCCGGTGCGGTGCTGGCACCCGGCAAGGAAATCGGCGAACGAGAGCTGTGGGTGGGCAATCCCGCGCGCCTGGCGCGCATGCTCAGCGACCGCGAGGTCGAGCAGCTCTGGTACTCGGCCGCGCACTACGTGAAGCTCAAGGACGAGTACCTCGCCGCCGAACCATTCAGCCCGCCCCGCCGCGGGTGAATGGCGGCGCCGTCGCGGCCTCCAGTGCCGCGATGTTCGCCAGCGCCTCGGCAGCCGAGGCACCGCACATGGCCGGCTCCGGGCGCAAGCTTGCGCATACCACGGGGCGCGCAGGGTCGCCGAACACGGCACAGCGATTGTCGGTGGTCAGTTGCGCGCAGCGTACGCCGGCGGGTTTGCCCTCGGGCATGCCAGGGATCGGCGAGGAGATCGACAGCGCGATGCAACACGCACCGCAGCCGCTGCGGCACGCATAACGGCCGCCGCCCGCTTCCAGCAACGGGCCGGTGAGCTTGCCCATGGCGGCCTTCGGATCAGGCGTCGGGGTCGAAGGGGTCGGCGGCCAGCACCGCGGCCAGCGGGATCGGTCCAAAGACGTGCGGATAGAGGTCCCTGCTGGCCTCGCTCCACTCGAAGACCAGCAGCGGGCGCAGGGCTTCGACATCCAGCGTCAGGCGCACGCGCGGACCGCCGCCGCGCAGATGGCGGGCCACCACGCCGGCCACCTGGTCGGCGGTCGCGGCGTGAATGAAGCCTTCCACGGTCAGCGCGGGCGGCGCGTACTCTCCACGCGCACGCGCTCCCTGCCAGTCGGCCGGCGCGGCGAAGTGGAAGATCGGCCCGCTCATGGCGCCAGCTCGCGCCGCAGGTGCTGGTAGACCGGCTCGGTATCGGGACGGTGGCCGTGCCAGATGCGGAACGATTCCGCGGCCTGCTCGACCAGCATGCCGAGGCCGTCCACCACGTGCCCCGCGGCGCCTGCACGGGCCCACGCGGTGAACCCGATCGCGGCAGCACCGTAGTTCATGTCGTAGGCCAGCGCGCGCGGGGCAAGGAGCGAGAACGGCAGGTCGAGCGCGGCCCCGGCGTGCCCGGCCGAGGTGGCGTTGAGCACGAGGTCGAAGCCACCGGCATCGCGCAGCGCGTCCCAGTATGCGGTGTGCACGCGCGCGGGCTCGCCGATGCGGTCGGCCAGCGCATCGGCGCGCTCGGGCGTGCGGTTGGCGATCACGATCGATTCCACGCCGGACTCCAGCAGCGCACTGAGCACCGCCTGCGCGGCGCCGCCGGCGCCCAGCACCAGGGTGCGCCGACCGCGCAGGTCGAGGCGCAGGCGCTCGGCAATGTCGGCGACCAGCCCGATGCCGTCGGTGTTGTCCCCGTGCCAGGAGCCGTCTTCGCAGCGGGTCACGGTGTTCGCAACGCCACTGCGCTGCGCGTGCGCGCCGTGCGTGCGGCAGGCGGCGTGCGCAACCGACTTCAGCGGCAGGGTGATGTTGGCCCCGCGGCCGCCGTCGGCGGCGAACTGCGCGAGGCTGCGCGGGAAGTCGGCCGGCGACGACTCGATGGCGTCATAGCGCAGCACGACGTGTTCGGCCTGCGCGAACATCCGGTGGATCAAGGGCGAGCGCGAGTGCGCGATCGGCTGGCCGAACACCGCATAGCGCGCGATCTCGATCGGCGCCTCGGCATTGGTCTCGGGTTTCTTGAACATGCTGCCGTTCCGCTGCGGTCGTTGGATCGAGGATACGCCCGTGCGGGGGCGGTGGGCAGGGTGTAATGATCGGGCCCAGGGCTCAGGGCCCAGAAAGAGCCGCGCACCGTGGGGCGCGTCGCTGGCCTGGTCATCCGCTGCACGCTCACGCCGCACACCGCCGTAGCGGCCTGTTCCGGGCCCAGGGCGCTGGGCCCTGGGCGCCCGGCGCTGAGCCCTGAGCCTTCGCTCAAGCGCCCTCGCGCAACCAGCGCGCCGCCTCGACGGCGTAATAGGTCAGGATCGCGTCCGCCCCCGCACGCTTGATGGACAGCAGGGCCTCCAGCGCGCAGGCGCGTTCGTCGATCCAGCCGTTGCCGCCGGCGGCCTTGAGCATCGCGTACTCGCCGGACACCTGGTAGACGAAGGTCGGCGCGCCGAAACGGTCCTTCACCCGACGCACGATGTCGAGGTAGGGCAGTCCGGGCTTGACCATCACCATGTCGGCGCCCTCGGCGAGGTCGAGTCCGACCTCGCGCAGGGCCTCGTCGCTGTTGGCCGGGTCCATCTGGTAGGTGTACTTGTTGCCCTTGCCGAGGTTGCCCGCGCTGCCCACGGCGTCGCGGAACGGGCCGTAGAACGCGGACGCGTACTTCGCGCTGTAGGCGAGAATGCGGGTGTGCACGTGGCCTGCTGCCTCCAGCGCCGCGCGGATCGCGCCGACGCGCCCGTCCATCATGTCCGAGGGCGCCACCACGTCGGCCCCGGCCTCGGCGTGCGAAAGCGCCTGGCGCACCAGCGCGGCCACGGTCTCGTCGTTGACCACGTATCCGGATTCGTCGATCAGCCCGTCCTGGCCGTGGGTGGTGAAGGGGTCGAGCGCCACGTCGGTGACCACGCCGAGCGCGGGGTGGGCCTGCTTGAGCGCGCGCACCGCGCGCGGTACCAGGCCGTCGGGATTCCACGCCTCGCGCGCGTCGAGGCTCTTGGCCTCCGGCGGCGTGACGGGAAAGACCGCCAGGGCCGGGATACCCAGCGCCACCGCCTCGGTGGCGGCCCGCAGCAGCTCGTCGAGGCTGTATCGCACCACGCCCGGCATCGACGGCACCGGCTCGCGCGTAGCGACGCCTTCGCGCACGAACACCGGCCACACGAAGTCGTCGGCAGTGAGCACCGACTCGCGCATCAGGCGGCGCGAGAAGTCGTCGCGGCGCATGCGCCGCGGGCGGATGGCGGGAAAGGGCATGCGGGCCTCCGGTTGACGGTTGCCGCCAAGGGTAGCGAAGCGCGGTGACCTGCGTGAGGGTGGCGGCCGTCGCAGCCGAGGCTTGCATTGGCTCGTTCGGGCTGCTGTGATTGGTTCGCTCGGGCGGGGGTGTGCACGGGCGGGCGGGCCCAGTCCGACACCATCCGATTCGAATCCGCATGTCAGGCATCCTCGTCGTCGAGCGATCGGCCACCCTTCTGCACCTGCTTGCGCGCACCCTCAGGGCCGCGCAGGTCGCCCAGTGGTCGGAGGTGGAAGGCCATGCCGAAGCAGCGGAACACCTGAGAGATACTGCCCGCGACGGGCAGCACTACCGGCTGCTGCTGCTCGGCGCGCCGCCGCGGGCGACTCCCGAGTTCCTCGACCTGCTCGCCCTGCTGCGCGAGGCGCAGGACGCGCCGCTGCCGGTGCTGATCCTGGCGCACGAGAAGACGCCCGAGATCGATCGCTTCGTCGCTGGCCGGCTCGACACCCAGTACATACCGTGGTCGCAGTTCGGCCGCATCCCCGCGGCGATGCGCCAGCTGGCACCGGATGCGGGACAGGCGCCCGCTCCCGACGAACGCAAGCCGGCCACCGGAATCCGCGTGCTGTTCGTCGACGACTCTCCCAGCGTCCGCCTGGCCTTCCGGCAACTCCTCGAGCGCGAGGGCTTCACCACCGAAGTCGCCGGCTCGGTGGCGGAAGGTTTCGAGAAAGGCCGTGACGGGCGCTTCGATCTCGCGGTGATCGACTACTTCCTTCCCGACGGCGACGGTGAGGAGCTTTGCCGACGCCTGCATTCGAGCAAGGCAGCGGCGCACACCATGCTGGCGATCATCACCGGCACCTACCGCGAGGACGTGATCAAGCGCTGCCTCGAGGCCGGCGCCGTGGAGTGCATGTTCAAGAACGAGGCCAAGGAGCTGTTCGTCGCCCGCGTGGGGTCGTTGGCCCGGCAGATCCAGATGCAGAAGCGGGTGGCCGAGGAGAAGCGGCGCCTGGACGGCATCCTCGGCTCGGTCGGCGACGGCGTCTACGGCGTGGACGCGAACGGGGTGGTCAGTTTCGTCAACCCGACCGGCTTGAGCCTGCTGGGCTTCAGCGACGACGCGCAGTTGATCGGCAGTCCCGCACACGCGGTGTTCCACCACGCCGCCGAGGACGGCAGCAGCCTGCAGCCGCAGGAGTCGGCCCTGTCGCGCGCCTACGCCGCCGGGGAGGCGTTGGCCAACCACGAGACGGTGTTCTGGAACCGGCTCGGCCAGCCACTGCCGGTCGAATGTTCGGTGCTGCCGCTGGCGATCGACGGCCGGCGGGAGGGGTCGGTGGTGGTGTTCCGCAACATCAGCGAACGCAAGACCGCAGACCGGCTGCGCTGGCAACTGTCGCACGACCAGCTGACCGGGCTGTACAACGCACGGCATTTCAACTCCGCGCTGGCCGCTGAAGTCGCGCGCCGACGCGAGAACGGTGGCTATGCCGCGCTGCTGTACATCGACATCGACCGCTACACCCACGTGCTCGACACTGCCGGACCCGGCGTCGCCGACCAGTTGCTGGTGGATCTCGGCGCCCACCTGTCGCGGCGGCTGCGCGAAGGCGACGTACTGGCGCGACTGCAAGGCGATCGTCTGGTGCTGATGCTCACCGCCGTGCAGCTGGACAACCTGTTCACCATCGCCGACAGCTTCCGCGAACTGGCCCACCAGTGCCACTACACCACCAGCGGCGTCCGCCGACACGCCACCTCGTCAGTCGGCGTCGCCGTGGTCTCGCGCGAGACACCGAGCGCGGAGTACGCACTGGAGCGGGCGCGACTGGCCTGCAAGCAGGCCAAGCAGCGCGGCCGCGACCAGACCCAGATCTACGTCGGCGAGCACGACCTTCGCGTGGCGCGCGAGCTGGAAGCCGGCTGGAGCGAGCGCTTCCGCAGCGCGATGGAGGAGGACCGCTTCGTATTCGAGATCCAGCCCATCGTGCCGATGGCGGCGATCCCGGATCGCGAGGATCGGGTGGTGTCACGCCAGGGCTGGCGGATGAACGGCGCCGACGGGGGGCAGCGCTACCTGTTCGAGGTGCTGGTGCGGATGATCGGCAAGCAGGGCGAGCAGATCAGTCCGAGCGTGTTCGTGCCGCTGGCCGAACGGATCGGCGTGATGCCGCGCATCGATCTGTGGATCGTGACCCGCGCGCTGCGCCAGCTGGCCGCGCTCAAGCCCTGGGCACAGCGCCTGGCCTTCAACGTCAATCTGTCCAACCAGACCCTGGCCGACCCCGAGACCCTCGACCTGATCGCCGATGCAGTGCGGGCCGCCGGGGCGGCGCCGGGCCAGCTGGTGTTCGAGATCACCGAAACCAGCGAGATGCAGAACCTGCACGTGGTGCGACGCTTCATCCACACCATGAAGGGCCTCGGCTGCCGCTTCGCGTTGGACGACTTCGGCACCGGCTTCTCGTCCTTCACCCACCTGCGCCACCTTCCGGTCGACTTCGTCAAGATCGAAGGCAGCTTCGTGGAGGGCATGTCGGGGTCCGACCTCGACCTGAAGATGGTGCAGTCGATCACCCAGTTGGCGAAGGCCCTGAATCTGAACGTGATCGCCGAGCACGTGGATTCCTTCGCCACCCTGACCGCGCTGCGCGAATGCGGCGTCGAGCTCGCCCAGGGACACTATCTCGGCAAGCCGCGATTGCTGCAGGACATCGACTTCGCGACGGTGCTGCCGTAGCGGCCGGGACCCGCGGCTGCGATTTGCGGCGCGGGGCTGGGAGGACGGTTCCCCTGACCGCAGTCCTTCGTGGAACGGCACCCGGCCGACCCACGGTCGACCCGAGCGGCAACCCCGACGCCGGATGGCGATCGCACGTCCGAAGGCTGGACGAAGCTGAGGTCGGCTGTTAAGTACATCGCGCAAGTCTCTGGACGATTGACACAATGAGCCTGTCCTGGTTGTTGCTGATCGGTGGGGTTGTGCTGTTCGCACTGGCCATCCAGCGCGTACCCCAGGGACACGCCTACACGGTGCACCGGTTCGGCGCGTACCGTCGCACCCTGTTCTCCGGGGTGCGCTGGATCCTGCCTCTGGTGGAGTCGGTGGCCCACCGGCTGAGCCTGACCGGCCGCGCGATCCGCTTTCCGGCGGTGCAGCTCTCGCGCGAGGAGTCGGCGCTGCGGGTCGGCGGGTGCTTGTGGTACCAGGTGGTCGAACCGGCTCGGGTCGATCCGCGGGCCGACCAGCTCGACGAGTTCGTGCTGGAGTCCACCCACGCGGCACTGGACGACCTTGCGCCGTGGCTGGCCTCGCTGGAAGGCGGCGAGTTCAACGCTGCGCTCAAGGGCGCCATGAACCAGCGCCTCGGCCCGCACGGGCTTCTGGTCACCCGCTGCGAGCTCGACCGCGTCGCCCGCCTCTGAGCGACGCCGCCGCGCCGCCTGGGACTGGATTCGGCGCCCGCCGACACGGACAATGCCGGGCTCGCCAGCGGGTCCGATCCGTGACCGACCGCGTTGCCCTCGATGCCGAACTCGCCGCCGGCCTGGCAGGCCTCGGGCTGCCGGGCGATGCTGGGCTGCGCTCGCGCCTGCTCGATTATCTCGACCTGCTGGTGCGCTGGAACGCAACCTACAACCTGACCGCCGTCCGCGTTCCGCAGGCCATGGTGGCCCGCCACCTGCTCGACAGCCTCGCCGTTGCGCCCCACGTGCGCGCCGGGACGCTGGCCGACCTCGGCACGGGACCCGGACTGCCCGGCATCCCGCTGGCGATCCTGTTCCACGAGCGCCACGTGCTGCTGGTCGAGGCCAATGGCAAGAAAGCGCGCTTCCTGCGCGAATGCGCGCGCCGGCTGCCATTGCCCAACGTGACGGTGGTGGAGGCGCGGGCGGAGGGCGCGCAACCGGCTCCGCGCGTGCCCTGCGTGGTGGCCCGGGCGCTGGCCGCCCTGCCCGACCTGGCCCGGCTTGCCGGACCCTGGCTCGCTCCCGGGGGCGAACTGCTGGCGATGAAGGGCCCGGGCCATGAAGAAGAGCAGCGCGGCCTGCCGCCGGGCTGGATCGTCGCGGCGACCCACCCGATCGCGGTGCCCGGCTTGGACGCGGGACGCTTTTTGGTGGTACTAAAGCAGGCCGGGGCCGCTTGATTCCCATGTCGCGCATCATCGCCATTGCCAACCAGAAGGGCGGGGTCGGCAAGACCACGACGGCCGTCAACCTCGCTGCCGCGCTGGCGGAAGCGCGCCGCCGGGTGCTGCTCGTCGACCTCGACCCGCAAGGCAACGCCACCATGGCGTCGGGCGTGAACAAGGCCGAAGCCAGGCCTGGCGGCTGCGAGGTGCTGCTGGAGGAAGTCCCGGTCGAGCGCGCGGTGGTGACCACCGGCGCCGGCTTCGACCTGCTGCCCGGCAACGGCGACCTCACGGCGGCCGAGCTCAAGCTGATGGACGAGATCGCGCGCGAGACGCGTCTGCGCGCGGTGCTCGAACCCGTGCGCTCGGAGTACCACTACATCCTGATCGACTGCCCGCCCTCGCTGTCGCTGCTCACCCTCAACGCGCTGACCGCAGCGCAGGGCGTGCTGATCCCCATGCAGTGCGAGTACTTCGCGCTGGAGGGCCTCACCGCCCTGCTGAACACGATCAAGGCGGTGAAGGCGCGCCTCAACCCCGAGCTCGAGATCGAGGGACTGCTGCGCACCATGTACGACGTGCGAAACAATCTCGGCAACGAGGTCTCCGCGCAATTGACCAAGCACTTCGGCGAGAAGGTCTACCGCACCATCGTGCCGCGCAACGTACGCCTGGCCGAAGCGCCAAGCCACGGCCAGCCGATCTCGCAGTACGACCGCGAGTCGCGCGGCGCGATCGCCTACCTCGGGCTCGCCGGCGAGATGCTGCGCCGCGAACGCGGCGCCGGCAAGGCCGAGTCCACCGCCGCCTGAACCGGGATCCCACGATGTCCGCCGCCAGGAAATCCAAACTCGGTCGGGGCCTCGACGCCCTGCTCGGCATCGACGCCGGCGGTGCCGTTGCGGGCGAGGCGCCCGGCGGCGAATTGCGCACGCTGCCGGTGGGCGCGATCCAGCCCGGGCGCTACCAGCCGCGCACCGGCATGGACCCGGAGCGGCTGAAGGAACTCGCCGATTCGATCCGCGCCCAGGGCCTGATCCAGCCGATCGTGGTGCGTCCGGTCGCGAGCGACCGCTACGAGATCATCGCCGGCGAACGCCGCTGGCGCGCCGCGCAGCTGGCCGACCTCGGCGAACTGCCGTGCGTGGTGCGCGAGGTGCCGGACCAGGCGACCATCGCGATGGCGCTGATCGAGAACATCCAGCGCGAGGACCTGAACCCGCTCGAGGAGGCGGCCGCGCTGAAGCGGCTGATCGACGAGTTCTCGCTCACCCACCAGGCCGCCGCCGAAGCGGTCGGCCGCTCGCGGGCGGCGGTGAGCAACATGCTGCGCCTGCTCGACCTGCCGCCCGACATCAAGGACCTGCTGGAGGCGCGGCGCCTGGAGATGGGCCATGCGCGCGCCCTGCTGACCCTGCCGGCGGCGTCCGCACGCAAGCTAGCGCAGGCAGCTGCCGACAACGGGTGGTCCGTGCGTGAACTCGAGGACCGCGCTCGGCAGGCGCACGAGACCGCCGGCGACGACAAGGGTCGCGGCAAGCCCGGCCCGCGCGCCGATGGTGCCGCGCGCCCCGCCAGTGACCCCAACGTGGCGCAGTTGGAACAACAACTCGGCGAGCGGCTCGGCGCCAAGGTGTCGATCCAGCCCGGCCGAGGGGGCCGCGGCAGGCTGGTGATCGAATACTTCAGCCTCGACGAACTCGACGGCATCCTGGAGCGGTTCCGGTGACGGCGATGCATCCGCCCGCCACGGCCTGAAAGCGCGCGCCGGGATTCGCGGTCTTCTACCGGCGATGTCCTCCAAGCAGGCCCAATTCGACGCCCTGGTGCGCGCCACTTCGTCCGACCTTTACCGGTTCGGCTACTGGCTGTGCCGCAGCGCGGCGCTGGCCGACGACCTCGTGCAGGAGACCTATCTGCGCGCCTGGCGTTCGCTCGACGACCTGCGCGACACCGCTGCCGCCAAGGCCTGGTTGGTGACCATCCTGCGGCGTGAGCACGCGCGGCTGCATGAGCGCAGGGCGCCGACGCTCGAATCGATCGACGAACGCGAGGCCCCCCTGCCCGACGACGACGCAGCGGTGCGCGCGCCCGACGACGTGAGCGAAGACACCCTGCTCCGCCGCGCCATCGGACGGCTCGACCGCAAGTACCGCGAACCGCTGCTGATGCAGGTGCTCTGCGGCTACACCTGCGAGGAAATTGCCGCCGAACTCGGGATCACCCCGCAGGCCGTGATGACCCAACTGTTCCGTGCGCGCCAGAAACTCAGGGCCGCGCTGGCGGGCCATGCCGCCGGAGATGCCCATGTCCTTCGATGACCGCGACAAGGTGCTTCCCTTCCGCGCGTCGCACGACGGCGGCGACGACCCCGTGTTCGAGGCGCGGCTGCGGCGCACGCTCGCGGTCGCGGCGCCCGCCGACCTCGAGGAGCGCATCCTGCTGCGCCAGACCACCGCGGCGCGGCGCGAGGCCGGCGTCGCGCCGCGGCCCTGGATGGCCTGGCGCGCCGCCGCCGTGCTGGCGCTGAGCGTAGCCACGGCAGGCCTGTTCATCGTCGCCACGCCGCCCGTGCAGGCGCTGCCGGAACTGGCGATCGACCACACATTGCATCACGAGCCCGGTGCCACTGCGCGCACGGCGCGGGTCTCACCCTCGCAGGTGCGCGCGCTGTTCGCGCGCGGGGGCGTGCTGCTCGACGCACAGCCACCCGTGGTGCACTACATCAACCTCTGCGACCTCGGTCGCGACCTGTCGGTGCACTTCGTCAGCCGGCAGCCGGGCGGCCCGGTCACGCTTTACTACGTGCCCGGGCGTGTCGAGTCGATGCGGATGGACTTCCGTCAGGGCGGCTTCAGCGGGCGCAGCGTGCCGCTGGCGCGAGGCTCGCTGCTGCTGCTCGCCGACAGCGATGCCGACTTCGACCGCCTCGAGAGCCTCTGGCAGCAGGCGATCGAGCCCGGCGGCAGCGCCCGCGGAGACCGCTGACGCTGCGCGATCGGGCGTCGCCGACGTCGCGGCGGTGGAAGGCTGCGTCCCGTTCCGCTAATGTCCTGCGCCGCGCCCCGGCTGCGGCGCGCCCACTCCAGCGCCCAGACCCGCCGATGAGCCCTGCCGCACCCGAATTGTCGGTCGTCGTACCGGCGTTCAACGAAGAAGAGAACCTGGCCGCGCTCGCCGAGGAGGTCGCCACGGCCTTGCGGGGACGGATCGCCTTCGAGATGGTGTTCGTCGACGACCACAGCCGCGACGGCACGCTGGCCGCGCTGCGCGCCGCGCGCGCCCGGCTGCCCGAACTGCGGGTGCTCCACCATCGGGAACGCTGCGGCCA
Organism: Proteobacteria bacterium UBA4656; assembly: GCA_002405525.1. Classification (GTDB taxonomy): domain Bacteria; phylum Pseudomonadota; class Gammaproteobacteria; order Xanthomonadales; family Ahniellaceae; genus UBA4656. Next base: position 16,732 of record DHLY01000006.1, read on the forward strand.
GAGCACGGCGGTGCGCAGCGGCGTCAAGGCCGCGCGCGGGCCCTGGATCGCCACCCTCGACGGCGACGGCCAGAACGATCCGGCGGACATCCCGAAGCTGCTGGCCGCACGCGATGCCGCGCAGCCGCTGGTGAAGTGCTTCGCCGGCTGGCGCACGACACGTCGCGACGACGCGGTCAAGCGCCTGTCGTCGAAGGTCGCCAACGCGGTGCGCTCGCGCATCCTGCGCGACGCCACGCCCGACACCGGCTGCGGGCTGAAGCTCTTCGAGCGCGCGGCGTTCCTCGAACTGCCGTGCTTCGACCACATGCACCGCTTCCTGCCGGCGCTGTTCCAGCGCGACGGCTGGCAGGTGGTGAGCGTGCCGGTCGGTCACCGCCCGCGCTTGCGGGGCGTGTCGAAGTACGACACGTGGAACCGTCTGTGGGTCGGCATCATCGACCTGCGCGGCGTGGGCTGGCTGATTCGTCGCGGCAAGCGCACCGTGGTGCAGGAGATCGATGCGGCATGAACGAGCAGATCGCGTGGTTGGCGTGGACCGGGATCGTGGTCACGCCATGGAAGCTGATCGGCTACACGGGCGCGCTGATGTTCGGCGCGCGCTGGGTGGTGCAGTTCGTGGCCACCAAACGCGCCGGCCGGCCGGTGATTCCGCGCCTGTTCTGGTACATGAGCGTGGTCGGCAGCCTGATGACGCTCAGCTACTTCCTGTTCTCGGCCAAGGCCGACTCGGTGGGCGTGCTGCAAAATCTGTTCCCTGCCTTCACCGCCTTCTACAGCTTGTGGCTGGATATCCGCCATCGCGGCTGGGACAAGTCGCGGAATCACTGGGATCCGCAGCGGCAGTAGGTTCCTGCTTGAGGGTGCAGGGCCAGAACCTCCCAGGCAGCGGCGCGTCGGCGATTGACGTTTCGATGCAGGCTCTTGGCGGTCCGCAGGGTGCAATGAGCGCGTCGAACTGCACCGCTGCGATAGGGCGGCGCGATCCGCAGCGCTCATCGCACCAGGGCTTGCTCGTTCCCCGTTTCCTGCGTTTTCCGCTGCCAAGAGCGATCCTGCCCTGCCCGCGTCGATCCGCAGCTTTCCGCGCCATCCGCGTTCCGCGTCCTGCATCGTGCACCTTGCGCGATCGCGCGAGCCCCCTGCTCAGGCGAGGTCGATGGCGTGGCGCTTGAGGGATTCGAGCGGCACCGCGCGCAGCGTCGATTCATGCGTGGCCGCCAGCGCCACCTTCGGCGCCACGCCGGCTTCGAAGGCCTCGCGCCAGCGCGCGGCGCACAGGCACCAGCGATCGCCGGGCTTGAGGCCGGGGAAGCCCGCTTCCGGGACCGGGGTGACGAGGTCGTTGCCGCGGGCACGGCTGAATTCGAGGAAGTCCGCGGTCACCACGGCGCACACTGTGTGCAGGCCACGATCATGGGCGTCGGTGTTGCAGCAGCCGTCGCGGAACCAGCCGGTCAACGGCGCATGGCTACAGTCGGCCAGTGGTTCGCCGAAGACATTGCGGGCGGGCTCGGGGCTCATGGCGGGGACGCCGGTTGCGGTGGAGAGGTCGGTTGCGGCGCGGGGGGCGTTGCCGGTTCCGTGCGCGGTCCGCCAAGACGTACGCCGGGCATCGAGAGAATCCAGTCCGCGCCCATCAGTTGCGAGGGCGTGCGGTAACCGCCCTCGCGCGGCGGATCGCGCAACAGTCGCTCGACGATGCCGACCGCGCACCAGGCGGTGACGTCGTAGCCGTTGGGCGTGTCGAGTTCGGCGCGGTGCAGGGTGCCGTCGGCGCCGCGCAGTTCGCCCCAGACGCGGCAGCCGCTGACCGCGCGCCGCGCATCGGACGGCCCGCGCACCGCGCCGGCGCGGCCGGCCAGCCAGCGGCGCAGCGGACCGAGGCCGGCCAGCGGTGCCAGCCAGCGCCAGCGGCGCAGACGCGCGATGGTGGCCGGTGGCATCGCCATGTAGACCTCGATGTCGGGCGCGCCGGTGGTCAGGTGCGCGGTGTAGACGTCGCCCCAGGGGATGGTGGTCGCCGCGCGCGGCACGCCGTCGCGCAGGAACGTTCGCTCCTTCCACGCCAGCGGCACATCGACCAGCGCACCGGCGCGGCGCACGCGGCCGCCGCGCGCGAGGCCTTCGACGCTGGTGCGCGCGGTGCCGGGGCTGGGGCCGCCGCCGGCTTCGAAGGCCAGCACCAGCTCGCGCGGATCGGCGGCATCGCGCGCCAGCAGCGCGGCGAGCGAATCGGTGGGCACGACGTCGAAGCCGGCGCCGGGCACCAGGTTCACGCCGCGCTGCCGCGCGCGGGCGTGCTCGGCGTGGCAGTGCGCGAAGACGTCGATCTCGCCGGTGATGTCGACGTAGTGCGCGCCCACGGTGAGGCACGCTTCGAGCATCGGCGCACAGGTGGCCGAGAACGGCCCCGCGCAGTGCAGGACCAGCGACGCGCCGTCGAGCGCCGCGCGCAGGGTCGCGGCGTTCGTGAGGTCGAAGCTGCGCGCCGGCAGCCCGTGCTCGTGCGCCAGCGCCTCGACTTCAGCGGCGCGACGGCCGGCGAGGATGGGCCGCAGGCCACGACGCAGCGCTTCGGCGAGCACCAGCAGGCCGGTGTACCCGTTCGCGCCATAGAGCAGCCAATGCGGCGCGGGCGCGGCGGCGGACGCGTCCGGGACCAGCGGCGCAGTCGTGGTGAACGCCTGCGCTCCGTCGGGGTTTGCACCCGGAGCGGGTGCGGCCGGCGACCCGGCCGCGGGGCCGGGTTCGGCAGGGACCGGATCGACGCCCCTGGCATCGGGCGGCGGGGAGTTGGCCTGCGCGGCATCGGCCGGCGCTGGCGCGGCGCCGACGATGACGGGCTCCACGGGCGCAGGCGGCGCAGCCGCAGCAGGCGGTTTGCGCCGGCGCCCGCCGCTGCCGCCGGCAAACTTGCCGGTCACGGCGCACCCTTTGCCACGCGGCCGCCCGCGAGCTGCAGCAGCTTGCGGAAGTACACGCCCGGCAGGAAGCGCTTGAGGCGCCAGCGCCAGGCCTCGGCCGCGGTCGGCAGGATCAGGAAGGTGCCGGCCTGGGCCTGCGCGAAGACGGACGCGGCGATGTCGTCGGCGCTCTCGCGCGCGTGGTCCATCAACTTGTTGGCCATCTCGAGTATCTGCGAATCGCCGCGGAAGTTCTCGGTAAGACTGGTGCGGAAGAACGACGGGCAGACGACGCTGACCCGCACGCCGTTGCCGTACAGTTCGGCGCGCAGGCTCTCGGACAGGGCCACCACGCCGGCCTTGGCCACGCTGTAGGTCATCAGCCCCGGTGCACCGGCCAGCCCAGCGAACGAGGCGATGTTGACGATCGCACCGCCGCCGGCGGCCACCATGCGCGGCGCGAACAGCCGGCAGCCGCGCACCACGCCGAGCAGGTTGAGGTTGAGCATCCACTGCCACTCGTCCATCGGCGCGTCGAGCAGGCTGCCGCCGCTGGCCACGCCGGCGTTGTTGACCAGCACGTCGAGCCGCGGCCAGCGCGCGTGCACGGCGTCGCGCAGCGCTTCCATCGAGGCGTCCGACCCGACGTCGCAGGCCATCGCCCAGTGCGGGTCGCCGCCGAGCGCCGCCACGGTCTCGCGTGCGCGGTCCTCCCGGATGTCGGCCACGCAGACGGCGTAACCGGACGAGTCGTAGCGACGCGCGAGCGCGCGGCCGAGGCCGGACCCGGCGCCGGTGATCAACACAGTGGATTGGGGCAGGGTGGGCTGGGTCATGCCTGCGCATCGGCGGTTATCATCCTCGTCCGATTGTAGGCGCTGGCCGCGCCGCCGCCGCATCCCTTTCCGTACGGACCCGCCATGGACCCGAAACTGTTCGACCTCACCGGCAAGACCGCCATCGTGACCGGCGCCTCGCGCGGCATCGGCGAAGCGACCGCCCGCCTGCTGGCGTCTTTCGGCGCGCACGTGATCGTCTCCAGCCGCAAGCAGGACGCCTGCGAGGCGGTGGTCGCCGGCATCCGCGCCGACGGCGGCGTGGCGAGCGCCATCGCGGCCCACATCGGCGACACGGGGGCGATCGACGCGCTGTTCCAGAAGATCGCCGACAGGGGCTTCGCGCCCGACATCCTGGTCAACAACGCCGCCGCCAACCCCTACTTCGGGCCGATGCTCGACATGGGCATGGATGCTTTCGACAAGACCGTCGAGGTCAACATCCGCGGCTATTTCTACGCCACCCAGAAGGCCGCGCAGTCGATGCGCGCGCGCGGCGGTGGCGCGATCGTCAACGTGGCCTCCGTCAACGGCCGCCGCGCGGCGCCGATGCAGGGCGTGTACTCGATGACCAAGGCCGCGATCCTGTCGATGACCGAAGGCTGGGCAAAGGAGCTCGGCGGCCACGGCATCCGCGTCAACGCGGTGCTGCCGGGACTCACCGACACCAAGTTCGCCAGCGCGCTGACCACCAACGAGCAGATCCTCAAGGGCTTCCTGCGCCAGGTGCCGCTGGCCCGCGTGGCGCAGCCGGACGAGATCGCGCCGATGATCGCCTTCCTGTGCACGCCGGCGGCGAGCTACATCACGGGGGCGAGCTTCGCGGTGGATGGGGGCTACCTAAGCTAGTTGCGTCTACTGCCAACTCTCTTGAGGCAGGATGGTTGCGTCTCTGTTAGCATGCGAACGGCTGAACGCCAACTCCGTACTATAGCCGCGCAACGAGATCTTCCGCCCTAGAGCGCCGGATACCGCGTTCCGGATTCTGTTCGAGGTATGCAATCAGTAGCCGCCGACCGCGATCTCGATCCGTGCTCGCACTGGCTAGGCAGCAGTAGGTTTCGCCAAGCACTGCAAGTGCGTCGCGGTCTCCAGCAGTTACGAGGACCTCAAGGCGCCCTCGAATGGTCTGAATCCAGCGCTCATGCGCAGCTGATCCCGCGCCAGCAGCCCAGACGTCGAGCGGCGGGAACCGTACTTGGTCGAGAATGGCGTCCCTGACGCCTGATGCGGCGGCATTTTCAGAGAGTTCACCAAGGATCTTGGCGTACTCGCTCTGGCGCGGCGGAAGCGACGCACATACGGCGGCAATGTCGCGGATGAGTTGGGTCGTTCCAACAGACTCTTCAGCAGGCAGTCCCGCTCCTCGACACGAAGCAAGTAACATCGCAAGTCGATGCGTTGAGTGTGCATCGCCATTTTGAGCTCGCGCTTCTAGATCCGCATACAGCGCTGCAATGCTCGAATGGCCGGCGAGATCGATTGCGTTGGACTTGGCGAAGACTTCGTCAGCCTTTGGGACTAGGCTCGTCTGGACCTTGCCTTCGTCTAGCTTGCTTCGAATCGGTCTTGTAGCCGCTTGTCGTTCGTCTTGCTCGTCCATCGGCTTGTCAGCGGCAAGCCTATTGCCAGGCAATACGGGAGCTGGACCCAAGTCAACCGTGGCCTTGGTCTCGCGCTGGCCACTCGCCGCGTGCATCACAGCGACAGCAGCGACCGTCAGGCCGCCGACTACCAGAAAGAACTTGTTGCGCGTTCGCACTTGACTCACTCCCTCATCGCCAAATAGATCTTTGTGGGGAATCCGACACGAAATCGAGCAAGAAGTTCAAGGATCGCAGTTGGCCGTTGGTTGCAGTTGGCCGTTTAGTGCGCGTTCTGCGCACGACCGCACATTGGGTTGCCCCCGCAAACCCAATCAGTACTGACCTTCCCTGAACAGCCTCTGGCGGAGGCCCGCTAGAATCCAGAGCCGCAGGCGTTGCCGTCCCACGCATCGACGAAGGCACGGCAAGCTGCTTGTCGACGTGCAGCAACGAGCGCGTCGTTCAGTGGCCCGAATATTATCCCGTCAAGAAAATTCAGCGCCACTGAGAATGCGCCAATAGCGACACTCGGCGAACTACGGTTGTACCAAGATGATAGGGTCCGTTCTGTGTTGGCATTTGCCGCTATGCCGTTCATTGCCGCCCCTAGGCCGCTGCACAGATCTTGGTTGCTTTGGCTGAATGGCCCGGCACCCTCGCCTTCTTGACCGGAGATGATTGCTGCGCAGTAGTTTGAAATCTGCGCAACGTAGGTTTGCTCGCATGACGAGGGATCAGATGCGAGGTCGGCATAGCATCCGGAGAGCTGGAAGGCAAACGACTGTGTGGCGCTCGAAAGCGCCCCTGCAAATCGTTGGTCTAGAACATCATGCTGGTACGGATAACTGAAGTTGGGCCAGGGTGTTCCAGCCTGTGCAAGCGCACGATTGCATCCATCGACTGGACCTGCTGCATGGAGCGCAGCGCATACGTGTTGATCTACCAGCCGTAAGACGGAAACCGAGTTAGTGGACTCATACCCCCAACCCGAGAGGTGTCAGATGAGCGGCAAGACGATGAAGAAGGGCAAGGTGACGGG
>DHLY01000055.1:0-11814 GCA_002405525.1 Proteobacteria bacterium UBA4656
GTCCTGCGGCAGGTAGCCCAGCGTTCGGCGCACGGCGTCCTTGTCGCGCAGCACGTCGATGCCGTCGAAGGTGATCGAGCCCTCGTCGGGCTCTTGCAGGGTGGCGATGGTCCGCATCAGGGACGATTTGCCGGCACCGTTCGGCCCCAGCAGCCCGAACAGCCCCTTCGGGATGTCGAGCGAGACATGGTTCAGCGCCCGCACGCCGTTGGCGTACGTCTTCGACAGGTTCTTGATGGTCAGCATGGTCTTCCCCGGAACGATGGACCGGCGCCCTCAGCGCCGGCATGGAACGGGTCGATGCTGGGGCTGCGGGGTGGGCGGGGGCATGTGTGGCAGGTCATGGGGTGACCTTGGTCACGGGTGGAGGTTGTGTGTCAGCGGGCGATGGGTCTTGCGGTGGCATTCTGTCGGCGGATGGTCGGGATCGCCGCTGCCTCTGCTTCACCTGTAGGAGCGCGCTTGCGCGCGACCGCCACGTCTCGATCTGGCCGTTGGCGACTTGCACGCGGGGCTGTGTCGCTGCCGCAACCGACGACCCGTTTCGCACCGCTGCTTCACCCGTAGGAGCGCGCTTGCGCGCGACCGCCACGGCCCGATCTTGCTGCAGGCATCTTGCACCGCGTGCTCGACCGTAGGAGCGCGCTTGCGCGCGACCGTCACGTCGCGATCTTGCCGCAGGCGTCTTGCGTCGAGATCTCCGCTGTAGGAGCGCTGCGTGCAGCGCGATCGCAACGTCCCGATCTTGCCGCTGGCGTCTTGTGTGCGAGATTGCCTTGCTGCCGCGAGCGACAAAGCGTTTCGCGCCGCTACCGCGGCGCGAGCAGGAGACCTTGCTTGTGCAAGGCCTCCTGCACCTCCAACACACCCCCGGCGGTCCGCCGCGCGCCTTCCTGGCGCGCGGTGCCCTGTGCTTCTCGGTCACTCAGGGGTTCGCTTACGGCGCATCCTGCGCCTGCGCGAACGCGGGTCCATCCGTGGACCCGCCCCCTTCGGGGCCGGGAACCTGAGCGCCCTGCGATGCTCGGCGGACCTTAGGGGGCCCCGGTGGACAAACCCGCCATCCATGGCTGGTTGTCTCGTGGTACCGACGGTTCCGCTTCTTCTGCTGGGTGCATGCCACACGCGAAGCGATGCCTACGCCATGTATTGAGAACCAGCCATGGATGGCGGGTTCGTTCAATGGGGCCCCTGAGCGCCGCCGAGAAGCGCAGGGAACCGCGGGGCAGGAGCCCCGCGGCGGCGCGTCGGGGTGTCCTTGGGGGTCCAGGGGGGCTTGGACAAGCAAGCCCCCCTGGTCGGGCCGCGGCAGCGGCACGAAAACGCTTTGTCGCTTGCGACAACAACACAACCCCGCGCTCAATACACCTTCGGCAAGATCGGGACGTGGCGGTCGCGCTGCACGCAGCGCTCCTACACCGGAGACCTCGACGCAAGACGCTTAAGGCAGGATCGCGACGTGGCGGTCGCGCGCAAGCGCGCTCCTACGGTCGAGGGCGCGATGCAAGGCGCCTGCGGCACGGTCGGGACGTTGCGGTCGCGCTGCACGCAGCGCTCCTGCACCGAAGACCTCGACGCAAGACGCTTACGGCAAGATCGAGACGTGGCAATCGCGCGCAAGCGCGCTCCTACGATAGCGGGGCGCTGCGGGCAATCCTACGCCCACTCGGTCAATCCCTCGCGTTCGTACAGCACCGTGAACGACGGTCGCGCCTTCATCCGCGCGATGTAGCCCGACAGCGTCGGCCACGACGTCGCGGGCTTCGGCATGTTGCGCGACCAGCGCATCAGCATGGTGGCGAGGAAGTCGACCGCGCTGATCGCTTCGCCGCAGACGTACGGACCGTGGGCGGCGAGATGCGCGTCGAGGCGGTCGAACGCGGCCTCGATGCGGAGGCGGGCGACTTCCTTCGCTCGCGCAGCAGCCTCTTCGCCGGCCGCTTCATGCGGGTAGAACCAGTTGCGGAAGGCGGGCATCAGGGTGGTGGCGAGTTGCAGGGTCCACTGCAGGTACAGCGCCTCGGCGCGGCTGCCGCGCGCGGGGCGCAGCGCGGCTTCCGGGTGGCGCTCGGCGAGCAGCAGCAGCAGGGCCGCGGCTTCGTAGACCGGCTGGGCGTCGATCACCAGGGTGGGCACCAGGCCGTTGGGGTTGAGTGCGAGGTAGTCGGGTGCCTTGTGCTGTCCGGCGGCGAGGTCGAGCAGCCGCAATTCGTGCGCGATCCCGGCGTCGATCAGCAGCCAGTGCACACACAAGCCGGCGGCACCGGGGGCGGTGTAGAGGACGCAGGAAGCAGCCATGGTCGGCTCCGGCGGAGAGGGCCGTATGGTAACGCCGGACTTGTGCGCGCCGCGCGCCCCCCGCATCATGCGAAGCCGTTTTCAAAACCCAACGTCCCCATGTCCAAACCCGCCGGCCTGCGCGGGCGCGTCCTCGCGCTCGTCGAATCCCGCCCATTCCAGCGCACGATCATCGCCCTGATCGTGCTCAACGCCATCTTGCTGGGGCTGGAAACCTCGCCCCGCGCCGTGGCCGCCTTCGGCGCGCTGCTGGGCGGCCTCGACCGCGCCATGCTGGCCGTGTTCGTGGTCGAACTACTGCTGCGGCTTTATGCGCACCGCAGTGCCTTCTTCCGCGATCCGTGGAGCGTGTTCGACCTGCTGGTGGTCGGCGTCGCCCTGGTTCCGGCCTCCGGCCCGCTTGCCGTGCTGCGTGCGCTGCGGGTCTTGCGGGTGCTGCGCCTGGTTTCGGCGTCGAAGAGCATGCGCGGGGTGGTGGGCGCCCTGCTCGGTGCCCTGCCGGGCATGGGCTCGATCGCGCTGCTGCTGGTGCTGGTCCTTTATGTCGCCGCGGTGATGGCCACCAAGCTGTTCGGCGCGATCGCGCCGGACTACTTCGGCAGCCTCGGGGGTTCGCTGTTCACGCTGTTCCAGATCATGACCATGGAGGGCTGGGCAGACATCGCGCGCGAGGTGATGGTCGAGGCCCCGCTCGCCTGGATCTTCTTCCTCGCCTTCATCCTCGTCAGCACCTTCACCGTGCTGAATCTTTTCATTGCGGTGGTGGTCAACGCCATGCAGGAACAGGTGGCGGAGGACCTGCGCGCGGAAGAGGGCGCGCACGCCGCCGAGGCGCAGGCCGAGCGCCGCCTGCTGCTCGAAGAGCTGCGCGCGCTGCGGCGTGATGTCGGCGAGCTGCGCGAGCGGCTGGATCGCGCGCGCTGAAGCGGTGTTTCCCATGGGGCACACGCTCCGATGCGTCTCATGCCGCCTCGCGACCGGAGCCGGTGGCCATCGCGGCCAGCGCGCGCAACACCACGGTCCAGTCCGCGCCGGGGCGGCTGCCTTCCTCGCTGAGCAGCCGGCGCCACGCGCGCGCGCCGCACTCGCCCTGGAACAGGCCGACCAGATGGCGGGTGAGGTGGTGGAGGCGCTCGCCGCCGGCGACCAGGCCGTGGGCGTAGGGTGCGAGGTCGTCGAGCACCGCGCGGCGCCCGCGCAGGGGCGTCCGCCACAACGCGTGCTCCAGTTCCGCCAGGATCCACGGCTCGTGGTAGGCCGCGCGGCCGAGCATCACGCCGTCGAAGGTTCCAAGGTGGTCGAGCGCGTCGGCCGCCTTGCAGATGCCGCCGTTGAGCACCACGGTGAGGTGCGGCCGCTCGCGCTTGAGCCGCGCGACCCGCGCGGGGTTGAGCGGTGGCACCTCGCGGTTCTCCTTTGGCGACAGGCCCTTGAGCCACGCCTTGCGCGCATGCACCACGAACACCGCGCAGCCGGTCGCGGCGACGGTGTCGACGAAGTGCTGGAAGGCGGCGTCTTCATCCTGATCATCGACACCGATGCGGCACTTCACGGTCACCGGCACCGCGGCCGGCACCGCCGCACGCATCGCCGCCACGCAGTCGGCGACCCGCGTCGGCTCGCGCATCAGGCAGGCGCCGAAGCGGCCGGCCTGCACGCGGTCGGACGGGCAGCCGACGTTGAGGTTGATCTCGTCGTAGCCCCACTCGGCACCGATCCGCGCCGCCTGCGCCAGAAGATGCGGCTCGCTGCCGCCGAGCTGGAGCGCCACCGGGTGCTCCGAGGCGTGGAACTCGAGCAGGCGTGCGCGGTCTCCGCGCAGCACCGCGTGGGCATGCACCATTTCGGTGTAGAGGCGCGCATGCGGCGCCAGCCGTCGATGGAAGAATCGGCAGTGCCGATCCGTCCAATCCATCATCGGGGCGACGCACAGGCGCCAGGGGGATGCGGACTGCATGGTTCGCGATTGTACCCCCCCGGCGCGCCGGCATTGACCGAGGGCATGCGGCGCCGCGCGCCGGCGCGCTACGCTGTGCGGCCGGAGGAGTCCCGATGACCGCAAACCGTACCTGGCTGGTTGCCGCACGCGACCGTGAATGCGCGACCCCGGCGCTGGCCCGCGCTTTCCGGCTCGCCCGCGCCGGCGACCGCGTGGTGCTCGCGCATGCGCGCCGACACCGGCTGCTCGACCTGCTCGGCGCCGGCGCGATGCGGGTCGCCGCGCCGGAGCTGTCCGCCGCGTCGCTGGCTGGCGAGGACTGGCTGGCGGCGGTCTGTGCCGCGACCGTGCCGCCGCAGGGCGTCACCCTCGAGGCTGAACTGGTCGATGGCGAGGCCGCGCCGGCGCTGGCCGCGCTGGCCGATCGGCGGGACGCCGTGGCGATCGTCGCCGCGCCCGCGCGCCGCGGCGCGTTGCGCGAGTTCGCGCTCGGCAGCACGCTGACGCGTCTGCTGCGGGAGGCGGCCCGGCCGGTGCTGGTGGCCCACGGTGACGGTGCGGCCGACTGGCGGCGCGCCGCCGCGGCCGTGACTGCCGACCCGTCGGGCCTGCGCGTCGCCGCCGCCGCGCAAGCGCTGGCGCCCGCCGCGGCGCTGACGCTGGCGCATGCCTGGCGGGTGCCGGACGAGGGCCGCCTGCGCCTGCACGGCGTGGACCCGGCGCGCATCGAGGCGGTTCGCGACTGGGCCCGCGCGTCCGCCGAGGGCGCGCTGGGCGAGGTACGGCTGGCGGCCCCGGGCGCGGCGCTGGCGCTGGTCGAGGGCCACGCGGCCAGCGCGATCCTCGACTGGGGCCGGCAGGCGAAGCCGGACGTGCTGTTCGTCGCCGCGCACCGCGGCCCGGCGTCGCAGGAGCGACTGCTCGGCAGCGTGACGCAGTTCCTCCTCTACCACTGGCCGGGCGACCTCGTGTTGGTGCCGTGAGCGATCCGGCCGCGCCGCGCCCCGGGTTGGGCGCGGCGGAGGCCGCTGCGCGGCTGGCCGCGCACGGGCCCAACGAACTGCCGCGACCGCCGCGCCGCGGGCCCGGGCGCATCCTGCTCTCGGTGTTGGCCGAGCCGATGTTCCTGCTGCTGCTGCTGGCGGCCGCGATCTATCTTGCGGTGGGCGACCCGGCGGAGGGCGCGCTGCTGCTCGGCTTCGCCGTGCTGGCGGTGGGTCTGGTGGTGGCGCAGGAACACCGCAGCGAGCGTGCGCTGGAGGCGCTGCGCGCGCTCGGCGCGCCGAGCGCGCGCGTGTTGCGCGACGGCGCCGAACGGTGCATCCCGGCGCGCGAGGTGGTGCCGGGCGACCTGCTGCTGGTGGGCGAGGGCGAGCGTGTCGCCGCCGACGGCCTGCTGCGCCGCGCGGACGCGCTGGAGGCCGACGAATCGCTGCTGACCGGCGAATCCCTGCCGGTGCGCAAGCGCGCTCTCGCGACCGGCGACGCCGTCGACGCCGCGCCCGGGGGCGACGACGCGCCGTGGGCCTGGGGCGGCACCCTGGTGGTGCGCGGTCACGGGGTGGTGGAGGTTGCGCGCACCGGCGCGGCCAGTGCCGCCGGCCGCATCGGCGCCTCACTGGCCGCCATCACGCTGGAGAAAACCCTGCTGCAGCGCCAGGTGGCCCATCTGGTCCGATTGTTCGGCGCGCTGGCGATCGGCGTGAGCCTGCTGCTCGTCGCGATCCATGGCAGCCTGCGCGGCGACTGGGTCGAGGCCGCGCTGGCCGGCATTGCGCTGGCGATGTCGATGCTCCCGGAGGAGTTCCCGATGGCGCTGGCGGTGTTCATGGCGCTCGGCGCCCGGCGGCTGGCGCAGGCCAACGTGCTGGCGCGGCGCGGCGCGGTGATCGAGACCCTCGGCGCCGCTTCGGTTCTGGCGGTCGACAAGACCGGCACGCTGACCGAGAACCGCATGCGGCTGCGCGAGCTCGAGGTCGACGGTGCCGTGCTGAGCCTGTGCGGCGACGAACGTGAACTGCCCGAGGCCTTCCATCGCCTGCTGGAGTTCGGCGTGCTGGCCTCCAAGCGCCAGGCCCTCGATCCGATGGACGCCGCGGTGGGTGAACTCGGGCGTGCCACCCTGGCGGCGACGGAACACCTGCACGCCGATTGGCCGCTGGCGCGCGAGTACGGACTCAGCGCGGACCTGCCCGCGCTGTCGCGCATCTGGGATGCGGGCAACGGCCGGCACGTGGTGGCGGTCAAGGGCGCGCCGGAGGCGGTCGCCGGACTGTGCGGCTTCGATGCGCCGCGCCGCACCGCGCTGCTGGCCCGGGTCGAACGCATGGCCGCCGACGGACTGCGCGTGCTGGCCGTCGCCGGCGGCGAGCTCGCCGCCGGCGTGCCGCCCGACGACGCGCGTGCCCTGTCCGGCCTGCGCTTCGAGGGTTTGCTGGGCTTCGTCGATCCGCTGCGCCCCTCGGTGCGGCTGGCGGTGGCCGAGGCGCGCGCAGCGGGCATCGCAGTGGCGATGATCACCGGCGACTACCCGGCCACCGCGCGCGCCATTGCGCGCGACGCCGGGATCGACGAGTCCGGGGGCGTGCTGACCGGGCCCGAGGTCGACGCGATGGATGCGGCGACGCTGGCCGCGGCGCTGCGTCGGACGCGGGTGTTCGCCCGGATCCGACCCGAGCAGAAGCTGCGACTGGTCGAGGCGTTCAAGGCCGACGGCGAGGTCGTGGCGATGACCGGCGACGGGGTCAACGATGCGCCGGCGCTCAAGGCTGCGCACATCGGCATCGCAATGGCGCAGCGCGGCACCGACGTGGCGCGCGAGGCGGCGTCCATCGCCCTGCTCGACGATGACTTCGGCCGCATCGTGGCCGGCGTGCGACTGGGTCGGCGCATCTTCGACAATCTGCGCAAGGTGATGATCTACATCGCCGCCATCCACCTGCCGGTGGCGGGACTCGCCCTGCTGCCGCTGCTCGCAGGCCTGCCGCCGGTGCTGCTCCCCATGCACGTGGTGCTGATCGAGATGGTGGTCGACCCGATCTGCTCGGTGGCCTTCGAGGACGAGCCCGAAGAACGCGGCATCATGCAGCGCCCGCCGCGCCGTCCCGATGAACCGCTGGTGGGCTGGCCGCAGCTCGCGATCGGTTTTGCGCAGGGCGGCTTGCTGCTGCTGGCAGTGCTCGCCGTCCACTTCGCCGCGCGGACCGCCGGTCTGGCCGAGGACGTGCAGCGCAGCCTTGCCTTCCTGGCGCTGACCGCGGGCAACCTCGCCCTGGTGCGGGTCAACGCCGCGCGCGGCGCCACCCTGCCGCGCCTGTTCGAGGCGGGGCACCGCGTGTATTGGATCGTGACCGGCGCGGCGGCGGCGATCGTCGCCGCCTGCATGTTGTGGCCGGCGGCCGCGGGTCTGTTCCGTTTCGCCCAGCCGGACCCCGCGCATGCGCTGGGCGCGGCCGCGACCGGCATCGCTGCGGTGCTGCTGTTCGACCTTGCCAAGCCGCTCCCGCCGGTGCGACGCGCGCTCGGCGGGGCCTGATCGGGGTACTGCGCCGGCCTCGCCGGCAGGACCGATGCGGGCATGGCGCCGCGCGGCCGCGTTGCCCGGGCGCGGGCCCGGCCCGCTCGATCGGCTCGGGCTTTCAGCGCGCGCACGCCGCGGCCCGTCGCCGGTCGACGGTCACGCCACGGCGCGCGGACCGTCCCGTGCGTCGCCACGATCGGGCGGTACCGCCGCGGTCGGGTGCCCGCGGAGCCCCATTCTTTACTTGGCGGTGCATCGATGGTCGGCGCCGCGTGCGGCGGCTTGACATGGCATGTTGCACTGCGGTGAAGTCCAAGGCGATGGGTCCGACCGTTTTGCACGCGGTGCGGGTCGACGCCGCGGGCACGGTGCACCAGGGTGCGCGCGGCCCGCGCACCGAACAACCAGCGGGCCCCGCGGCCGGCGGGCAGGGAGGGTCGCCCGCCGCCGCCGCAGCGCCCCGGAGAGGGACACATGAGCGACAGCGCGCTGCAGCAACCGCCCCGCGAGGGTCCCGTGGTCGCCCACAAGTTCGGCGGCACCAGCGTGGCCACGGCCGAGCGCATGAAGCACGTCGCGAACATCCTGCGGGCGCGGGACGACGGTGTCCAGGTGGTGGTGGTGTCGGCCATGTCCGGCGTTACCGACGCGCTGATCCGCCTCGCCGACCTGGCCGCTGCGCGCGACCCGGGCTGGAGCAACGCCTGTCTCGATCTCGAGCGCAAGCACCTCGAGGCGGCGCGGACCCTGCTCAGCGGCCACCAGGGCCCGACGGTGGAGAAACTGGAGAACGACTTCGCCCACCTGCGCGACCTGCTGCACGCGCTGGACCTGCTCGGCGCGCCCTCGCCCGAGGCGCTGGCCTACATCCACGGACTCGGCGAGGTTTTTTCGGCGGTCCTGCTGGGCGCCTACTTCCGCGAACTCGGCGACCGCTGCGAGGTGCTGGACGCCCGCGACGTGCTCGTCGTGCGCCATGAGGAACTGGGCGCGGTGGTCGAATGGGAGCAGTCCGCCGCGCGTCTGGCACAGTGGCGCACGGCGCATCCCGGGTCGCGGGTGGTGATCACCGGCTTCGTGGCGCGCGACGCCGCCGGCCGCGCGACCACCCTCGGCCGCAACGGCAGCGACTACTCCGCCGCGATCTTCGGCGCGCTGTTCGGCGCCGCCGAGGTCCACATCTGGACCGACGTCGACGGCGTGCTCAGCGCCGACCCGCGGCTGGTGCCCGAAGCCGTGCTGGTACCCGAACTGACCTACGCCGAGGCCTGCGAGCTGGCCTACTTCGGCGCCAAGGTGATCCATCCGCAGACCATGCAGCCGGCGATCGCGCGCAACATCCCGCTGCGCATCCGCAATACCTTCAGGCCCGAGCATCCCGGCAGCCTGATCGCCGCCAGCGCGGCCAAGGACCCGCCGGTCAAGGGCATCACCGCGATCGGCGGGCTGGCCATGGTCAGCGTCGAGGGCGCCGGGATGATCGGTGTGCCGGGCACTGCCGAGCGCGTGTTCGCCGCCCTGCACCGCGCCGGCATCTCGGTGGTGATGATCTCGCAGGGCTCGTCCGAGCATTCGATCTGCTGCGTGGTCGAGGGGGCCCACGCACAGCGTGCGGTCGCGGTGCTGGAAGACGCCTACGCCCGTGAACTCGGTCGCGGGCAGATCCAGCGCGTCGGCGCCGAGCCCGGGATCAGCGTGATGGCGGTGGTCGGCGAAGGCATGGCGGGCACGCCCGGCATCGCGGCGCGGCTGTTCGACGCCCTGGCGCGCTCCGGCATCAACGTGCGCGCGATCGCGCAGGGCGCTTCGGAGCGCAACATCTCGGTGGCGATCGACGGCCGCCAGGCGGCGCGCGCACTGCGCGCGGTGCATGCCGCCTTCTACCTGTCCGCGTTGACCCTGTCGATCGGCGTGGTGGGGCCCGGCCAGGTCGGTCGCGCCCTGCTCAGCCAGTTGCAGGCCGCGGCGGCGCGCCTCAAGCGCGAGGCCAACCTCGACCTGCGCGTGCGCGCGATCGGCGACAGCCGGCGCCTGCTGCGCGCGGAGACCGCGCTCGATCTCGCCGAATGGAAGGACCAGCTCGCCGCAGCTGCCGAACCGTCCGACTTCGCGCGCCTGGCCGACCATGTCGGCGCCGAACACCTGCCGCACGCGGTGATCGTCGACTGCTCGGCGTCGTCGCAGGTCGCCGACCACTACCCGGAGTGGCTGGCGCGCCGCATCCACGTCATCACGCCGAACAAGCAGGCCGGCGCCGGCCCGGTGGCGCGCTGGCGCGCGATCCGGGATGCCTGCGCGACGTCCGGCGCGCGCTTCCGCTACGAGGCCACGGTGGGCGCGGGGTTGCCGATCATCACCACCCTGCGCGACCTGCTCGACACCGGCGACGATGTGCTGGCGGTGGAGGGCATCCTCAGCGGCACCCTGGCTTGGCTGTTCAATCGCTACGACGGCACGCAGCCGTTTTCGGCCCTGGTCGAGGCAGCCCGCACGGCGGGCTACACCGAGCCCGATCCGCGCGACGACCTCAGCGGCACCGACGTGGCGCGCAAACTCGTGATTCTCGGCCGCGAGATGGGCCTGTCCCTGGAGCTGTCCGACGTCAAGGTCGAAAGCCTGGTGCCGGAGGAACTGCAGGGCGCCACGCGCGAGCAGTTCCTGCAGCATCTGCCGCTGATGGACGCACCGATGAAGCTGCGCCACGCGGCGGCGGCCGCGCGCGGCCGGGTGCTGCGTTACGTGGCGCGGCTCGATCATGCGGGCGCGGCGACCGTGGGCCTGGTCGAACTGCCGGGCGAACATGCTTTCGCCCATATCCGGCTCACCGACAACATCGTGCAGTTCACCACCGCCCGCTACCGCGACAACCCGCTGGTGGTGCAGGGCCCGGGCGCCGGCCCCGAGGTCACCGCCGCCGGCGTGTTCGCCGACCTGCTGCGGGTGGCGCAGTCGCTGGGGGCGCGGGTGTGATGCCAGGGTCGGACCAGACGCTCCCCCTCTCCCCCAACCCCTCCCCCACGAGGGGGCAGGGGAGCAAAGCCCGCGCACACCGCGGCACGCCGCGAGTTGGATCTGCCGAACTCCCCTCTCCCCTTGTGGGAGAGGGGTCGGGGGAGAGGGGTCCGATCTTGCAGCAGCGGTCGACGATGCAGCGGTCGAGCCGGCCATGACCCCCCACACCGCCACCGCCTTCGCCCCGGCCTCCGTCGGCAACGTCGGCGTCGGCTTCGACATCCTCGGACACGCGCTGATCGGTCCCGGCGACATCGTCACCGCGCGGCGCATCGACGCGCGCGAGGTGCGGGTGGATGCCATCCGCGGTACGGTCACCGACCTGCCGCGCGATGTCGCGCGCAACACCGGCGCGCGCGCGGTCGACGCCATGCGTCGCGCGCTGGACCTGTCGTTCGGGATCGCGCTGGAGATCGACAAGGGCATCGCGCTCGGCTCCGGCATGGGCGGCAGCGCGGCCTCGGCCAGCGCCGCGCTGGTGGCGGCGAACGCCCTGCTCGATGCGCCGCTGGCGATCGAAGCGCTGTATCCGTTCGCACTCGACGGAGAAAGCGCCGCCAGTGGCGGCAAGCACGGCGACAATGTCGGCCCGCAGCTGCTCGGTGGCCTGGTGCTCGCCACTGCCGACCGCCTGGTCAAGGTGCCGGTGCCGCAACGGCTGTGGTGCGCGCTGGTCCATCCGCACTGCGTGGTCGAGACGCGCCGCGCGCGCGAAGCCCTGCGCGGTGCCTATGCGATCGGGGATTTCGTGCCGCAGAGCGCCAACCTGGCGCTGGTGCTCGCCGGTTGCTACTCGGGCGATCTCGAATTGATCCGAACCGGGCTGTCCGACGTGCTGGTCGAACCACGCCGCGCGCCGCTGGTGCCGGGCTTCGCGGCCGTGAAGCGGGCGGCGCTGGACGCCGGTGCACTGGGTGCGTCGATCTCCGGCGCCGGCCCCAGCGTGTTCGGCTGGTTCGACGGCGAGGCGGCAGCGCGCGCGGCACTCGCGCCGATGCAGGCCGCCTTCGCCGCCGCCGGACTCGACAGTGATGTCGTGGTCGGT
>DHLY01000055.1:12064-12217 GCA_002405525.1 Proteobacteria bacterium UBA4656
CCGCAGGCGCTGCCGCGCCTCGACGGCGCGGCCTTCGACCGCGCGACCGGACTGCCGGCCATCGCCGAAGCCCTGCTCACGCCGTTCTTCGCCGGCGACCGCCTCGCCGCGTCGCTGCCCGCACTGTGCGCCCACGCCTACGCCTTCGATGCG
>DHLY01000055.1:12454-13237 GCA_002405525.1 Proteobacteria bacterium UBA4656
CCGGAGGTCACCGTGCTGGTCGCCACCAGCGGCGACACCGGCAGCGCGGTCGGCGCCGCTTTCCATCGCCAGCCGGGCGTGCGCGTGGCCATCCTGTATCCCGACGGCCGGGTGTCGCCGCGGCAGGCGCACCAACTGGGCTGCTTCGGCGACAACGTCGCCGCGTTCAAGGTGTCGGGTTCCTTCGACGATTGCCAGCGTCTGGTCAAGCAGGCCTTCGGTGACGCCGAGTTGCGCGCACGGCGCCCGCTGGCCTCGGCCAACAGCATCAGCCTCGGCCGCCTGCTGCCGCAGATGGGCTACTACGCGGCCGCGGCGCTGCGCCACGCGCGTGCGGGTCGTGCGCCGTTGAACCTCGTCGTGCCGACCGGCAACCTCGGCAACGCCTTCGCCGCCATCCTCGCGCGGGCCGTCGGCCTGCCGATCGGCGACATCGTGCTGGCCAGCAATGCCAACCGCGTGCTGGCCGACTTCCTCGCCAGCGGCGTGTACGAGGCGCGCGAGAGCCTCGCCACGCTCGCCAATGCGATGGACGTCGGCAACCCGAGCAACGCCGAGCGCCTGCGCTGGTTGCTGCCCGAGCATGCGGCGCTGTCGCGCGCGGTGTCCGCGCAGTGGGTGGACGACGCCACCATCCGCGCACGCATTGCCGAGGGCGAGGCGCGGTATGCGCAGGTCTGGTGCCCGCACACGGCGTGCGCGGTCGAGGTGCTGGAGCGCCTCCGCCGCGCCGGCGACGATCGCGACTGGGCGGTGGTCGCCACCGCGCATCCGGCGAAGTTC
>DHLY01000055.1:13565-18446 GCA_002405525.1 Proteobacteria bacterium UBA4656
GGTGCAATTCGCTGCGCTCATTGCACCCTACGGTGAGCGATGGGTCACCGCGCTTCGCTGGCAGAATGCGCGCGCGGCGACGGATCCGCGTGGATGGCGACGATGGCGAAGATCGACTGGCTGGCGAAATACCCCGCGCTCACGCGCCTGCACCCGCGCCCGCCGCTGCCGCTCGCGCTGGGCAGCGCCCTGCTGCCGCTGGCCGGCGTGCTGGTGTTCGACTGGCCGGTGGCCAGCGTGATCGGCCTGTACTGGATCGAGAACGTGCTGATCGGCCTGTTCTGGCTGCCGCGGATGCGGGGGTCGAAGACCCTGCTGCCCGATCCGAAGCTCGCCGCCACGCTGGCGCACAGCGACGAGGCGCCCGAACGGGTGGCCGAACTGCTGCACAACAGCGCCCGCGTGCAGCACTGGATCCTGCCCGGCTTCTTCGTCGTGCACTACGGCCTGTTCTGCGCCGCGCACCTCGCCTTCATCACCTTCGTCTTCGACGGCGCCTTCGCCGGCTGGGCGACCGCCATCGGGCTCGCCACGCTCGCCGTGATGGTGGCCGAGGAGGCCTGGAAACTGCGCGCCTTCCGCGCCGACGCCGAACTCGCCGCCCTGCCGCGCGCGGCGCTGATGATGGCGCCATACCCGCGCATCATCGCCCTGCAGTTCGCCCTCATCCTCGGCATGCTGCCGGCGATCGCCGGCTGGCCCGTGGTCGCCGCCGTGCTGCTCGCCGCGATCCGCTTCGCGGTCGACTGGCGCGGGCTGTTCGACATCGTGTCGATATTGCGGCGGCAGGCGCCGTCGTAGGGTGCAATGAGCGCAGCGAATTGCACCGCCACGCCGCACCGTCATGGCTCCAATGGCCCACGGCCCGGTGACTGCTCTTGACTGGGCCCTGAGCCCTGGGCCCTGGGCCCAATCCCATCGTCATCCAGCGAGTTCAACGCCAACTGCTTCCAGCGTGAGGGCTCCGCCCAGATGTCATGCAAGTCCGATTCAGGCATGCTCACCGCGCATCGCCACGACGACCGGAAAATCGCCGGGCCGGTCCCGGAGCGGGTGCGAAAGCACCATCCAGATGCGGGGGAGCCCTGCACCGACAGGGAAGGCGTCCCGCCGTGGCGATGCGCTCATGTTCCGCGTGCTGTTGTGGGAGCGAGCATCGCTCGCGACCGTCCCTTCCGCCCTCGCCGCCGTGCCGCGAGAGTTGCTAGGGTAAGCGGTACCGCCGGAACCCGCCCCCATGCACGGAACGCCCGACCGCACCGACGCCTTCATCGCCCGCTGGTCGAAGGCCACCGGCAATGAACTGGCGAACTACCAGCTGTTCCTGACCGAACTCACGGAACTGCTGGGCCTGCCGCGCCCCGAGCCCGCCGGCGCCGAGCACCGCGACAACGCCTACGTCTTCGAGCGCGGGGTGACCTTCCGCCACGGCGACGGCAGCACGTCGTCGGGCCGCATCGACCTCTACCGCCGCGGCGCCTTCGTCTGCGAGTGCAAGCGCATCAAGGGCCCGGAGGCCGCCAAGGGCTTCGACGACGCCCTGCTGCGCGCACGCAGCCAGGCGGAAGCCTACGCCCGCGCCCTGCCGGCCGACGAAGGCCGCCCGCCGTTCCTGGTGGTGGTCGACGTCGGCCGGGTGATCGAGCTCTACGCGGAGTTCTCGCGCTCCGGCGCGACCTACGTGCCGTTCCCCGACCCGCGCTCGCACCGCATCCCGCTGGAGGCCCTGCGCGACCCGGCGATCCGCGAGCGCCTCGCCGGGGTGTGGACCGATCCGCTGTCGCTCGACCCGACGCGGCGCAGCGCCAAGGTCACGCGCGAGATCGCCGCAAGGCTGGCCGAAGTGGCGAAGTCGCTCGAAAGCGCCGGCCATCCCGCCGAAGCCGTGGCCGCGTTCCTCAGCCGCTGCCTGTTCACCTTCTTCGCCGAGGACATCGGCCTGCTGCCCAAGGACGGCTTCCGCGCGCTGCTGGAAAAGCACGCCGACGACCCGGCCACCGCCATGCGCATGGTGTCCGCGCTGTGGCGCGAGATGGATTCCGGCGGCTTCTCGGTGTCGCTCGCCGTGCCCGTGCTGCGCTTCAACGGCAAGCTGTTCAAGCAGCCCGACGTGCTGCCGCTCACCCGCGCGCAGATCGTGCTGCTCATCGACGCGGCCCGCGCGCAGTGGAGCGAGGTCGAGCCCGCCATCTTCGGCACCCTGCTGGAACGCGCGCTCGACCCCGACGAGCGCCACGCGCTCGGTGCCCACTACACCCCGCGGGCCTACGTCGAGCGCCTCGTCCTGCCCACGGTGATCGAACCGCTGCGCGAGGACTGGGCCGACGCCAAGGCCGCCGCGCTCACCCTGGCCCGCGAGGACGACCTCGACGGCGCCCTGCAGGCACTGAAGGACTTCCACCGCGCCCTGTGCGCCGTGCGCGTGCTCGACCCGGCCTGCGGCAGCGGGAATTTTCTCTACGTGACGCTGGAGCACCTGAAGCGCCTCGAAGGCGAGGTGCTCAACACCTTCGACGACCTCGACCCCGAACGCCGCAGCGCCAAGCAGCGCCAGCAGGGCCTCGCGCTGGAAGGCGGCCGAGCCGACCCCTTCGGCGGCGAAACCGTCGACCCGCACCAGTTGCTCGGCATCGAGGTCAACCCGCGCGCCGCCGCCATCGCCGAGATGGTGCTGTGGATCGGCTACCTGCAGTGGCACTACCGCACCCGCGGCAACGTCAACCCGCCCGAGCCCGTGCTGCGCGACTTCCGCAACATCGAATGCCGCGACGCCGTGCTGGCCTGGGATCGCATCGAATACGTCACCGACGAACACGGCAAGCCCGTCACGCGCTGGGACGGCAAGACCATGAAGACCTCGCCCGTGACCGGCGAGCCGATCCCCGACGACAGCGCGCGGGTGCCGGTGGAGCGCTACGTGAATCCGCGCAAGGCGGAGTGGCCGGCGGCGGAGTTCGTGGTCGGCAACCCGCCGTTCATCGGAAAGCTAGCGATACGAAAGGCCCTTGGAGACGGATACGTTGAAGCACTTCGTGCTCAATGGAGTGAGGTCCGTGAGTCGGCGGACTTTGTCCTCTATTGGTGGGTTAAGGCGGCCCAGTTGGTCCGGCGCGGAGAGCTCCGACGCTTCGGTCTAATCACTACTAACTCCATCGGTCAGCACTTCAACGCCGCTGTCGTCAATGCAGCTCTTTCTGGTTCAGGCTCTGATCACGCGGGACTTGCATCGATCACGTATGCAGTGCCCGATCACCCATGGATCGATGGTGCCGGTTCCGCAGCTGTGCGGATTGCAATCACTGTTGTTTCGCCGGGCGACATACGCGGGATCATGGACCACGTCGTAAGTGAGGTGGACGGGCTCGAGGGCGAAAGGATCGCGGAGTTCAAGCGAAGCGAAGGCAAGATTGCCGCCGCCCTGACCGTGGGCGCAGACACCTCGAAGTCAGTCGCTTTGCGTTCGAATCTGTTGCTGGCCACATGCGGCGTCATCCCACACGGCGAGGGAATGGTCGTTAGCGCAGAGACAGCGGCGAAGCTCGGCGCATTCGGTTCAGAGATGGGTCGCACTCACATCCGCCCGTACGTCTCCGGGATCGACCTCGCCCGCGGTGCAAGGGGTCGATACGTGATCGATGCATGGCCGCTCAACCCTGATGAACTTAAGGCCTCACTGCCGGAGGTTTTTCAGTGGCTTTGCGACAAGGTAAAGCCTGAAAGGCAGCAGAACCGCGACAAGGATTTGCGTGAGCGCTGGTGGCTGCATCGTCGAACCAATGAGGATCTTAGGCGAATCCTGCGGGGAGGTATCGACCAGTACATTGTCACCGTACTCACTTCGAGGCATCGCTACTTCAAGTTCGAGAGCGCCTCAGTTTTGCCCGACCAGACCTTGGTAGTGATCGGCCTAGACGACGATCATTACCTTGGAGTGCTCAGCAGCCGAATTCACGTTGCGTGGGCGTTGCGAACTGGCGCCCGTCTCGGGGTTGGCAACGACTCGCGCTACACGAAGTCAACGTGCTTCGATGCGTTTCCCTTCCCCGAGAGGGCCGGTGCCCGAATCGCCGACAAGGCGAGGCGGATTGAGGCGCACAGGACTCGCCAGGTCACGCTCTACCCCGAACTCACCCTTGCCGGGCTCTACTCGGTGCTTGAGACGGTGCGCCGCGAGGAAGGTTTGACCGAAAGTAGTAGGGCAATCTACGACAAAGGCCTCGTCTCCGTCCTCCGCGAACTCCACGACGACCTCGACCGCGCGGTGTTCGCCGCCTACGGTTGGGAAGACCTCGGCGAGCGGCTGATCGGCAAGCCGGGCGCCACCACGCCGTGGCCCGAAAAGCCGGCCGACCAGGCCGAGGCCGAGGAGGAACTGCTCTCGCGCCTCGTCGCGCTGAATGCCGAGCGTGCGGCGGAGGAAGCGCGCGGGATCGTGCGCTGGCTGCGGCCGGAATTCCAGAATCCGCAGACGACCGAGGCGGCGGCGGTGCAGGACCCGTTGCCGATGGCGGAGTCCGAGGAAGATGGAGAGGCAGGCGAGGGCGAAAGGCATCGCGGCGCACGCGCCGCTCCCACAACCGCGGGGCATCGCGGCGCACGCGCCGCTTCCACAAAGCGCGGCGGGGTGGCGACGTCCGGTAAGCCCGGGCGACGCGGCACTGCCGCTGCGTCTGCCGGCGAGGGCGACGGCAGCGCGGGCGCGTCGTCCGGCGCCGTCGACGATCGCCTGCCCTGGCCCAAGACCGCCCCCGAACAGGCCCGCGCCGTGGCCGACGTGCTCGCCGCCACCCGCAGCCCTTTGTCCCTCGACGACATCGCCGCCCGCTTCACCGCCCGCGGCCGCTGGCGCGACCGCCTCCCGCAACTGCTCGACACCCTCGC
>DHLY01000055.1:18701-20213 GCA_002405525.1 Proteobacteria bacterium UBA4656
CTGAAAGGCGGCTCCGTCCGCCCGGTAGGAGCCCCCCGGGGCGCTTCGGCGCCCCTTTTCTTTTGTACTCTGAGGCGCACGACCCCGAAGGGGTCCGATGGTGCGGCATGCCTGCACAGCACCGGTCCAAGTCGCTCGAAGTAGGCACCGCCACCCTTCTTTCGCATGTAGGCGTTCGGCTGCTCGCGCTGGTAGAGCAGAAACGCTGCCAGATCAGCAGCCTGAATGATCAGCGACTGCGCGCTGTCACGAAAGACGGGGTCCTCCACGACTCGAACCAGTGGAAGATTCCTGGCTGGGCCGAATCGGCTCGGGACAGGATTGAAGTGGCGTAGGCGCCGCAACAGGCTCACGATTCGAGGAAGTGGTGCCCCGTCCGGAATCACGAGCCCTCGCTGAAACGAGTCCGACGGCCCGGGGAAGTTGGCGCGAAGCAGCGTGTTTTCGAATCGCTGGAGCAAGGCCCGCCAGGCTTGCTCGGCCACATCGAAATCGTCCGGCTTCCCGTCTTTCGACACCACCACGTTGATGATCGAGACCTGAGGAAACTTGGCGAGTTCGTCGGCGAAGTGACGGATGATGGTCAGCCTGTCGAAACGCGGTATTCGTGCAAGGCTCCCCGGTGTCGTGATCAGATGCGCTGCATGAAGCTCTTCGCGGATGCGCAGCCCGAAGGCGCCCTTCATGCGTCGCCTGAACTCAAGGACGTGATCCAGACACGGGCGCCAGCTCGCTTCATGGATCACCAGGCCCGAGAGCACGAAGAATCGACTGGGCGAGCCGTTCATGCCGGGGTCGCCGCTCTCATCGACATACATCAAGTACATTCGAAGTCCTTTTCGACGTGGTGTCGTGCTGCTGGTCGATTGGAGTCGCTGGAGATCGCGGACGTCCACAGCCCCAATGGCGCGCGCGGCGTCAGGCTGCCCGTCGTGAGTCCATGCGAATCGCGTCCTCAATTGCGGCGGCCGGCAGCCCGTAGTCCGCCGCGAGCTCGACGATGCCCTCGCCGCTGTTGAACCGCTCGACCATCACGTCGATCCGCACGCCGGATCCTTCGATCACCGGTCGGCCGAAACCGAACCGGGGGTCGATCACGATCGCGCTCGGCGCGGGCTGTGCGTCGATCGAGGCGACTTTGGGCAGGTGCAGGCGGATCGGGATCCCCTGGTCGTCGCGATCGACCAGCTTGAGATAGGCGACGATCATGTCGCGGATTTCGATCTGTCCGTTCCTGGACAGATTCAGGATCTTGCCGTAGTGCTCGACGAACAGGTCGACGCCGTTGGTCAGGAACTGGTGGTCGGCGAGCGGATGGTCGGTGGTCAGGTTCTTTCGCAGGTAATCCAGCGCCTTGCGTACCTTGCCGAGCGGAACCTTGTGTTTGTGGCGGATTGCCGCGAGCACGAGCAGTTCGACGAGGTTGAGGAACGACAGGAAGCGGCGCGCCGGATCGGCCACCGAAATGACGGGCTTGAAGCGACGCGAATCGCCCGCGACGGCATAGCGCTG
>DHLY01000081.1:0-9487 GCA_002405525.1 Proteobacteria bacterium UBA4656
CCCACTCGGATTTCAAGAGAGGCTTACTTGTTCCATGATTGCAACGGTCACACGAAGGAAACTCAAGCGCTTCCGGCCCGATCCTGTACTGAAACATCGCCCGCGGCGGGCAATGCTCGACGCAGGTTGCGGCAGAGGTGCCACCGCAGAATGCGCAGTCAAGGATGCTCCTTCAAGAACCGCTGCTTCTTTTTCGTGCCTGCGCCCATGAAAGCCTCCGATACACGAGCGTTTGCAACTCCGATCACCGAGCTAGCATTCTTGGGCAACTGATCGTTCAACGCAAAGCACGATCAATCGCGTCGCGTCGTAGCAGGGCAGGGAAGGCGCGAGTTCGCGGTACCCGCAACTCGACGGCGTTGCGCGCTCTTGGGGCGTCAGGAGGCCTCGTCCCCCGCCAGCGGCAAGTCGCGTGGACAAGTCGCGGCATCACCGGGCTGCATCGCGCGCAGCGTGAGCCACAGGCCCGCGGCCGCGGCGACGGCGGCGAACAGGAAGGCGGCGCGGCCCCCACCGAGCCCCCAGAACTGGCCCGCGAGCAGGGCGCCGGTGACGCCGCCGAGGCCGGACGAAAGGCCGTACAGCAGTCCCTGGCCCTGCCCGAGCAGGCGACCCGGGAACAGGCGCGCCGTGCGCTGCATGCCAGCCGAATGGAACAGGCCGAAGGTCAGCGCGTGGCCGAGCTGCGCGATCGACAGCGCGAGCGCCGAACCGGGCACCAGCGCGGTGGCGATGAAGCGCAGCACCGCGGCCGCCATGCACCAGCGCATCAGTCGAACCGCGCCATGCCGCTCCAGCAGGCGCGCGGCGAACCAGAACATCACGATCTCGGCCAGCACGCCGATCGCCCAGAACAGCCCCAGCGCGCCCTTGCTGTAGCCGGCCTCGGCGAGGTGCAGGGAGAAGAACACGTAGTAGGGCCCGTGCGCGACCTGCATCAGGAACCCGGCGCCGATCAGCGCGGCGACGCCCGGGCGGCGCAGGCTGCTGGCCAGCGACTCGCGCGGGCCGTCGTCGCGGTGCGCGGGGCCGTAGTCGTTGGCGAACGCGGCGATCAGCAGCAGGCTGAACATCGGCAGCATCACCCACGGCAGCCAGCCGATGCCGATGCGGTCGAACAGCGGTCCGAGCGCGGTCGCGGTCAGCAGGAAACCCACCGAACCCCACAGCCGGATGCGTCCGTAGCGATGTGGCGCCTCGGCGAGGTTCGACAGCGTGACCGCCTCGAACTGCGGCATGATCGCGTTGTAGAAGAAGCTGAACGCCGCCATCACCGCCAACAGCGCGACCAGCGGCGCCTGCGGCCACAGGAAGCCCGCGAACGCCAGGACGGTGAGCGCCGCGCCGATGCGCAGCCAGTGGATCGGCCGCTTCGAGCTCAGCACCAGGTGGCCCCAGGCGCTGGGCGAGACCACGCGCGTGCCGTACCACAACGACATCATCCCGCTGATCGCCACCGCCGACAGGCCCTGGTGGTCGAGCCACAGCGGGAAGTAGGGCGAGAACGCCCCGAGCGCCGCGAGGTAGAAGAAATAGAACGCCGACAGGCGCAGCGTGGGGACCGGCGCCATCAGCCCGCTGCCGCCGTCGCGCAGGTCAGAACGGCAGGTCCAGCGCGGCGCACAGGTAGTCGACCAGCGGGGCGGTCGCCTTGAAGTGCGAGGCGAGCAGGTTCGGCAGGCGCGGCGAGCACATTTCGGCATCGTCGAGCGGCGCCACCACGCTGAAGCCCTTGCGCTTGAGGTCCCCGATCAGCGGATGCGCAGGGTCGTAGCCGCGCGGCGCGCGCGCGAGCGACTCGCCCGCGAAATCGTAGCGCCGCACGAAGGCCGGCGCGCGGGTGGCCACCGTCCACGCAGTCGGGTTGTCGACGATGAAGTCGCGGATGCGGCGCAGGGTCGGCGGCTCCGGATGCCACAGCCCCGCACCGACGAAGCAGCCCCCCGGCTGCATGTGCAGGTAGAACGACGGCGCCTCGACGTCGCGCCCGCGCTCGTGGAAGAAGCGCGCGCCCGACCACGTCTTGTACGGCGACTTGTCGTTGGAGAAGCGGGTGTCGCGCTGGATGCGGAAGAGCGAGCCGCCGACCTTGCGCGGGTCCGCGCGATAGTGGGGGCTGATCTTCGCCAGCGGCGCATCCATGGCGGCGATCACCGAAAGGAAGGGCTGCCGGACGTGCTCGTCGTAGCGGGACTTGTTCGCCGCGAACCAGTTGCGGTCGTTGTGGCGCGCCAGCGCGCGCAGGAAGGTGAACGCGGCGGGTGTAAAGCAGGGCGTGGTCATGCGGAGAACTCTTCGTTCAGGCTGCGCCCCCACTCGAGGTAGCGGTCGAGCAGGGCGTGCTGCGGCCCGGTCGCAGTCGCGCGCAGGGCGGCGATCCGGGCCTCGTAGCTTGCAAGGTCGGGCGTGCCCAGCGGATCAACGCCGAGCAAGCGCCGACGACACTGCTCGCGCCAGCGCGCGCGCTCGGGCGGATTGAGGGTGTCGGGCCAGTTCGCGGCGCGGTAGCGGAACAGCAGTTCGCTGTAGCGCGGATCGCTGAACGGAAAATCGTCGGTGCCGAGGCGCTCCGGCGGGGTGGCGCGCACGCGGCGCAGCAGTGGCCGATCGCCGTCGGGCAGGAAGCCTTCGTACAGCGCGAGTTCCGGGTCGGCGGCAGCCGGGCGCGGCTCGGCCGCGCCGAACACCGCACGGACCTTGGCAGCCAGACCGTCCGCTGCCCGGAGCCGCGACAGGTGCCGCTCGCAGGCCGCGACATCGAGCCCGATGCGGGCGGTGTCGACGCCCGCCAGCGTGCTGACCGGTGCCAGCGCCGGGCTGCGGTTGGCGTGCACCGTCTTCAGCGGAACGCGACCGATCTCTTCGGGCAGGTCGCCACGCGGCGTGAACACGCGATCGGCGAGTTCTTCCGCCGGCAGGGCCAGCAGGTCGTCGGGCGGCACGGCCAGGTCGTAGACGATCACGCCGTTGCGGTTGGTCGGATGTTCGGCAAGCGGCACCACCATTGCGAGGCAGCCGCGCTGGGCCGGGAATCGCTGCGAGGCGTGCACGACCGGCGTCATGCCGACCCAGTCCAGCAGTTCCAGCGCGCGGCGTTTCCAGCGCAGGCCGAAGTGCCAGTCGAACAACCGCGGCTGCTTCGCCCGCAGCAGGCGCGCCAGCGCAAGCGTGGCCTCGACATCACCGAGCGCGTCGTGTGCGCGATGCTCGAGCAGGCGGTTGGCGCGCGCCAGGTCGGCGAGCCGGAAGCTCGGCGCGCCGTCCTCGCGCAGCGGCCACTCGATGCCGCCCGGGCGCAGCGAATAACACAGTCGCGCGAGGTCGATCAGGTCCCAGCGCGAATTCCCATGCTCCCACTCGCGGGCGTACGGATCGAAGAAATTGCGGTACAGCAGATGGCGGCTGAACTCGTCGTCGAAGCGGATCGAGTTCCAGCCTGCGGCGCAGGTGCCCGGCTCGGCGAGCTGTGCGTGGACGGCCGCCGCGAAGGCAGCCTCATGGGTGCCGCGGGCGGCGACATCCTGCGGCACCAGCCCGGTAACCAGCCCGGCTTCCGGCGCAGGAAGCCGGTCGCGTGGCGGCGCGCACCACAGCACGACAGGGTCGGCTGCCGGCGCCAGGTCGAGGCCGGTGCGCCAGGCCGCGAACTGCAGCGGCCGGTCGCGGCGCGAGTCGGCGCCAGTGGTTTCGTAGTCGTGCCAGAGAAAGCTTGGCGCTGGCGCCGCGTTGCCGGTCATGACTGCAGTATGGACGGCCGCGAGGGCGCGGCCAATGGCGGCGGTCAGCCCACAAGGCGGCCGGTGACGGCGACCAGCGAGGGGCCCTGGCCCGCACCCGGCAGATGCAGCAGCGGCATGCCCACCGCCTGGCCCTGCACCTGCCCGATGCCGGACTCCAGCAAGGTGGAAAAAGCGGCTGGGTTCTCCAGCGACTTCAGAACCGTGCGCTTGCCGGCGGTCCGCGCCATGTCGGCCAGTCCGGCGAGGATCGCGCGGTCCAGCGGGTCGTCGGGCAGGCCGCGGACGAGTCCGCCGTCGATCTTGAGTACGTCGGCGTCGATCGTGCGCAGGCTGCCGAGCGACGCGTGGCCAGTGCCGTAGTCGTCGACGGCCAGCCCACAACCCAATGTCCGCAGGGCCTGCAACGGCGCGCGGACGGCCGCGGCCGCTGGTGCGCTGGCCCCGGCCACCTCGAAAATGATCCGCTCGGGTGCCAGGTCGTACTGCACCAGTCGGTCGGCGACGAAGGAAACGAAGCCGGGGCTGGCCAGCCCCGCCGCAGAAAGGTTGATCGACAGGCGCAACGGCCGTGGCGCGCGCGTGTCGCGCAGGGCGCGCACGGCGCGATCCACCACCCAGCGGTCGATCTCGGGCAGAAGGCCGAAACGCTCCGCCGACGGCAGAAAGGCGCCCGGCAGGATCAGTCCGCCGCCCGGCTCGCGCAGGCGCAGCAGGACCTCGAATTCTGTTGCCGAGGCGGCGACGCGGAATGCCGCGGGCTCGGCGCCCGCCGCATCGACGACCGATGGTGCCAGCAGTTCGTGCACGGACGCGATGGGCTGGAAGCAGAGCACGAAACGGTCGGTGCGCAGCGCGTCCTCCAGCCGTGACGACCAGCCGAGATCCTGGTCCAGAGCGGCGCGGCTGCCGTCATCTTCGCGGTGGACGTGCACGCGGTTGCGCCCGGCTTTCTTGGCCTGGTGCAGCGCGATGTCGGCCGCGGCCATCGCGTCGCTGGCCGAAGTCGTCCCGCCGTCGATCGGCGCCGCGCCCACCGAGACCGTGACGCGATAGGACTTGCCCGCGTACGCGAACGGCGAGCGCGTGAGGGTCTGCCGGAATCCGTCGGCCAACGAAGCCGCGTCGCCGCGCGACACGTTGCGCAGCACGACCGCGTACTGGTCGCCGCCCATCCGCGCGAGATGGTCCGACGCGCGCAGGCGCGACTTCAGGCGCATCGCGACCTCGATCAGCAACTGGTCGCCGGCCGCGTGGCCAGCCGTGTCGTTGATGAAGCTGAAGCGGTCGACGTCGATGAACAACACCAGAGAGGCCTGCTCGGTGCGCTTTAGTCGCGTCACTTCCTGCTCGAGCTGGGCCTCGAACCACGCCCGGTTGTGCAGCCGGGTGAGCCCATCGTGCTCGGACTGCCAGCGCAACTCTTCCTCGAGGAGACGGCGTGCCGAGATGTCGCGGAAGGCCACCACGGATCCATGCCGCTCGCCGTCGACCGCGAGCGGGTACACGGTGCACTCCACCGGCAAGGCGCGCCGCGCGGCGGTCCAGAAGGTGGCCTGCCACGCGGGCACGGGATTGCCACTGGCGTAGGCCTGGACCAGGAAGGATGCTGCGCGCGGCATCGGCGACCCGTCGTCGAACGCGTGGTGAATCGCCTCGAACGCATCGCGGCCGATCAGGTCTGCGGGTGCCGGATGGCCGAGGAGGTCCAGCGCGGCCGGATTCACGAAGGTGATCCGGCCCTCGCGATCGACGCCGTAGACGCCGTCGCCGACCGCAGCCAGGATGCCTTCCAGGCGACGCCGCTCGGCGTCGATCGACTTGCGGTCGGCAATGGTGCGGGCCAGCGACCCGAGTCGCGCCAGCAAGAGGTCGCGCGCCTCGTTCTTGAAAAGGCACTCGACCGCGCCAGCGGCGAGCGAGTCGGTGATCACCGCGTCGGAATAGGTGCCGGTGATGGTGGCGCACTGGACGTGCGAAGTCCGCGGATCGCGGCGCAGCGCGGCGATCAGGTCGGTGCCGGGAGCGCCGGGCAAGAAGTAGTCCACGACGGCGACGTCGAAGGATTCGCTGCGCGCGATCAGCAGGCCCTCGCCGGCGTCGGCCGCCGTCTTGACCAGGAAACCGTGCTGGCGGAGCAGTCGCGACAGGGCGAGTCGCACGGTGGCCGAATCATCGACCAGCAGGACACGAAGGGCGATGCCGTCGCAGCCGGACGTCGGCGCGGAGGCCGATGGCTGCAGCAGCTGCGCGATAGCTTCCGGGGCTTCCTGATAGTCGCTCCACGGCAACAGCGCCGTCACGGGGCGCCGCATCCGCCAGTTCATCGCGCGCGGGCTGCCGGGGTCAGCCAATACCAGGACCGGAAGGTGCTCGCAGCGCCCGGAGCGCAGCAGCACGCATATCGCGTCGGCCTTGCCGTCTGCATGTTCGGGCCATCCCAGAACGACCACGGAGAAACCCTCCGGGTCGTCGGCGCGCCGGGCAAGGACTGTGCGCGCCTCCTCGAGCGTCGACGGCGCGGTGACCATGTGGCCCCTCTGCGAAAGCACTGCCGACAGCGCACGACGCCGGGTGGGGGATGCCTCTGCCAGCAACACGGACTTCATGGCGATCCCTCCGGCCTGTCGCGCTCCACGCCCCGGCCTTCAAGGCTAACGCTGCGCGCCCGCCGCGCCAAGTCGGGCCATGGGCCGACGTCCCCGCCCCATGCGGACCGCGCCGCGGATGAACTGCTGGCGTTCATGGGGCGCACGGCAGCCGGGACGGCGCGGGCGTCCCGCGTCCGCACTGGCCAGGCGGACCGGCTGGGAAAGCAGGGGGTCAGCGGAACCCGTAGAAGTCGCGCAGCATCTGCTGCATGCCGCGGTACTCCTCGGCCGAGGCTTCCTCGAAGCCGGTGATGCCGAGCTCATTCAGCACCTCGTAGACGTTCGGATCCTCGTGCAGCTTGAGCAGGGCGGCCTTGATGTCGGCCGCGACTTTCGGGTCGAGCCCGGCCGATGCGCACAACGCGATGCCGGGGAACTCGCGCGAGGTTCGGATCGGAACCAGGTTCGGATATTCCGCCTGCAGCCAGGTCGGGACGATGGTCGCGTCGGACTCGCCCGCGAACACGATCTCGACGCCGTCGCGCCAGGAAGAGGCGGCCGAAAGGATGTTGGGCTGGCGCACCGGATCGGGGAAGAACTCGAGCAGCAATGCAAAGCCGAGACTCGGACTCGGCATGGTCACGATGTTGCGGCTATACAACGAATCCAGCGTCGGGTTCTCCAGCGTGTCGCTGCCCAGCAGCGTGTAACTGGTGCTTTCCGCCGTCCGCACCAGAGGCACCGCGCCATAGCGCTGGATCCGGTAATCGGTGATCGGCGGCTCGGCCAGCATGAGGTCGACCGGCGAGTTCTGGCGCACGTCGCGCCAGAAGAAGTGGTAGTTCCGGGGCGTGACCAGTTCAATCCGATGCCCGGTGGCCGATCCGAGATAGGCGACCAGGGGAGCGTAGACCTCCGCCGCGCGTTCCGGCGTGTAGAACGGTTCCACCATCAGCTTGAGGTCGGCGGCACGTGCCGGGACCACGGAGAGGGCGACGAGGCCCATCGCCAGGCTGGCAAGAACGCGCCGCGTATGGATGCCTCGCGTGGTCTGGCTCATAAGACCTCCGAACGAGCCACGGCTATAGCATTTTCGGTTCTGTGACGCCAGACGTTGCGACACCGGGCAACGGGTCGAAGGCAAGGGCCGGACCACCGCCGGCGGGCTGGAGGACCCGGGGGGCGTCGTCGCGGGCGACCGCCAGCACCACGCCGGTGCCGTCGCCGCGGGCGGCAAGCACCACCTCGGCGTGGGCTTCCGCGTCGGGTGCCGCCTGCAGCCCGACCAGCCGCGTGCCGGGCGCGGGCGGATCGTAGCCCATCGGCAGCATGGCGCGCCGCAAGCCGCGCTTGTTGCGGCCCAGAAAGTGCGTGCGCGCAACGATCTCCTGCCCGGGATAGCAGCCTTTACGGGTGCTGAAGGCAGCCAGGCGGCCCAGCGCGAGCGCCTGCGGGATCCAGGCTTCAACCGCCGCGCCCTCCAGCCACGGAATGCCGTCCATCGCATCGCTCGCGCGCCACGCCGCCCGCGCGACAGCATCCAGCCGTGGCCCCGTTCCCCCGACCTGCAGGATGCGCCCCGCCACCCCGCCGATTTCGATGCGCAGCGAACCTTCGATCTCATGGATCGCTCCGCCGACGTTGGGCGCGGGACCGGAGGTTGCGCCACCCAGGCCATACACGGCGGGTCGCGCCACCGAAAGCATGACCCGCCTGCGAAGCACGAAGCGCCGCAGTCGTTCGGCAAGCTCGGCAGACCGCGCGCCCGGCGTGACGAGCAGCAGTCGGGTCGCGATCGGCCGCAGCAGCAGGGCCACCGCGACCACGCGACCCTGGGCGGTGAGCAGGCAGGTCCACTGCCAGTGTCCGGGCTCGAGCGTGCCAAGGTCGGAGGCAAACTGCGCCTGCGCGAAGTCGACCGCATCTTCACCTTCGAGCACCACAGCCTCGAAGTTGTCCAGTGCGCACGGCGGGACCGCGCAGCCGCCCGGGGATGCCGCTCCGTTCGACCCACTCGCTTGTTTCGTCGATGCCACGCGCGCTACCCTCTCGAGGCTCAACATGTGCCCACGCCGATGATAAGCGAGTCCGAACCGCGCCCATTCAGCAACCCCGCGAATCCGGCGCGCGACGAGACGGCGGCCCCGGGGCATCCGTCGGGGGAAGTGGGCGGCCGCCCGGGGCCGGAGCCGACGCGCTACGGCGACTGGGAGCGGAACGGTCGCTGCATCGATTTCTGACGGCGCTGGCCGCGGCGCCCGCAGCAGAAGGTCCATGCGTTCATGAGCAGCAGTTCGCCAACCGGCAGCAAGCGGCCGCTTTCTCCGTTCATGATCGGGCCGTACTACCGACCGCAGCTGACTTCCATGCTCTCGATCCTGCATCGCATCACCGGCGTGGCGCTGTCCGCCGGTGCCTTGGGGTTCGCGTGGTGGCTGCTGGCGACGGCGGCGGGTCCGTCGCGTCACGCGGTCTTTCACGCCGTCCTGCTCACCCTGCCGGGAACCGCGCTGCTGCTGCTGGTCGTTTTTTCCCTCGTGTACCACTGGCTGAACGGTCTGCGCCACCTGTTCTGGGATGCCGGCTGGGGGCTCGAAATCCCGCGCGCCTATGCGTCAGGCTGGTCCGTGGTCGGCATCTCGGGGGTGGTCACCGCCGGCATCGGCTGGGCGGTGATCGCCGGGCGGGGTGGGGCATGAGCCTGCGCCATCCGCTCGCCCGGGTGCGCGGCCTCGGCTCAGCCAAGGACGGGACGGCCCATTGGGTGACACAGCGCGTGACCGCGGTCGCGCTGCTCCCGCTGGTGGCGTGGTTCCTGATTGCGGCCTTCGGGCTCGGTGATTACGCCGACGCGCGAGGCTTCCTCGCGCAGCCGCTCAACGCGGTCCTCACCGCCGCGCTCGTAATCTGCGGTTTCCATCATGCTCAGCTGGGCCTGCAGGTGGTGATCGAGGATTACGTGCACCTTCGATGGCTCGAAGTCTTACTCCAGGTCGCGGCCAAGTTCCTCGCCTTCCTCGCCGCTCTGGCCAGCCTGCTGGCCATCGTGCGCATCGCGCTCGGTGCCTGAATCACCATGCCCGCCTATCCGATCACTGAACACAAGTACGACATCGTCGTGGTCGGCGCCGGCGGCGCCGGCCTGCGCGCCACCTTCGG
>DHLY01000081.1:9679-10537 GCA_002405525.1 Proteobacteria bacterium UBA4656
CACCGTAGCCGCGCAGGGCGGCATCTCGGCCGCGCTCGGCAACATGGGCGAGGACGACTGGCGCTTCCACTTCTACGACACCATCAAGGGCTCGGACTGGCTGGGCGACCAGGACGCCATCGAGTACATGTGCAAGGAGGCCATCCCGGCCATCATCGAACTTGAGCACTACGGCGTGCCGTTCAGCCGTACCGAGGACGGGCGGATCTACCAGCGCCCCTTCGGCGGCATGACCACGCACTACGGCAAGGGCACGGCGCAGCGCACCTGCGCGGCCGCCGACCGCACCGGGCACGCGATCCTGCACACGCTCTACCAGCAGTCGCTGGCGCACGACGCGCGCTTCTTCATCGAGTACTTCGCCCTCGACCTGATCTTCGACGCCGAGGGCGCCTGCCGCGGCGTGCTGGCGCTGGACATGGCGGAAGGCACGCTGCACCTGTTCCGCTCGCACGGCGTGGTGCTGGCCACCGGCGGCTACGGCCGCGCCTACTTCAGCGCCACCTCGGCCCACACCTGCACCGGCGACGGCGGCGGCATGGCGCTGCGCGCCGGCCTGCCGCTGCAGGACATGGAGTTCGTGCAGTTCCACCCGACCGGCATCTACGGGGCAGGTTGCCTGATCACCGAGGGCGCGCGCGGCGAGGGCGGTTACCTCACCAATTCCAAGGGCGAGCGCTTCATGGAGCGCTACGCGCCCAACGCCAAGGATCTCGCCTCGCGCGACGTGGTCAGCCGCGCGATGACGATGGAGATCCGCGAAGGGCGTGGCGTCGGCAGCAACGCCGACCACATCCACCTCAACCTGCACCACCTCGGCGCCGACGTGCTGCACGAGCGCCTGCCGGGCATCTCCGA